>JAJDVC010000206.1 GCA_022826305.1 Gammaproteobacteria bacterium | reverse complement strand
CTTACCGTCAGGACAGGGCGCATTCCGGCCGTGGGTCTTCCCCCGTTCTTGCGGACCGAATATTGCCTGATCCGGCACTGCCATCCCATGAACCTGTATTTGAGATCTTCAGGCGTCATGTCCGGAGAAAGTTGTCAATATGCAAGCGTAACCGCAATCGTGGAGCATCCATCCGCGCACCAAGTGGTATCTCCGTCGGGCGGTGAATGCCCGAATTCTAGCAAATTTCCCGACCACCGATTGGCCTGCCCCCCTGCCCTGGAAATCCTGTAGAGCGGTCATGCCTGCAGGCGGTTGTGGCGTCTGCGCTCGTGTTCGAGCAGCAGCTTCTTGCGAATCCGTAGCGTCGAGGGAGTCGCCTCGATCAGTTCATCGTCCCGGATCATTTCCAGCGCCCGCTCCAGAGACAACCGCCAGGCGGGTGACAGCAGGATGTTCTCATCCTTCCCGGCTGCGCGGATGTTCGTAAGCTGCTTGGCTCTCAGGGGATTGACCACGAGATCGTTCTCCCGTGAATGCAGGCCAATGACCATGCCTTCATACACTGCCTCGCCGGGGCCGATGAGCAGGCGGCCCCGCTCCTGCAGATTGAACAGGGCATACGGCAGGGCCTGCCCCGTACCGTTCGAAATCAGGGCGCCGTTGGTCCGCAGGGCAACGGCGCCCTGCTGTATCGGGCCATAATGGTCAAAGACATGGAAGAACTGACCCGTGCCGGAAGCGGCCGTCATGAACTCACCCTGGAATCCGATCAGCCCGCGCGCCGGAATCACGTATTCAAGGCGTACACGCCCCTTTCCGTCCGGCAACATGGACTTGAGTTCACCGCGCCGCTGGCCCAGTATTTCCATGATCTGCCCCTGGTATTCCTGCGCCACATCGACCGTCAGCTGTTCATACGGTTCCCTGGAACTGCCGTCGATGTTGCGGACAATCACTTCGGGCCGCGATACACCGAACTCGTATCCCTCGCGTCGCATGCTTTCAAGCAGTATGCCGAGATGCAGCACGCCGCGCCCGGAGACAAGAAACCGATTCGGATCGACGGTATCCGAGACCCTGAGCGCCACGTTGTGCAATGTCTCGCGGTGCAGGCGCTCGCTCAGTTGCCGGCTGGTCAGGAATTTTCCGTCCCGCCCGGCAAGCGGGGAATCATTGACCTGGATGATCATGCTGATGGTGGGCTCGTCAACCGTGAGCCGCGGCAGACCTTCCGGATGATCCGGGTGGCAGACCGTATCTGAAATACCCAGTCCCTCGATACCGGAAAACCCGATGATGTCTCCTGCCTCGGCCTCTTCCAGCGTTACCCGCTCAAGTCCCTGGAACCCCAGGATCTGCAGGATCCTCCCGGAGCGCCTGTCGTGGTCGGGCTGCCTGACGGTCACGACCGGGGCATTCGCCCGGATACTGCCCCGGGCGATCCTGCCGATCCCGATGACCCCGACGTAACTGTTGTAGTCGAGCGAACTGACCTGGAGCTGGAAGGGACCGTCAGGGTCCACGTCCGGGGGCGGGACATGATCGACGATTGTCTGGAACAGGGCAGACATGTCCCCGTCCCGGATCCCTGCATCCAGGCCCGCATATCCTCTCAGGGCCGAAGCGTACACGACGGGAAAATCCAGCTGCCCCGCACTTGCCCCGAGATGGTCGAACAGGTCGAACGTACTGTCAAGTACCCAGTCAGGGCGCGCGCCGGCGCGGTCCACCTTGTTGATCACGACAATCGGGCAGAATCCCATGGCAAACGCCTTCCCGGTAACAAAGCGGGTCTGCGGCAAAGGTCCCTCGACGGCATCTACCAGCAGCAGTACCGAATCCACCATGGACAGCACCCGTTCCACCTCGCCGCCGAAATCGGCATGACCCGGGGTATCCACGATATTGATGCGGTAACCCTGCCAGTCAAGCGCCGTGTTCTTGGAAACGATGGTTATCCCCCGCTCCCTTTCCAGGTCATGGGAGTCCATGATGCGTTCCGGCATCTGGCCCGTCCCCGAAAGACTCCCGGACTGCTGGAGCAGCCTGTCCACCAGTGTCGTCTTGCCATGATCCACATGGGCGACGATGGCGATGTTTCTCAGCCTGTCAGCCTTGCGGGCCATCGGGCCATGATTGCTCTTCGGCATGGATGCCATCTTACCACGGGTAGCAGAAGGCATCGGCACATATTCGACCAGCACGACACAAGCCGGCAATGTGCCGAATCGGTCCAGCTGGCCGAGCGACGCAAAACCGGCAACAATACCGATTGCCGATTGCAGACTCTTCAGAAGCGCCCTGCAATCGACGTTTCACGGCGATCAGAACTTCCTGTAGGCATTCATGAGATCAACCATTGGATGCGACGAGGACATCTGGAACTTGATGAGCAGTTCCCGTGCGATCATGTCCCGGTCCTGCTGGTTGTCCGGCAGGTCGATATCGTCGGGAACGGTTACCCATCCATTGATGTTCCGGTCGAAAACGGCAGCATTGCCCTCCTCGTAACCCATGTGAACATCTTCCAGCCAGTTCAGGTCCGACCAACCCATTACGTCCATGTACTTCCTGAGGAAATCCGTACATCGGCTCATGTCCGGAACGAGGTTGACGTCATAGCGGTAGCCGATATGCTGCCCGATATCCTTCTCGCGGTCCGTGTCCAGGCCGTCCGTCTCAAGATACTTGTTTATGTCATTCATTGGCAAACCTCATCTAGAATCGGGTCATGTCGGGACAGCCGACGGTGTGCTGTGTACCGGCCAGGGGAACCTGGGCCAGGGCGGATGCCTCCATGGTCAATGCAGCCAGATCCTCGGGTTCCAGCGAATGGATATTGGTCTTTCCGCATGCCCTGGCAAGCATCTGCGCCTCTATGGTCAGCGTATGCAGGAAGTTGTACACCCGTTCCGCCGCTTCGTCAGGATTGAGGCGTTTCCTCAGCACCGGATCCTGTGTTGCGACCCCGACCGGGCAGCGACCCGTATGGCAGTGATAGCAATAGCCCGCCTCGACGCCCATCTCCTTTTCGAAATCCGCTTCCGGAATGGCCTTGTTGCAGTTCAGGGCCATCAGCACGGAATGGCCGATAGCCACTGCGTCAGCGCCCAGCGCTATCGCCTTGGCGACATCTCCGCCGTTGCGGATTCCACCTGCGTAAACCAGGGAAATCTCGTCCGACTTGCCCACGTCCTCGATGGCCCTGCGAGCCTGCCGGATGGCGGCGATACCGGGCACACCCGTTTCCTCGGTCGCCAGGTGCGGACCGGCTCCTGTGCCACCTTCCATGCCGTCAATGTAGATGGAATCGGGTCCGGTCTTGGCCGCCATGCGGACATCGTCGTAGACGCGCGCCGCACCCAGCTTGAGCTGGATGGGGATTTCACCATTGGTGGCCTCGCGGATCTCGTTGATCTTCAGGGCAAGGTCATCCGGTCCAAGCCAGTCCGGATGGCGGGCGGGAGACCGCTGATCGATCCCGGCCGGAAGCGAGCGCATTTCTGCAACCTGGTCGGTTACCTTCTGCCCCATCAGGTGACCGCCCAGGCCGACCTTGCATCCCTGTCCGATGAAGAACTCGACACAGTCTGCAAGGCGCAGATGGTTCGGGTTGAAGCCGTACCGCGACTGGATGCACTGGTACATCCATTTCTCGGAATAGCGACGCTCGTCGGGAATCATGCCGCCCTCGCCCGAGCAGGTAGCGGTACCCGCCATGGTTGCACCCCGGGCCAGCGCAGTCTTCGCCTCGTAGGACAGGGCGCCGAAGCTCATGCCGGTCACATATACCGGAATATCCAGTACCAGGGGGCGCTTGGCCTTGGGACCGATGACCGTTTCGGTCAGGCACTTTTCCCGGTATCCCTCGATAACGAAGCGCGTCAGGGTGCCGGGCATGAAGGTCAGGTCGTCCCATGTCGGTATCTTCTTGAACAGCGAGAATCCCCGCATACGGTATCGGCCGAGCTCCGACTTGATGTGAATATCATCAATCACTTCCGGCGGAAAGATAAAACTCTTGCCCAGACGATTGACATCTCTGTTTGCTTTAGACATTTCCACGTTCCTCTGTTCGATTCGGGCTCACAGCACCAGCTTCTTTTCTGAAGGCTCCAGGTTGTCGTAGTTCCACAACTGCTTGCCCGCCACGAACTTCTTCATGTTTGCAATACCGCATGCCGGCTCCATGTCGTACATGCCGAGCTTGGCGGTCAGCCAGTCGAGTTCGATGTCAGTCATCTCGCCCGGCACGCAATCCACGCCCAGATCCTCGACTTCACCGCCCACGTAGATGGTGCCGTCATACATGGAATCACCCAGATTCTTGCCTGCATCGCCGCAGACGATCATCCGGCCCCTTTGCATCATGAACCCGGAAAAGGCGCCGGTGCGCCCGCCGATGAGGATCGTTCCACCCTTCTGGTCGATGCCGGTCCTGGAACCGACATCCCCGCGGCAGACCAGGTCGCCGCCGCGAATGGCTGCCCCGAACGTGGACCCGGCGTTATGGTCGATCACGACGGTTCCGGCCATCATGTTTTCCGCACATGACCAGCCGACGCGCCCGGTGATATGGATATTCGGTCCGTCGACCAGTCCGCATCCGAAGTAGCCCAGGCTACCTTCGAACTTCAGGTTGAGGCGGTTGAGTATGCCTACCCCGACCCCGTGCCGTGCCCTGGGATTCCTGACCGTGATGGTTCCCACGCCGTTTTGCATGAGTTCACGAATCTTCAGATTGATCTCCGTGGCGGTCATGGTGTCGGCATCGAATTCCTCGGCCAGACGAAAATCGACCTCGTGCGACCATGGATAGGTGAAGTTCTCTTCTTCGGTCGCGCTGAAAAAGCGCTGCTGGGTCCTGCCGGCAAGCTGCTCGGCATGCAGGCCCATATCATGGGACTTGTGATCTAGGCTTGCCATACCTTTACCTCCCCGTGATACGGATCCCAGGTTTCGATTTCCTTCGGAAAGACGCTGCGGATAGCAACCTCTTCCGATGCCAGTCCGACGAATTCATCGCTTTCATACAGCACCATCGGCTTGGCGGCCATGACATCCTTGGCCATTCCCAGCCTGTCGGAAGTGGCCACAAGATAGGTGAATACGCCATCCAGTTCATCGACCGAGCGCACCATGGCTGCCTCGAGATCCTCTCCATCGCCGATACGGTCCGCAATGTACACCGCAATCAGTTCCGAGTCGCAATTGGACATGAACCGGTGCCCGCGACGCTCCATCTCCCGGCGCAGCGTCCAGTAGTTGGTCAGCTGTCCGTTGTGCACGACCGAAACGTCGCTGAAGGGATAGGCCCAGTACGGATGCGCCGAGCGTATATCGACATCCGATTCCGTCGCCATGCGGGTGTGTCCGATGGCATGGGTTCCCCTGAAACCGTCCAGATCGTACTGTTGCGATACCGTGGCGGCATCGCCGAGATCCTTGACCAGTTCAAGACCGTGGCCGATGGAAAGAATCTCCACCCCCTCTATGTCCTCGACATAGTCGGCAAGGTTCCGCATGTCGCCGTCATAACTGAAGATGTAGCGGTGGGAATACGCGGTGGCCTCGCCGCGCTCAACCATCCGGACCCCCAGGTACTCCAGCCGGCCGTCGACTTCTTTCTGCCGTTCCACCACCTGCCGGTGGATGTCAAATCCGGATTTCATGTCTTCCTGCTCAGCGACCTTGAAACGCATGACATGCTGGTTGTTTTCCGGGATACCGTAAAGCGCGAATCCGGTTGAATCAGGCCCCCTGTGCTTCAGGGACTGAAGCATGGAGGTCATTTCCGAGCCGATATCCGCCGTGCTACCCCTGTGGATAAGCCCTGCAATACCGCACATAATCATAACTCCTGCAGTTGAATGTTGAATCGGGCCTGCCCTTCGTCATGAAAGGCCGACGAAAATTCCGGGGTGCCTGTCCCCGGCCTGCATTCCTGAAAGGTCAGGGCAGGCAGTCCAGATAGGTTTCCATGTCCCAGTCGGTAACCGTTGCCATGAACTTCTCCCACTCGTCGTTCTTGTACCAGTGGAACACCTTGTACATTTCTCCCGGCATGGCCGACCGGATCACCTCGTCCGCTTCAAGCCGGTTGAGCGCATCACCCAGCGACATCGGCAGCTTCTTCACCTGCTTGCCCGCCTCCATGGCTTCGTAGATGTTGCGCTCTTCAGGTGTTCCGGGATCCAGATCATTGCTGATGCCGTCGTCGAATGCCCTGAGCAACGCCGCGCCCATGAGATACGGATTGACCATGGAATCGACCGCCCGGTACTCGAATCGGCCAGGAGCGGACACCCGCATGCCGGTCGTACGATTCTGGAATCCCCAGTCGGCAAAGACCGGCGCCCAGAAACCCACATCCCACAGCCTGCGGTAGGAATTGACCGTTGAACAGCCGATTGCGGTCAGCGCACCCAGATGGTTCATGACGCCGCCGATCGCCTGCAGCCCGATCCTGCCGGGCATCTGCGGATCATCCGTATCCGGCATGAAGGTATTGGTGCCTCCTTCCAGGTAGCTGAAGCTGTCTTCAAGCCCGGGCAGCGAATTCATGCCGAGTTTATTGACTCTGGCCTCACCGTCCTTCCACAGCGACACGTTATGGTGGCAGCCGGATGCGGAGACACCCATGAAGGGCTTGCTCATGAAGCAGGCGATGAGATTGTTCTCGCGGGCAACCTGTGCGCAGATCTGCCGGTACGTGGACAGGCGGTCGGCATTCCTCAGGACATCGTCGAACATCCAGTTCAGTTCGAGCTGCCCGGGCGCATCCTCATGATCTCCCTGGATCATGTCCAGTCCCATCTGGCGCGCATAGGTGATGACCTGCATGGAAACCGGCCGCAACGATTCGAACTGGTCGATGTGGTAGCAGTAGGGATTGGAGAATCCGCCATCGGGTTTTCCGTCGGCCCCCTTCTTGAGCCACATCATTTCCGGCTCGGTGCCCGCACGCAGGTGCAGCCCGCCGTGCTTCTGCCTGAACTCGTCGTGTATGATGCGCAGGTTTCCGCGACAATCCGAATCCAGGTGCCCGCCAGGATTCACCTTTTCCTCGCGGTTCCTGAAACAGGTGCAGTAGACCCGCGCGACGCGCTTGTCCCAGGGCAGCTGGCAGAAGGTTTCCGGATCCGGAATACCGACCAGCTCGGCCGCTTCGGGACCGTAGCCGATATAGTTGCCGTACCGGTCGATGAACAGGTTCGCGGTTGATCCGTATACCAGCTGGAATCCCTTCTCCGCGGAGCGTTCCCAGTGGTCCGAGGGAATCCCCTTGCCGACTATCCTGCCCGTCACGGAAATGAACTGATAGTAGATGTACTCAATGCCGAGCTCATCGATTTTTTCCCTTACCTGCTTCACGAGTTCGTCACGACCCGTGGCATTGACATGCCTTTCAAGGTCTGTAGAGGTTTGATTGATCGTCATAATGCTCTCCCAGGATATTGACAGATATGTGATTTGAGTGATGAGTGGTGCGATTCTACTACAGTTTCGGAACCTGCCTGCTATCCGGCCGACCTGTCAGCTCCATGGGAAGGGGCTGTTCGACACGGGATGCAGCTTCCCCTCGCTGTAGCGGGAAAAGCGAAAAGGCTCCATCAGGACACTGCACGTCCCCATGAGTTCCTCGGCAACCAGCTTGCCGACCCCGATCATCTTGTACCCGTGATTGGAGTCGGCAATGAAATAGCAGTTGTCCCGGAAGGTGTCGAAAACCGGAAAGCTGTCGGGCGTAAAGGCGCCAATGCCACCTGACGGCTCGTCGTTGTAATGGGGAACCTGGTTCTCGAAACGTTTCTGGCAATGGGCCAGGGCCGACGTCCACATGTGCACGAACTCGGGCCCGACAATGAACTCGGGAGAATCGACCCCATAGGGGTCAACAGCCACCCTGTCCGGGTCGGTCTCCACCCTGAAGGGAGCCGCCCCGCCCTGGATGCCGTTGAAATGAAAATCCGGCTTGTAATAGATTCCCCACATCCGGTCGGTAATCAGGCTGTCGTCGACATCGGAATACAGGGGGGCATCGGAATCGACGTGTATGACCGGCGGCATCTTTCCATCATTGGTCTTCTGCATTGCCGGATCCACGCCCAGGGTTCCTTCCTGCAGGGACCAGTACACCCACATCGGGATGTCCTGATGCAATTCTCCGCTGGACCGGATATCCACGGTCCTGGGCAACCCAAGCATGTCCCAGAGCGTCTTCGCCCAGGGACCTGGCGCCACGACAAGATGCCCGCATTCTATGGTTCCGCGGCTGGTGACCACCTTGCTGACGGCATTGCTCCCGTGGTCGGAGACGAACCCGGTGACTTCCAGCCCTGTCAGTATACGCACACCCAGGGACTCCGCCTTGCCGGCGAGACCGTAAAGCGACCGGGTGTTGTTGGCGTATCCGCCTTTTTTCTCGTGCAGCACAGAGGTGATCCCTCTTGCCTGCCAGTCGTGGAACAGTCCCTTCATGTATTTCATGGCAGCCTTTTCCCCTTCGATGAAAACGGATTCGTAGCCGATCTGTTCCTGCTGCTGCGCGATGGAAGCCACGTCCTCGAACATGCTGTCCGGGCTGATCTGCATGTATCCGACCGGGTGATAGCTGTAAGCCTCCGGGTCGCTTTCCCAGACCTCCACGCACTGGGCCATCAGTTCCCGCATCGCCGGCTGGAAATAGTTGTTCCGTATCACGCCGCAGGCAATGCCGGAGGCCCCGGCCCCGATGGCGGTCTTGTCGACGACCAGAATACTGCTTCCGTCTCCCTTGTCCCGGGCCCTGAGTTCCAGCGCCAGATGGTAGGCCGTGCTCAGGCCATGGATGCCGGCGCCAACTATCAGATAATCACAATGCGTGGGTATCGCCATGGTACTTGCTCGTTACACATGAATTTTGGAACTGTTTTGGTACAGAGTATTCCAGCACTTCTGTAGACAGACGCTCCATTCATTATTTTTCAGGAAAAACCTTGACTATTAAAACATTATTTTCCTGGCTGTTTCAACAGGGCATTGAATAAAAGCACCATACCAGATACCATACATGGACCATGTAACCGTTTTGTGAACATGTCCGATACCACTGTCAAGGTAAGCCATGGCGCGGCCGGCATATTCAACCAGGTCCGCACGGCCATCATGAATGGTGAATATGTATTCAATGAGCGATTACCCTCGGAACGGGACCTCGCAATACTGTATTCGGTAGCCCGGGGAACAATCCGCACGGCGCTCGAACAGCTCGAAAGGGCCCGTCTGGTCAGAAAGCGATTCGGCAGCGGCACGTTTGTCTGTTACGATTCAAGGTTCGAACATGCGGACATCGCCGAGGAAACCAGCCCGCTGGAACTGATTGAGGCACGCCTTGCAATCGAACCGCATATCGTCCGTCTTGTCATCATGCATGCCAACAACCGGGAAATCCGCAGTCTGGAAGAGGCTCTTGACAACGTGGTGCGTGCACATCCGGACCCGAACAGTTTCTCCTCTGCCGATGAGGCGTTCCACCTGACTCTGGCAAGCTGTTCACGGAATCCTCTTTTGGAGTGGTTTTACCGACGGATCAATGACATCCGCAGCCATACCCAGTGGAACCAGCGCAGACACAACATCCTTGTCCCGTCGAAGATATCCTTCTACAACGACCAGCACACGGAACTCGTGCGGCACATCATCCGCCGGGACATGGACGGCGCCGTCAACATGATAGTGGAACACATGCACCAGGCCAAAAAGGACCTGCTGGGAAGGCAGGGCTGAAGCACCCGGGTTCCATGCGGAATCCGTAGATGCTGCCGGCCCGGGACGGAGGATGTTACGGCTTGCGGCCGATGGCCTCTCCCCAGGAAAAGGCGCCGAACGCGTCGGGGTTCGTGCGCCATGCATCCAGCATGCCGCGCCAGCTGTCGAACTGCTCCTGACTAGCCAGCCCGTGCCCGATGGCCGCTCCGACCGTCTCGGGAGAAAAGAACCAGCCGATAACGAAACCATGCATGAACCCTATATCCTCTTCGGTGCCGAAGTGCTCGAAGGATGCGGTCGCAACCACGTCGACAAATCCGGCGTCCAGAAAACTTCCCTTCAGCTGCTTCCCCAGCCGGGGATGTCCCCCGTTGCCCTGGAGGAGATTCGCAAAGGTCGTCCAGGCCGCAGCGAGATCATCTCCGGGCTCGAAAAAGCAGGACTCGGTAAACATGTCCCGACTCGCAATGAGTCCGCCGGGTTTCAGGACACGCATGGCCTCGGACAGGACGGCCGACGTGTCGGGTACATGCATGAGTACCGCATGGCAGTGCACGACATCGAACGAACAGTCCTCGAAAGGCAGGTCAGTCACATCACCGATATGAAAGGTCGCGTTGGCATGCCCGCCGGATTGCGCGGCATCCTGCGCCATGTCAATCTGGGACGCCTCGATGTCGATGCCATGCAGTTCTCCGGGTTCCACAGCCCTTGCGAGCCCCATTGAAATTGTTCCCGGTCCGCAACCGATATCCAGAACCCGGAGGCCGGGCTGCAGATGCGGGAGCAGATAGGCCGCGCAGTTCTCGGCGTTCCTTCGGCTGAGGAGTATCCGGAAGTTCTCGCGGTACCCCATGGTATAGGTCGAGGCGGAATTCTCTTCGGGGCTGGTGTTCAATGCTTTTACCTCTTGTTGGCTGGGCATGGCCTGTCATGACCTGTTGCCGCATGGATGACGACTACTGCAAGCAACCATCCTGACAGATGACTGCCGCCACCGGAACGCGTGTCATGCAGGGAAACGGCATGAAGGACGCAGTCCCGTGCGAAGCTGAGGTTCAGGAACGCAGGCCGCACACCCGGACAGACGGGCTGCGACCTGCCGCCAACAGCGGGCCTACCGGCCGTGCTCCTCTTCAGCGGCGTTTTCAGCCCTGAGGGAAACCACGAGCGGGACGATGCAAAGTGCACACATGACAAGGAACCAGAATATCGCTCCCCCGCTACCTGCAAAGTTAAAGAAAGCGCCAGCGCCTTCCCAGGCATCGATTGGACTTGAGTTGATCATGATGAAATTCTCCTGTGGTATTTAGGTTCAGCTCTTGATTTCTTCAGGATAGGCCACGGCATTGACCTCGACATCCAGACCAGCTTCCTGAACGGGTTCACTGGCGCGCAGTATGCCCAGTTTCCTGAAAAGCAGGGAAACGACGTAGCCCGGGATGAAGCCCAGCAGCAGCATGACGATCATGCCCTTGAACTGTCCCATGAAAGTGATCGCCGGGATACCTTCTCCCGGAGCCGGATAGCCTCCCATGAATATGCCGACCGCAAGCAGCCCCCACACACCGCACACACCATGTACGGAAACCGCTCCGACCGCATCGTCAATACCCATACGCTCCAGAACACCGGCGGCCCAGGGTCCCAGGATACCGCCTGCGAAAGCAACACAGAAGGCCAGTCCCGGATACCAGATATCCAGGCCGGCAGCGGCCGAGATCACGCCGCACAGGGCGCCAGACATCATCCAGAACGGATCCCGGGTCATGGTATAGCAACCGATGATTCCGCCGGCTACCGCCATCAGCGTATTGAAGCAGATGGATGAAAGTGTCGTCGGCATGCCGTAGATATTGGCCCATTGCGTGGCAGACCAGCTCAAGGACGTGCCGGGAAAGATCAGGCACGCACCGAGAAAGCCAAAGAAGCCGACCACGATCAGCATAAGCCCGGTTGCGGTCATCGGCAGGCTGTGCCCGCGGATCTTGTTGGGTGATCCGTCGGCATTGTACTTGCCCACCCTGGGCCCCAGGTTGATCAGCACGCCCAGCGCAAAAAATCCCGAGATCATGTGGACCACCCCGGAAGCACCCATGTCGTGGTACCCCCAGCTGGTCACCATCCAGCCGGCATAATGCCAGCCCCAGGACGCCGAAAGGTTCCAGACCACGGAACCGAGCAACACTGCAAGGATGATGAACGCGGCCATCCTGATGCGTTCAATGACCGCACCGGACATGATTGATGCGGTCGTGCAGGCAAACAGGGTAAACGCTCCCCAGAACACTCCGGTTGCATTGTCCTGCAGGTTCGGTCCCATGGCGTCACCCCAGGGCACGCCGCCGGCACCGGCCTCGAAATCGGGCATGAAACCATTGGTCATCGCCAGGTAGATCCACCATCCGAACATGTAGAAAGTCGGAATCATGAACGCGAATGCCAGTATGTTCTTGGTTCCGGATGCGAGCACATGCTTGACTCGGGATGCACCCATTTCGTACATCAGGAACCCGGCATGGATCAGTATCATGATGGCAGTCGCCCAATAATAATAAATCTCGAGATTTATCATATTGGCCTGGCCCATCGCGGCTTGCAGTTCTTCTGGACTCATCGCTTTCTCCCAATAGTGTGCATGATGGTTACAATCCAGGACAATTCCCCAGCCCCCCGGAAACACGCAAGACATGATGCCGGGAACCAAGGTTGCGTCCGTCACCAGGATCGATCTTTGCCTGGCGCCCTTATCCCCATGGGAATAGAATTTCACCAACGTTAAATTATCCTTTGGGACAATGCAATGAAAAAATTTCGCATGGATCATCTTTGGTATATATCACCCGACCTGATCACAGCTTTGAAACCTCCCGGTTTCGGGTATAATCGGTTCCGCTTCGTCATCTCTGCAATCGGGGCGTCATTCACGTAACCAGACAGGATCAGATCTTTTTCCGGAATTCATGATGAGCAAGTATTCGACATTGGTCACGGTGTTCATAATCGGCATGCAGGTGTGTGCTACCGCCCAGGCGACCCACAGGACACCGGAATCCCTGGAGGCCCGGCTTTCACCAATTGGCCGGATCACGTTCAGCGATGAATCGGCCCCGGCAGGCACGGAAACATCCGGCGGCCCGACAGGCGGACCCGCCGTATACGACACCAGCTGCGCAGCCTGTCATGGCGATGGGGTGGGCGGTGCGCCGGTTGCAGGAGACCCGGATGACTGGGAAGACCGTATTGAACAGGGACTGGAGATGCTCACCGAGCACGCCATCCAGGGCTACCAGGGCGCATCCGGCGTCATGCCCGCCCGGGGAGGCAATCCGAACCTGAGCGATGCCCAGGTCACGGCTGCGGTGGAATACATGGTGGCCCTGCTCGAAGTACCCGGCACACCGGCAACCGAGCCAGGGGGTGAAGCCGTTGCCGGGACGGAAGCACCGTCCACAACGACCGGCATCGACGGGGAAGCCGTATACGACAGATCGTGCGTGGCCTGCCATACATCCGGCGTGGCCGGTTCGCCCAGGATCGGGGATGCGTCCGCATGGGCGCCGCGCCTGGCACAGGGGATGGAAATCCTGATCGAACATGCCATCCGGGGATTCCAGGGCAGTACGGGCGTCATGCCGGCCAAAGGCGGAAACCCGGCCCTGTCGGACGAGGAGGTTGCAGCAGCCGTGCAATACATGGTGGAACAGTCCAGATAGCCGTACACGGGGCATGCACGTCCTTCGCAATGCATATCCTTGTCATCAACGCCCGCTCATGATCGGGAACTGCAGGGTTGGTCATGCGTGAAACCGGGGTCCTGCTGCACGGGCACGAAGATGGGGTCACGACCCTGACCCTGAACCGTCCGGGCCGGTTCAATGCACTGTCTGACGAGTTGATAGAACAGATGCTGGAAGCGCTTGAGGAGGTCGCCCGGGATGAATCGACCCGGGTCGTGATTCTCGCAGGAGCGGGCGACGCTTTCTGTGCGGGACATGACCTGAAGGAAATGCGCAGGAATCCGGGCAGGCAGCAGTACCATCGGCAGTTCAGCAAAAGCGGGAAGATGATGACGATGCTTGCCACCATTCCCCAGCCGGTTATCGCCAGGGTTCACGGCATGGCGGTCGCTGCCGGCTGCCAGCTGGTCGCCAGTTGCGATCTGGCCGTTGCATCCTCCCAGGCATCCTTTGCCGTTTCCGGCGTGAAACTGGGACTGTTCTGTTCAACCCCTGCCGTTGCATTGAGCAGGAACATATCACGCAAGCGTGCCCTGGAGATGCTGCTTACCGGGGATTTCATCAGCGCCGAAACAGCGGCCGGGTACGGCCTGGTAAACCGCACCGTTGAACCCGGGCTGCTTGATGGAACTGTCCGCGCCATGGCCGACAGCATCGCTGCACATCCTCCCCGGGTCGTCGCACTGGGCAAACAGATGTTCTATCGCCAGCTCGAGCAACAGACAACCGAGGCATATCTTGGCGCGACCGACGTGATTTCCGGCAACATGCTGCTGGAGGAAACCGTTGAGGGTATCGATGCCTTCATCGAAAAACGCAAACCGGACTGGAGGCGAGGTTCCCAATGAACGAATACACTATCTGCGTAATGCCTGGCGACGGCATAGGACCCGAAATCATGGTGCAGGGGCTCAAGGCCCTCAAGGTCATCGAGGAACGCAACGACGTGACGTTCAACCTCAGGGAGGGTGCATTCGGGGCCACGGCATGGTTTGAAACCGGCAAGAGCTTTCCGGACGAAACCGTACAACTGTGCGATCAGGCCGATGCGATACTGAAGGGCACCATCGGAGTCAGTCACGAGGCATCGAAGCAGATACCGGTGGATGAACAGCCAGAGCGCGGCGGACTGCTCCCCATGCGCAAGCGCTACGACACGTTCGCCAATTTCCGCCCGGTTTACCTGTCTCCGGGCCTGCGGCATTTCTCGCCGCTCAAGCCCGAAATCATCGGCGACGGGATTGATATCATGATCATCCGGGAACTCGTGGGAGGAATCTATTTCGGCAGCAAGGAGGTAGGCACCAACGAACAGGGATTGCGTTACGCAAGGGAAGTGCTCGAGTATGACGAGAGACTGATAAAGCGAACCGTGGTATCGGCCTTTGACGCCGCCATGAAGCGCTCACGGAAACTCCACAACATCCACAAGAGCAACGTGCTCAAGTCCAGTATCCTGTGGACGGACATTATCGAGGAAACAGCACCGGACTATCCTGGAGTGGAAGTGCGGCACATGCTGGTCGATGCCGCTGCCACTGCGCTTTGCCTGAACCCCGGCCAGTTCGACGTGATGGTGATGGAAAACATGTTCGGCGACATTCTCAGCGATCAGGCGGGCGGAATACTGGGGTCCCTCGGACTCATGCCGTCTGCCTGCCTGGGCCCCGAAAAGGCGTACTACGAACCCTCCCATGGCTCGGCCCCGGATATCGCCGGCAAGAACATCGCCAACCCCTACTCGATGATCGGTTCCGTGGCCATGATGCTGGACATGAGTTTCAACATGCGTGAAGAGGCGAAGAATCTCTGGCGGGCAATGGAGTCCGTCTTTGCAGCGGGCTATTCCACCCCTGACCTGTCACGACCCGGGACAGACATAGTCCTGGTCAGCACGGAAGAATTCGGAGACCGTGTTGTCGCCGCCCTCGAGCAGGGATAATCCGGAGGATGACCGGAACCGATTGCAGGACACCGGTTCCTCACGTCCGGCTTTCAACCCTCAGATTGTCGAATGCCTGGAAGTCGCCGATGTTCGTGTCACAAGAATCAGTCCCTCGACGGGAGCAATCGCGGCGATCTGACCATCCATGAAGGGAAGCATCCTGCCCACCCCGTCAAGTCGCGTCTGCTCACGTGCAGCCAATCAGCCACCTCCCCCGGACATGTTCCAGTAACCGGGCAACTCATCCGCACTGCGTCCTTGATGTAGCCATTCGATCACCTTGCGGCGACGCGTTGTCGTCAGCCTCGAACGGCCGAAACGCAATTCGTGCCACACCAGTGCCGGAATTGGGCGCAAGGGTTCCGACATGATATTCATGTCGAGGAGGTACTTCACCGGCTACAATCGTACCTTGCGCACTCTGACCTGTGCCGGTTCCGCGATGCACGAAGGGGTTTCCGGATTTCCCTGGTGATTGGGGTGGCCGTGCAGGTTCCCTGTGGTCGCACCCCGACTGGCAACCGGAGATCATGGAACTGCACCAGCATCCCGGGGAGAACCAGCTGTCGGTTCCGACAGTGGTTCGATTCGCGGGGTTCGGGAAAAGTACTGGATGATTCCGGCAATTGGCAGGTGGTTTCGGTTGAAATGCAAGGGAACTATAGGTAGTGTCTATAGATGTCACGGACAGCAGCCAATCCTCGAGGCAGATTGACCATTGTGTCAAGGTGATAATAGTTGAGTGCCCAAGATGAGGCAGCATGAATATGACAAACCGGGACACATGCCCGGCTGTCGAGCACACGCCGGGAAAAGTGAGTGGCGCATGGGTATTCACCGGAACGCGAATTCCGCTGTCCGCCCTGTACGAGAATCTCGCCAGTGGAGCTACCGTTGATGAGTTTGTCGAGTGGTTTCCCGGCGTCGATGAGAAACAGGTGCGCGCTGTGCTGAATCACGAAGCCCAAGCCCTGAAAACGGTTCCGACACGTTGAAGCTGTTGTTCGATCAGGGAACTCCTGACTCCTGCACCGCTTCGGAACCACCTCCCGAACCATTCCGTGGATACGCTGGCAGGAAAGGGATGGTCGGACAAGGGTAACGGGGAACTGCTCCACCTGGCAGAACGGGAGGGGTATGGTATTCTCGTAATGACCGATCAGAGCCTCCGTCATCAACAGAACCTGGAAGGGCGGCACATCGGTATCGGGGTTCTCCTGTCGGCGAACTGGCCGGAGATTCGCAAGCACGTGCAGGAAGTTGCCCGGGCGATTTCAGCAGTGAGTCCCGGCGAGATCATCGAAGCGCCCATTCAGGTGGAATGACCTGACTAGCTGCATCAACTGGCCGGATTTCCTTCTGATACGGATCACGCTCCCGGAGAGTCCACCCGAGTCACTTCAGGATATACATTCGGTGGCAATTCCTGACAGGTGGAAGGTAATATGACTCGATGGAGGTCGTAGTCTTGCCGGTATTGCCAATTCATGTAACGTCCATCAAGGACGTTACACTGCGAGTTCGAGGAACTTGTTGCCAGTTCTCAACCAGTCATGCACCTGATCGGCAGCAGCCTCGGCCTGATCCGACTTTCTCAGTGCACATTCCCAGACTATTGCCACACGCCATCCCAGTGACGACAAGGCCTCCCTTGCAGCCCTGTCCCGCTCAACATTTGCCGCAAACTTCGCCTGCCAGAAATCCGTGCGAGTAGCTGGAGTCGTCGCGAAACGGCAACCCTTGTGGCGATGCCAGAAACAGCCCTGGACAAACACCACTGCGCGATATTTCGGAAGGACAATGTCCGGGCGACCTGGAATTTCCCTGACATGGATACGATACCGCAGACCACGCGCATGCAGTGCCCGTCTCAACACCATTTCCGGCCTGGTGTTCTTTCCCCTGATACCGGACATCATCCGGGACCGGGTCTTCTTGTCCACGATGTCGGTCATCACTCCCGGGCTTCCGAAGCCATGATGATTGCCATGTGAAGAACAAATGTCCTCCATCTCGCGAGCCACTCCGGATTCATGGTTTCGACCCAGTGCGGACCGATACCGGATCTCCTGATCCTGATCATTGAAATCTCCTGCACATCATCGGACCCGCAATGCCGATAATACCCAATCCTTCATGACACTCATGCCGGGTTCGGGCCAGAGCCTTGAGAGAAAAGAATCATTCAATTAACTGATTCGCAAAGATACTATACCCCTCTTCATTTCCCTCAGGGTCGTAGATGGAGATGATGTCGAATGAATTCACAAACACGCGCAACTCGCAGTAGTGTCTGTAGCTGACCTGATCATGAGTCATAGTAGGTATGGGTCAGCGGGGAACTGTCAGGAGAATAAACTGTCCCTGTGTTGAATTTTGGAACACTGCAAGACCCCTGACCCAGAACTTCCCATCCATAAAACTTTCGACCGGCTACCATACTTTCAGCATCTGGCAATCCCGGCTTGTCAAAAACCCTGTCCACAGGATGATCGATCATTCCATCCATGTTCTGCCGGATAGTCTCACTGGCATAGCCGATTACCAGAAGGACCCGACAGCCATCCCGGTCAGTTTCCCGCAGATCAGCGTCATGGTCTCGGCCTCCTGACTATCCTCATATTCTATCAACTCCACAAATGGCAGGTTTGCCTGACAGGGCAATCTGCCAATAATCGTCGTGAATACCCTTCCGCATATTCAGACCTCTACTTCAGGCTTGCCTGTCATGCGAAGAATTATCAGTTCCCAAGGATACTATTTTCCAATACTGTGAAAAACCGTTTGCAATGTGGGCACCTGTCCTTGACAACTTCCAGTTCCAATCTGCCCAGAAGGTCGCGAGCATGCCTGATCTTGCGGTATTTGCCCCTTGCTGTATTGCGTGTAGCAAGAGACAAGGACTCGACAATCCTGTCCTTGGAAATTTCTTCCAGGTTATGCGCTCGAGGAAGTGCATTTCCCACAAATCCTGAACCATAAAATGTGCTCAGCGCGTTGTGGTCGGAGATAATCCATGTTTCCATGGTTTGTGCCATCAAATGAACGAAGGCACGATGTCCTGTATTGATTGCCCACCCATCCCGAAATTTCAAATGCTCGTGGGGTGCTCCGTTCACCTGACCTTCGGCATCAACCAGAAGGATCACAATATGATGTTTCTGCGACTGTGATCCTATGGCTTCAGTAAATTTTCTGTAGGTCCCGACACGCCCTCCACAAGGAACCAGTTTCCAATACCACCTTTTTTGCTGGACTGCTTTCTTGACCGGTTCCAGGAAGTCATCCATACCTTGGCGAAGCGCGACCTTGGTATCCCTGCTGTTTCCGCCACCCTCCATATATATTGCAACTCCTCTCATGGATTAGCCCCAAGCTCTCCCATGCGCCACAGGTCGCCCAATCCATATTCTTCTTCCAGCCAATGGGCCAAGTCATCAGCGTTGAGTCGACTCAACCTTGTACATCCCCCCAACCGTTCGCAGGTAATTACCGCTTCGGGATCCTGTGTCAACACGGAAACAAGTGAATCTGAGTGGGTGGTAACTACAAGCTGCATACGCTCGGATGCCTCCATGAGCAATTCACCGATTAGTGATACCGCATCAGGATGCAAGCCAAGCTCCGGTTCTTCGATACAAACCAGTCGTGGCGGATCAGGCGCCAGCAAGGTGGCAAGGATTGCTACGAATCTTATCGTGCCATCCGAAAGCCTGGTTGGGGGTACCGGAGAACTGAAACCGGATTCATGCAGGTAGAACTGGACCGATCCGCCGGAAATGTTAGTGGACATTCGCTCGAATCCTGGAAGGAAGCGCCTCAGCAAGTCATTGAAGCGTTTAGGATCATGGTGCTCCAGATTGTTCAGGAGTAACGCCAGATTGCTGCTGTCTGGCAGAAGAGGACTATCTGGAAGGTCGGCTGGCTGCGGTTGTCGCAATCGGGCATAGCGGCCAAAGGTCCAGTCACGAAAGGTTTGTATCTGCCCGAAGGCCCGGCCGAGCCACGTTATTTCCGGATACAGGTCTGGTTCCTTGCGCTGCGCCATGACGGATTGGTCGGGCAGCAAGTCATCCCGTCTGAGTGACCTACTAGCCCTTCCCTTGCGGTAATCATCGTCAGTGTCCAGTATTCTTTCTCTGACATTGATCAAAGGCCGCCCTTTCCGGAAGCGATAATAGAAATATGGATCAGAGTGTCCAGGAGCAGGACCTGCTTCTTCAATCGCTTCATCCAGCACCTCAACCCTGTTGCTTGTTGAAGTAAATTCGAGCAGGTAGCGAAGAGGCCGATCAGATGGGGTCGTCAGGCCGCTGCCTGCATCTCCGGTGCAAATGTCGATTATTGCCTTTCGATCGCGTGATTCGCCTTTCCAAAGCCACTCTGACGCTCCACCGCCGTCGCGAATAGCCGCGGCAAAGTCAGTGTATGTTGCTCGCAACAACTCCAGAACCTCAATGACATTTGACTTTCCCGACCCATTGGGACCGATCAGAACATTCAAGGGCCGTAGCTCAAGTGGTTCCGCATCATTTGCAAACGACAACAACCCCTTAACCGCAAGATGCTTGATGAATATCATTTCATGTCTCTCCTGATTGAATCCTTCCCGATTTGAGTGAGCAGGATAACGTAATATACAACAGATAGTTCCTGGACCCCCTCCGAGAGGGAATTGCCGGCATGCCCTGTGTGCATGCTCTCAACACCGTATTTCATCAGTTCAGGCAACCTGATGACACATGACCATCATTCATGTCCACTGTGCCAGACTGAAGCGTAACCCGCACATTCCACGAGAATGGGAATCTCCGGAAGGATTCTCCAGATCGTATCCGGGACAAGCCATCGGGCAAGGCAGGTCAGTCCAGAACAACCAGTTGCCTGGGAGCGCGACGCGTCAGCCAGTCGGCCCCGGTTTCCGTGATCACGATATTTTCCTCGTGCACCATCTGGCGCTCCGGCGCAAAGGCCATGCCGGGTTCCAGGGTAAGCACCATCCCCGGTTTCAGCATGGTGTTGTCATCGGCCGTATTCGATGGCTGCTCGGTCAGTTCCATGCCCAGCCCATGCCCGAGCCGGCCGATATTGTTTCCAAGGCTCCCGCCAGCTTCCAGAACCGCATTCATTGCCTTCCAGACATCGCTTGTCGTCGCACCCGGTCGGGCGGCAGCGAAACCCGCCTCCGTGGCATCCCAGACTATCTCGTGTGCATGCCGGGTCAGGTCGTCAGCCGTGCCGAATGCCCAGTTTCGGTCGAAATCGCAGAAATAGCCATCGTAGACGGACCCGGTATCGATAATGAGCAGGTCTCCGGATTCAATAACGTGGTCGGTCGGGCCCATGATGATATTGTCGTATCCGCCCGGTCCCGAGCCCGCCATTACATACGGAACCGCATCGGCCCCCAGGCCCAGCACGTCCTGCTTGAGACGCCTGACGATATCCGATTCCCTCTGCCCGACGCCGGCATATCCGGGCAGCCGCTCGAACGCGGTTGATACGAGGTCACAGATGAAACGGATCTTTTCAATCTCCAGCCTGGACTTGACCATCCTCTGTGCATGAAAATCCGCTGCAACATCAACGAATTCAATCCCGGGCAAACCGCTCCTGAGCCGTTCGAAATCCTGGACAGGCATCCTGATCCGGCTCTGGGCGCCAAGCTTCATGCCGATCCGGCCGAACCGTCGGGGCAATTCCGACAACGCTTCACGCAACAGGGAAACCCCGTCGTCATGGGGCCTGGGCGAGGGCCAGCTGCGCACGTCGTCAATCCAGGTGTCGCGCATGCCGCTGGCGCCGATTTCGGGTATGACTGCGACCGGTTTTCCTTCCGCCGGCAGGACGATGAACCACGGGCGCGTGGGGCTGGCCCAGAACTGGGTATGGAACCCGGTGAAATACCGCACCGCAGGTTCCGTGGTAAACAGGATTCCATCTACCCCGCGCTCGCGCATGCGGCGCTGCATGGCCTGCGTCCTCGTTTCGAATTCGTCCTGCGGGAAACCCCGCCCCGGTGCTCCGGAACTGCTGTTGTTCATGTATGCTGATTGCTGCAAGGGTTGAGCGGCGGTCCGGGAAACCCTGTCCGGTTCCGTACGCAGGAACACGACGCACTGAAGAATGTTCCCTCCAGGGGTCGGCAACGTGCCTGCAAGCGACTTTCGGCGTTTGCCGCCCGACATAGCGGACCATTGTACACGCAAAAACCGTATCCCGGGATGGCGCGGACAGACCTGTTCCCGATATTGAAATCACCGGCAAAAGCCGCAACTGCGGCATAATACGGCATACCTGAACAGACGGCTGAACTGCACGGGCCCGGGCAACCAGCCGGAATTTTCCTTCGCAATGGCCACATCCCTTGAAAACAGCAGGCACAACAACTGTGCAGTAATGGTAACCGGGGCCGGTACGGATCTGGGTCGGGCCGTCAGCCTTGCCGTGGCCGGTTCCGGGAAAACCGTCTACATGCTGGATCGCAGGCACAGGAACCTGACCGCGACCTACGACCGGATCGTCCGGGATGGGCATCCGGTTCCGATGATGATCGAGTTCGACATGCTGGAAGCGGGACCAGGCGATTTCGACAACCTGAGAAGCGGTTTGGCGGAACACCTGGGTGTGCTGGAAGGGCTGGTTCACTGCGCTCTTTGGCATGCGCCGCTGGCCCCGGTCGTGAACAGCAGAACCGAGGACTGGCAGAAGACATTTGAACGGCAGGTCGTCATCCCCGTGATGCTGACCCGCAGCCTTGCCGCCCTGCTGAACACACCAGCTCATTCATCCATCATATTTTCCGTTCTGCGAGCGGGCCGCAGGGGATGTCCGAACTGGGGAGCACTGGGCGCCGCATTCGCGGCACTCGAAAACCTGAGCGAGACCCTGTCGTCCGAGTGGAAGGATTACAACACCCGCGTCAATTCCCTGGACGTATCACATGTCCGGACCGCATTGCGCAAGCAACTCTACCCGGGAGAAACCGGAACCGGGTTGAGGTCGCCGGACCACTCCGAGGTTACTGGTGCGTTCCTCAGGCTGCTTGACCACCGCTGCATGAGAACCGGCTGCCGGGACAGCATGGACAAGTAACAGGATACGGGTGCCCGTACCGGATTGACGCGCCCGTCTTCAGGATGACAGGCTGCACAGGTTCCGGCAACCGGAGGAAGCCCGTCAGGGTTTCGGCACATGGACGACATCCCGTTCCCGGTTCCTTTCCAGGATCCGGATCGCATCGGGAGCAAGCTCGGTCCAGTTTCCCGCCTTCAGGCCACGCGGCAGGCCGATTCTTCCGTAGCGGATGCGCTTGAGACGGCTGACCCGGCATCCGACTGCCTCCCAGATCCTGCGGACCTCCCGGAACCGCCCCTCCAGCACCACGACCGAAAACCATGCATTTTTCCCTTTCCCTTCCCATTTCCGGACGCTGTGAAACCTGGCTGGCCGGCCGTCGACCGCCACGCCGCTGTGCAGCCTGTCCAGGGTCTCCCGGCTGACTTCGCCGAAAACCCGGCACAGGTACTCGCGTTCCAGCGCGCCTGAAGGATGCATCAGGCGATTGGCAAGCTGTCCATCGTTGGTGAACAGCAGCAGGCCGGTGCTGTTGATGTCCAGCCGTCCGATGGATATCCACCGCTCCCCCCTGATTCGCGGAAGCCTGCCAAAGACGGTGCGACGGCCCCCGGGATCGTTCCGGGTGCAGATTTCCCCTTCCGGCTTGTTGTACAGGAGCACCCTGGCGCCGGTCCCGGAAAACCGCTTTCCCAGACCTCGCACCGGTTTGCCATCAATACGGATCCTGCTGTGTGCACGCACCCGCTCGCCGGGACGCGCCACCTTCCCGTCCACGGTTATCCTGCCTTTTGCGATCCAGTCCTCCACCTTGCGTCGGGAACCGATTCCGATTCCCGGCAGAACCTTGTGCAGGCGTTCGCCTCTTGAACGATCCGAAGACAAGCTGCGCCGGGGTCAGGGGTTACTCCCCGAAGCCGCCTTCGCCGGACAGATCCTCACGGATGATATCCTTGAGCGATGCATGCTCGTCCAGGCCGTCACCCGGGCCGGGTTCCATCCCCCTGTTTCCGAACAGATCGGTTTGCGCCTCTTCGGCCGAACCATCCAGTGCCAGCAGGACATCCGGCGGCAGCGCGATATCGAGATCGTGCGCGATATCCTCGAAATTGCGTTGCTCCATCAACGGCGGCAGGTCCGCCAGGGACTCCAGGTTGAAATAGGCCAGAAACTCGCCGGTCGTGCCCAGCAGGGCTGGGCGTCCGGGAACCTCACGAACTCCCACCTGCCTCACCCATCCGCGCTCGAACAGTCGCTGGAGGATTTCACTGCTTACCGACACGCCCCGGATCGCCTCGATATCGCCGCGCGTCACCGGTTGCCGGTAAGCAATGATGGCAAGCGTTTCAAGCTGTGCGCGGGAAATGCGCGGCGCGCGGCCAGCATACAGCCTGCGTATCCATTGCACGTAGGTCTGCCTGGTCTGGAACCGGTATCCGCTGCCTATCTTGCGGATTTCTATACTGCGGTTTTGGCACTGGTCGTTCAGGCGCCGGATGGCTTCACGTATCACACCTGGATCAGGCGCGGTTCCCGGTTCAAAGGCGCCCTGAATCTTCGAGATACTGAGCGGCACGTCGGAGACCATGAGCAGCGCCTCGATGATGTGCTCGAGATCCGCATGCTCCACTGCGTCGTCCTCCGTCGGCATTTCGCGCATGCCGGCTCAGTCCCGTTCCGACATGGATGCCGTATCCCCGGACCGGGATTTTCCCGACTGGCCAAGGTGGATCGGGGCAAACGGTTCATTCTGGAAAACGGATACGAGGCTGTCCCGGACAAGTTCGAGAACAGCCATGAAGTTCACGACAATGCCGGCCCTGCCCTCCCGCGGATCGAACAGTTCCTCGAACCTGAGGGATTCCGCATCACGGATACGGCCCAGAATTCCGGTCATCTTTTCCCGGACACTGAGTTCCTCCCGGTCGATCGAGAACGAACGATGCAGCCCGGACCGCTCCATGACGTTCCGGAAGGCTGCAACAAGATCGTCCATCGTCGCATGGTCCTGGACCTCGACGACCGACTGGTCCACGATCGATGCGCTCACCAGATACAGATCGCGTTCAACCCTGGGCACCGCATCAAGATCCTGGCTTGCCTTGTTGAACCGTTCGTATTCCTGCAACCGTCTGACCAGTTCGGCCCTGGGGTCCTCCTCCGCTTCGTCATCCATGATCGCGGGTCTCGGCAACAGCATTCTCGACTTGATTTCCGCCAGCATGGCGGCCATGACGAGATACTCGGAAGCCAGGTCAAGCTTGAACTGGCGCATCAATTCAACATACTCCATGTACTGGCGGGTGATCCTTGCTACCGGAATGTCGAGAATTTCGATGTTCTGACGCCGGATGAGATACAGGAGCAGGTCCAGCGGCCCCTGGAACCTTTCCAGAAACACCTCAAGCGCATCCGGCGGGATATACAGATCCCTGGGCCAGCTTTTCAGCGTCCTGCCGTCCACCCGGGCCCGCGCCTTGACCTGCTCTGCCTGTACCCCGTCCACGGCTTCGCCGGTCCGTGTCTTTCCCCCCATGCCCATCTTCAGCCGCTACAGGTAGCGGGTGCCGACGGCATCACGGACCACCTCGAGCGTTTCCTGCGCCGCCTTGCGGGCATTCGCGATACCCTGCTCGACAACCTCCCGGACCAGATTCCCGTTCCGCTCATAGGGGCCAGCCCGCTGCATGATCTCCTCCTGTTCCCTCAGCAGGCTCCTGATCAGGGGTTTCTTGCACTCCAGGCAACCGAAGGCGGCCGAGCGGCAGCCCGTCTGCACCCACTGTCTGGTCTCATCGTCGGAATAGATCCTGTGCAGAGGCCATACCGGGCATTTGTCCGGCTCTCCCGGGTCCGAAAGCCGCACCCGCGCCGGATCGGTCGGCATGACCCGCACCACCTGCTCCACTCGTCCTGGATCATCACGCATGGCGATGATGTTATCATAGGACTTGGACATTTTCTGACCATCCAGGCCAGGTAGCCTGGCAGCCTCGGTCAACAGGGCCTCCGGTTCCGGCAGAATGGCTTTCCCCCTGCCCTCCAGATAGCCCATCAGTTGCTGCTTCTGATCCGTCGAGAGGCTCTGCTGGTCCTGTATCAGTTCCAGTGCCCGATCATGCACCGACCGGTCACCCGTTTCGCCGAGCGCCTGCTTCAGGCGCCTGAATGTTCCAGCCGCCTGCTTGCCCATCCGCTCCAGCGACTGCTCAGCGTCCTTTTCGAAGTTCGCGTCCCGACCAAAATGGAAGTTGAACCTGCGGGCGATCTCCCGCGTCAGTTCCACATGGGGAACCTGGTCTTCCCCAACCGGAACATGGGCCGCCCGGTACATCAGGATGTCCGCGGCCTGCAACAGGGGATAGCCGAGAAAACCGTAGGTGGAAAGATCCCGGTCCCGGATTCGCTGCTGCTGGTCCTTGAAGCTCGGTACGCGCTCCAGCCAGCCGAGCGGCGTCACCATCGAAAGCAGCAGATGCAACTCCGCATGCTCGGGGACCCGCGACTGGACAAACAGGGTGGCGTGCTCGGGATCGACTCCGGCTGCCAGCCAGTCGATGACCATTTCCCATACATAGCGGCCGAGAGTATCCGGCGACTCGTAATGGGTTGTCAGGGCATGCCAGTCCGCAACGAAGTAGAAGCACTCATACTGCCCCTGCATGCCGACCCAGTTCTTCAGTACGCCGTGGTAGTGGCCCAGGTGAAGCTTTCCCGTCGGACGCATGCCCGAGAGCACCCGCCTGTTTTCTTCTGTCGCTGAGGACATGTCCTGCTTCATCGTTGCATCATGCGGCCCTTCCCGTCATCTGGTGTCAAAGGCGCTGACATCGCCCCTGCCGTACCGGGCAATACGCGCCATGCTTTCCACAAACTCTATGACGGACGTCGGCGCCATTTCACACGGCCCGCCATCCAGCACCAGATCCACCGAACCCTTGAGACGGCTACAGATCTCATGTGCGTCGTTCAACGGCAACTCCTCCCCGGGAAGAATCAGCGTCGAACTCATGATCGGTTCGCGGAGAATTTCCAGGAGCATCGACACGATCGGATAAGCCGGCACACGCAGACCGATGGTCTTGCGTTTCGGATTCTGGAGTCTCCTCGGAACTTCCCGGGTAGCCGGGAGGATAAATGTGTAGGGACCCGGTGTAAAGCGTTTCAGCAGCCGGTAGACATGATTGTCAACCCTGGAATACAGGCTGAGTTCCGACAGATCCCTGCAAACCAGGGTAAAATTGTGCTCATTGCCCACCCTGCGTATTTTCCGGATACGGTCCATGGCGGTCTTGTTTCCGATCGCGCAACCCAATGCATAACTGGAATCCGTGGGATAGGCGATCACTCCGCCGCCCCTTATGCAATCCACGGCACGATCCAGCTGTCGGCGATGAGGCGTGGCCGGATGAACCACAAGAAGATCGGTCACGACCGGAACCCCCGGCCTTCAGCCCCGTTCGCCGGTTTCTTCCTGCCGCCGACATGGCGTGAGCGTCTGCCCGACCGGGCCGGGCCGCTCGGGAGGTCCTCGATCAGGCGCTTCCTTTTCCTTCCATCCACCTGCTGTACCCGTCTCCACCACCTGGCGAGGGAGTCCTCCAGTTCCCCGGCACTCGTCCGAAGCTCCAGAAAGTCATAGGCGGCCCGGAAATACCGGTCGGACATCAGCCGGCCGATTCTCGACGGAATACGCCTTTCCAGTCGGGGCTGCAGGTTCCAGACCCCGTCGATGAACTGGCGTATCCGCCAGGGCAACGAGACAACTTTCGACTGGATCGCGATAACCGACTCTGCAGACAGGCGATGTGCCTCGTGGGGCCTGGTTCCGCATTCCAGCTGCCTGGCCAGCCTGTCGCGGTAGCCCTGCCACAGGATCACGGCAAACAGGAATCCCGGACTTGCGGGCAATCCCTGGCTGATGCGCCGGTCCGTGTTTTCCATGGCCATCCGGACAAGCACCTCGGAACCGGCACCCCCGGGTGCTCCGGGAAACAGGACATCCTTCATGGGCGTGCGGGAAAATCTTTGCCAGCACTCTGCGGCTACCCCCTGATGAAACAGCTTCACGATTTCGTCAAGCAACCTGGGTGCGGAAACCTCCTTCAGAAGCGCGGCATTACGAAGGATTCCCTCGCAGATCGCCGGATCGACATCAAGGTCCAGCTTGGCCGCAAACCGTATGGCGCGGATCATCCTGACCGGATCCCCGGCGTAGCGGGCATCCACGTCTCCTATCATCTCCAGCCTGCCAGCCCGGATTGCCTCGAGACCGCCCACATAGTCGAATACCTGTTCCCGACAAGGATCGTAATACAGCGCATTCATGGAGAAATCCCGACGCAGGGCGTCTTCCGCCGGATGCATGCCGTAAACATTGTCGGAAAGAATCCTTCCCGTGCGGGACGATCTGTGGCCGGTCGGCGCGTCCTGCTTCCCCTCGTCCCGGTTTCCCGTGCGGTAGGTGCTCACCTCGACGATCTCCCGCTTTCTGCCGTAGCCGAAAATCACATGGACGATCCTGAAGCGTCGACCGACCGCGCGCGAATTCCTGAACAGACCGGAAAGCACCTGAGGATGTGCATTGGTGGTCACATCGAAGTCCTTGGGCTGATGACCCATCGCAAGATCCCGGACACATCCACCCACCAGGTATCCGTCATAACCGTTTTCCTGCAGGATCCTGACGACGCCCAGCGCATTGTCGCTGAGCGCGGAGCGGTCGAATCCGAGACTGCCGGAGGAATGAATCTGGGGTTTCAACGCGTCTCGAAGCACCGGGAATCGCGCCCTGCCGGATGGGTCACCGATGATCCCGGCCAGCAGGGTTTCCTGTCAGGAGATCCACCCCGGCAAAAACTGTCCGTATGGATTACCGGCCACGCCGCCGGGCCAGCGCCTTCCATGCCCCCGGAAGCACGATCATGGCCAGAAGAATCTTCACCAGGTCGCCCCAGACAAACGGTGTCAGCCCCCATGCAAGCACCGGCTTGTCCCAGCCGACGACGCTTCCCAGCCAGACCAGACCCGGCATATAGATGATCACGTTGCCGATTAGCATCGCGACAAACGTGGTGACCAGCCCGCGGTCCCAGCCGCGCTCGGCCAGGAGCCCGACGGCAGCGGCAGCCAGGACGAAACCGAACAGATAACCGCCGGTCGGCCCCAGCATGTAGGCCAACCCCAGCCCCTTCTCCGGCGTGCCTGCGAACACCGGCAGGCCGATGGCCCCGCAGAACAGGTAGCCAAGCAGCGTCGCGCCCCCGAGTCGCCAGCCATAGGCCATGCCGAGCGCCAGCACGACAAAGGTCTGCATGGTCATGGGAACCGGATAAAACGGAATCTGTATTTTCGATGACAATGCCAGCAGCGCGACACCGAAAGCGGCCAGGGCGATCCGTTTCGGGACGGAGGGGGTCCTCCACATCTCGTTTGCCAGGGTCGGAAAGCTGTTCGAGTATACGGTCATGTGCATTGTCTCGCGTTCGTCTTGTTGGTCAATCATTTCCCGATACCGGGGCAACGGGCTTCCGGAAGGCTGAATGATAGCATTAACCGCTTCCCGTTTTCAGGGCAGCGGACGCCCGCCCCCACTTCCTGCCACCGTGACCGGCGCCTGAAAAAATCGCCCCCAGGGCCAGCAGTACGCCGGCAAGCGTCAGCACCGGCGTATCGCCGAACGCGATGTACGGGGTCACGCCAGTGCGGGGCTGTACCTCTCCGGTGACGACATCGCTGACAAACTGTCCCGCGTAGCGGTGAATGCGCCCTCTCCAGTCGATCAGCGACGACAGGCCATTGTTGGATGCGCGAATCATGGGGCGCTCGCTTTCGCGCGCCCTGAAGCGCGCCATCTGCAACCGCTGATGGGGCGCGAATGAATCGCCGAACCAGATGTCCTCGCTGACGTTGACGAGGGCGCCGGCCAGGGCGACCTGGTTCCTGATTTCAGCGGGGAAGGCATCCTCGAAGCAGATGGACACCGCGAAATCGATGTCCGCC
>JAJDVC010000204.1 GCA_022826305.1 Gammaproteobacteria bacterium | reverse complement strand
TATGCGTGGGTCAGGGAAAAATACAGGGAGAGTCGATTTGCCTATACTGCAGAGGAGGTCCGGACATATTTCCCCCTGGAAAAAGTCCTGAGCGGACTCTTTGTCCTGTTGCGGAAACTGTTCGGTATAACCATCAGGCAGGAAAGGACAGAACAGATATGGGAAGACGATGTCCGCTTCTTTTCGGTCTCCGACGGTAGCGGACACCTCCGGGGATACTGCTATATGGACCTGTATGCCCGGCCACACAAGTCTGGCGGAGCCTGGATGGCCGATTTTCAGGGGCGGATGAGTACAGGATCCATTGATCGGCTGCCGATTGCCTGTCTGGTCTGCAATTTGCCCCGTCCACTGGACGGGCAACCTGCCTTGCTGGACCATGACGATGTGGTGACGCTGTTTCATGAATGCGGCCACGGGCTGCATCATCTGATGACCCGAATGGCAGTTCCGCAGGTTGCGGGAATCAACGGGGTTCCGTGGGATGCGGTGGAGTTTCCAAGCCAGTTGCTTGAGAATTGGTGCTGGAACCGGCAGGCGCTTGACCTGATCTCGGGACACTGCCAGACCGGAGAACCGATTCCGGATGCTCTGCTTGACAAGATCAGGGCAAGCAGGAATCTTGACTCGGGCATGAGCATGTTGCGCCAGGTCGAATTTGCACTTTTCGACCTGGAACTTCACCGGATATCCGGATCCGGCGAATCGATTGAAAAGGTCAGGGAAATTCTTGCCGCAGTGAGAAAACGGGTGGCGGTCATGTTTCCTCCGGCTTTCAATCGTTTCGAAAATGGCTTCAGCCATGTTTTTTCAGGAGGATATGCTGCCGGATACTACAGCTATAAATGGGCGGAAGTACTTGCCGCCGATGCTTTCGGCCTTTTCGAGGAGACTGGCGTGTTGAATAACGAGACCGGACATGCATTTCTGCACAAGATTCTTGAAACGGGCGGGTCAAGGGACCCGATGGAGGCATTTGTTGACTTTCGGGGCAGAAAACCCGAGATAGACGCACTATTGCGAGTATCCGGATTGAGCAGTGCTCTCTGACGATACTGGAATCTGCTACGATACCCCAAGACCAGACCCTTTCGGGAAAGAACCTCATGAAGGTATTTGCACGATATGTGAAATCCGCTTTTCTGATGCCGGTGATATCTTTTGGCCTTGCGGTTACGTGCGTCGATGCGCAGGTCTACAAGTGGGTGGATGACGACGGCAACATCAGGTATCAGGACTTCCCGCCGCCGGAAGAGGTCGACTATGAAGAGAGGGAGTACGACACCGAGAGGAAAGCAGGGGTCAATGCCGAGGAGCAGGATGCTGATGCCCGCCTGGATGCCGCAGTTGCATCCAGTCCGATATCCCTGTATTCGATACCGGAATGTGAGGTCTGCGATCTGACCCGACTATATCTGGAGTCCTTGTCGGTTCCCTTTACCGAGAAGGAGGTTCACGAGGATCCGGCGGTGCAACAGGAACTCAAGGAACGATCAGGGGAACTTCTGGTGCCCACGGTCATCATTGGAGACAAGATCATTGATGGATACAGCAAATCGGCTCTGTATGAGGCACTGTCCGAGAAAGGTTATCCGCTTGACTGGTTCAAGTCCCGAAAAGACAGTGCTGGCGGAGATTCCGATGGGCAGGAGTGAGATCGGAACTGGAACCGGAACCTGGTTGATCGCGAGGCAACAGGGTATACCCGGGAGTTTGTTCGGGGCATGTCTCCACATGGTCACTACTAATCTGGCCGCAGAGCACCCGTGCATGGTTCGGCATAATTCCAGCCAGCACATCTGTCTCGACCGGACAGAACTGGACCTGTTCAGTACAGGACTGCAATGCCCTTGAACGACTGGTCGGGGTGAGAGGATTTGAACCTCCGGCCCCTGCCTCCCGAAGGCAGTGCTCTACCAGGCTGAGCTACACCCCGATTTCATGCGTAGTGTATAATTTTCTCTTGCAAAGGGGAACGCAGATATTTCCCTGTATATCAACCGGGATAATCTTTCTGAAACCGCCATTGACTGTATCATGATGTCAGTTTTTCAAATCAGGCGGGTCTTCGCGCTTCTGGCGATATCTTGCCTGCCTGTCGGTTGTGCGGTGTATGGGAGTGAAGATACGGAACTGTCACGGTATTTCTCGGCGGCTGCCGCACATGAAGCGAGTGAAGTGGACCATGCACCCTGGAGCAGGTTGCTCGCGAAGTATATTCTCAAGCAGAATGGGCTGAACCTGTTCCGCTATTCGGCTGTCACGGACAATGACGCAGACCGATTGTCCGACTATCTTGACTATCTGCAGTCCCTTCAGGTGACGGGGCTTGCCGCCGAACAGCAGTTTGCCTACTGGATCAATCTGTATAATGCGCTGACGGTACAGGTGATTCTTGATCACTATCCGCTGGAAAGCATCCGGGATATCTCATACAGCCTCCTGAGTCGTGGACCCTGGAAAGAGCGGTTGGTGACGGTAGAAGGGTTTGGTCTGAGCCTGGATGACATAGAGCATGGAATTCTCAGGCCCGGATTCCGGGACAGCCGGATCCATTATGCGGTAAATTGTGCATCCATCAGCTGCCCCAATCTGCAGGTACAGGCATTTACTGCATCGAATCTTGAGGTCATGCTGGAAACGGCGGCCGAGGAGTACATCAACAGTTACAGGGGGGTCGAGGTCATCGAGGGCGAACTGGTTTTGTCCAGTATTTATGATTGGTATGCGGAAGATTTCGGGAGCAGTGACAAGGCAATCATCAGGCATCTTGCTGACCATGCCGAGCCTGACCTGGCCGCACAGCTTCAAGGGTTTGAGAGTATCGATCGCTATCGATACGACTGGGACCTGAACGAGTAATCTGTTGCTGAATTGTCGATCTATCACGGTCATCATACCGGCGCTGAATGAAGAGGGGTCCATAGGTCGGGTCATACGCGATATTCCGGAATGTGTTGACAGGGTGCTGGTCGCAGACAACGGTTCCATGGATCAGACCCGCACCAAGGCCCTGGAAGCGGGTGCTGACGTGATATCGGTACCGGAAAAAGGGTATGGGAATGCCTGTCAGGCAGGAGTGTCCGTAGCGGCCGATGCGGATATTCTGGCATTTATGGATGGGGATTACAGTGATTATCCAGAGGACCTGCTACCCCTGCTGGAGTCGGTCGCCGAAGGCCGTTGTGATTTCTGCATGGGCTACCGATGCGTGTTCCAGAGTGGCCGGGCAAGCGCCCTGCAGTGGTATCAACGGTGGGGGAACGGCGTGGCCTGTCAGTTGATCTGGCTATTGTACGGGTTCCGCTACTTTGACCTGGGTCCGATGAGATGCATCAGAAGAGATTGCCTGGAACGGCTTGACATGCACGACAAGAGCTACGGATGGACTGCGGAGATGCAGATTCGTGCTGCCCTGGACGGGATTCGGATACTGCAGATGCCGGTGCGTTATCGACAGCGTATCGGGGTATCGAAAATTTCCGGCACGCTGATCGGTGCATTAACGGCCGGTTACGGGATATTGTTCTGGACAATCAGGCTGATTTTTTCACGCTGGTCCTTCCGTGGGCACGAAAAGCAAGCCTTCCGGCCTTGAAATCAAGTATCAGGGCAAGCATCATGACCAGATACTCGGCGATTCTGGCGTACACATGGATTTCATAAGGAGCCAGATCGTAGTCGGGGATGTTGAGTCCTGTCACATAGGACAATGAAACCACGGCGGAAGCGGACCATGCCCAGTAGCTGGGGTACAGCACTGCATAGGGAAGTATCCAGATCAGGTACCAGGGATTGACTACCGGGCTTAACACGAAAAACATTCCGAATATCCAGTCCATGCGCGGAATGGAATGCCCATCCATTCTCGCAGGGCATCTGGACAGGTAACGAATCCACCAGCATACGAACAGCGTCAGGCAGACTGGCCGTACAAGCAGATCAGGCAACAGTTTCTGCATCAGCCCGTATCCCAGTGCGTTGAACTCCCAGTAACGCGCGAATGTTCCAAGTACGGGAAGGTGTGTACTACCCTGAATCAGAAATGGCAGGTAGACAGTCAGGGCAGGCAGCACTGCGGCTGCCCAGACTCTCCAATCCTTCCGGAGCAGGAAGTAGGGCAGGGCAAGGACCGCGAATATCTTTGTACAGCAGGCCAGCCCTGCAAGCGTGCTGGCAACGGCAAAGCGCCTCTGTCTCCTGCAGACGAATGCGGCAAGAAGGAGGAGCGCCCCGACAACATCAGGGT
>JAJDVC010000079.1 GCA_022826305.1 Gammaproteobacteria bacterium | reverse complement strand
AGGATCCACAGCACCGCATCGAGAAAACGCCGGTTGTCCCGGGCCACCCCGCCCCAGCGGCCCCGGCGCCCCGGCAGATGGGGTTCCAGCAGGGACCATGTCTGGTCCGAAAGATCATGTCTGTGGTGCGCTTCGGTCATCCCGGAATCTCCGGAAAATTGCTTCACTACATCATACCATGAATCCCTTGACTTGTGACGACAGTACCTAGTTTCTTGTCGTGTCCCGGGGCAGCCATTTGCGGCCACGGGGTGGACAACCATGCGGTAACGCATGCCTGCCCGATTCCGGGTTGTGCCTGTTATGCGGTCTCAGGAGATGCCGTCAAGGGTCTGGGCGGTACGTGCTGCAGTATCCCTGACCAGCGTGATCAGCGAATCAATATCCTCCGCTTCGCAGGATTGCAGTATGGCTGCCCTGGTTTCCGCAGTGGCGGTTTCGACCGTGAATTCCTCCTTGCCGACCAGATTCAGGATTCCTTCCAGATTTCGCCATAATTTCATGGCCCCGGACAACTGTTCTGCAATGTTGTCAGGGATGATGCCGCCCGTGCTGGCTGCCTGGAGAACGGATGTCGTTTCGACAGCGAGCATGTCCGGCCTTTCCCTGAGATGGACAAGTTGCAGACGTCGGACGGCGCGATCGATGTCCCGCAGTCCACCACGCATGTTCCGGATATCAAGGAGGCCCGGCTCCACCGGATTTCCGGGTTCCTCCAATTGGCGAATCAGCGCTTCATGGGCGGCGCCACTGGCCAGCACTTCCCGTCGGGCCTCATCAAAACGTTTTCCGATGCCGATGTCATCATGCGTGGAGATGCATCGTGCACGGGTCAGTTTCAACAGTTCTGCGGCATGCTCCTCCTTCCTGTAGTACTCCCTGAATTCACCCAGGGAAAAGACCGAGCGGTGTTTCCTGCCGACCAGATTGCCTGCAAGCAGGAGATTGTCGCGCGACAGCGTATGAAGTGCCTGGAGGATATGTCGGCACAGGGTTTCGTAATGCGTGCTGGAGCTGCCCTCGTAAACGCAAAGGAGGTGAAGTTCGCTCCCGGGCGCCGCTTCCGAACCTGACAGCTCGCCCAGCACAACTACCGTGACGCCGCCCTCCGCATTGGTCGCGGGCATGGGCTGAATCACGGTCGGAGGGAATATGCCTATGCCACCTCCCGCGATCACGGGGTGCCAGTCGCAATAATCCTCCTCAACGGCAGACAATGCCGTCGTGATCGATGTTTCGGCGACGTTCGACAGTGCCACTCCCGCTTCAACCGGCGTCAGGTTGCCGCGTATCACATGCATGACGATCTGGAAGACCTTCTCGTTTGACCACTCTCTTGCAACCTCTGCGGCCTCCCTGCTGTGTCGAGAGGGGAAGAAGTCGATAAGCTGCTCCCTCATTTCGGAAACCCCGAGTTCCCTTGTCCAGTAAAGACGCGCAAGACCACGACGGGCGATTGCCTCGGATTGGGGGTCCGGACCAAAACCGGCCGGCAGGTCCAGATCGGTGAATTCCCGGTGATGGAGTGTGTCGAGCAGCTTCGGTTCACGGTTTATCCATCCGGCGCAGAACCTGGAGGTATCCAGGATATTGGCGATGGCCTCGAATGCCTCGGGCCGGGCGAAGAACGCCGGGCTGTCATAAATTCTCCAGTCGTCGATTTGCGGATAGAACCTTTCACGCCAGCGGTCTACCAGCGGATCCATGACCTGGAACCAGCGCCGGGGAGACAGGGCCAGGCCGCACAGTTTTGCGTAGCTTCCAGGCAGTTCCGGAGAGGCGTCCTCTCCATGGTGCTGCAACACCGGGTAACGACGATTTGCATGCGCATGGTGATCGGCGTGTCGCTGGATGTTGAAACCGAACCAGTTGCCAGGCCTGTAACCGGTGCTCCAGACGTGTCGGGGTTGTACCTCTTCATATCGACCGCCTGGCAGTCGGATGCGTTGTAATCCATAGTGCTGGACGTAGTTGCCTATCCTCATCGGGACAATTACGCAGATGCACAGGATGATGAAGGCAAGAACTGCCCAGGGACCTCCCATCAGGTAGATCAGTACGTACCATGCAACGGTTTCGGCCAGGTAACGCCAGAACGGATTCGAATAGTGCCAGGCCGGGAGGCGTCGGCGCGCCAGTCGCTTGTGCTCAACACGCCATGATTCGACAAGGCTGCTGACGCCATTCCGGAAAAGATATCTCCAGAAGCCCAGACCCTTTGGAGCGGAACCTGCATCCATGGGCGTGCACACCAGGGGGTGGTGAATGTAGACATGCTCGGTGGCATGGTGCGGACAGGAGACGGAAGCCAGCAGAAATTCGCCGAGACAGCGCTCCCATGGCCGACGCCGATGGATCAGTTCATGTCCGACCGTGAAGACTGTCTGGGCTGTCCCGGCCAGAATCACCCACATCAACAGGACTTCCCAGGTATCGAGATGCCCGGCCACAAAAATCTGGCTGAACACAAACACGAATGTTATCGGCCACAGGATCGCCCACAGCCAGCAGGCCAGCTTGTACGGGAACAGCTGGTTCTCGCGTGTCTTGCCCAGATCCAGGTTTCGCGGTTCGATGCCGAAGCTGTTCGCAGCCAGAAAATAGATAAACGGTCCGGCTATCCACCAGCTGCCATGCATCGCAGCGATGATGACAGGCGGAAACACGGCAAGTGGCAAGAAATATGGAAGTGCATGCCAGACCGATGGTTCGACCCGGCCGCCCATGGCGTCGGATTCCTGTGTCTTGTTGTTCATCGGGAGATCAGTGACTGTGTGAACGAGAACATATGTCTGTACAAGATGCTATGCAGAACAGGATTCGCCACGGCTCGTACAACAACCTATTTTCCATAGCGAAACGGTATTGTCAAATCATTTGATGACTGTTCATCCCGTGCTTTCGACGGTTATCCTGCACTTCCGCCCCGTCGTGCATTTCTCCCGGCCTCGCATTTCTTCCGGTTTGTTCAGGTCGATCGAATCACGCAGGCGAAAGATGCCGGGAATTGAAAAATCGGTTGGATATGAATGTCTGGTGCGCTACATTCCTGACTGTCCACGACGTGTCGGCCCGTACCCGCCGGTACCGGGCGTGATGCGGCAGGACTGCTGGTACGGCGATTCCGGTTCTGGACAGCGAACCGGTGCGGATTCGATGCCCGGGACGTTTGTCGTGGATATTTGCGATACTGACCCGGCTACCGTGCACTGACCACCATGCCATTACAATGGAATTCGACTTTATCGTAATAGGGGCCGGATCATCGGGATGTGTTCTGGCTGACAGGCTGACCGGATGTGGCCGGTACCGGGTTCTGCTTCTTGAAGCGGGACCGCGGGATTGGAGCCCGTGGATTCACCTGCCTGTCGGCTATGCCAAGACCCATTACGACCGACGGATCAACTGGATGTACCGGACCCTGCCGGATCCGGGAATAAACCACAGAACCAGTTACTGGCCCCGAGGTCGGGTACTTGGAGGATCGAGTTCCATCAATGCAATGGTTTTCATGCGGGGGCAGCACGAGGATTACGACGACTGGCAGAGGATGGGAGCGGATGGGTGGTCCTGGAAGGATGTGCTGCCGTATTTTCGAAAACTGGAAGATGCGGCGTTCTCCGGGCACCCCGATCGGGGGCGCTCGGGGCCGATTCCCGTCACACGCATTGCGCGGGAGGCGCATCGGACGAACCGGTTCTTTCTTGAGGGTTGCCTGGAAGCGGGTATCAGGTTCAATGAGGATTTCAATGCGGGATCACAGGAAGGGGTCAACTACTACCAGATAAACACGCGTCGGGGAAGGCGGATATCCGCTGCAACTGCATATCTCGATCCGGCGCGAAGGAGGAAAAATCTGGTCATCAGGACCCGGGCGCTGGCAACCCGGCTGATTTTTGAAGGTATTGCCTGTCGCGGTGTCGAATTTCGGTCGCACGGGACCTTGCAACAGGCATCGGCCGGACTGGAGGTGATCGTATGCGGGGGCGCAATCAACTCGCCGATGCTTCTGCAGAGATCCGGGGTGGGGGACAGCCGGTTTCTGAAGAGCCTGGAAATCAGGACCGTGCATCATTCTCCGATGGTGGGAGACAACATGCAGGACCATCTTGGTGTCGACTATTTTTTCCGTAGTCGCATCCCCACGCTCAACAACCGGTTCAACTCCATTTTCGGCTGCATTGGAGCGGGCATCCAGTACCTGTTTTCAAGGGCGGGGCCATTGAGTATCAGTGTGAATCATTCCGGCGGATTCGCCAGATCCGGCATGCATCGGTCAAGGCCGAACATACAGCTTTACTTCCAGCCCACAAGCTACATGGGGGCGCCGAAAGGCAGTCGCCCGATGATACGGCTCGACCGTATGCCCGCATTCAGCATCGGCATATCACAATGTCGTCCGGTCAGTCGCGGCTGGGTTCGTATTCAATCTTCCGATCCCGGGGCGTCTCCCGGCATCATGCCGAATTACCTGTCTGCAGAAGCGGATGTTGAAGAACTGCTTGAAGGCGTGAAACTGATTCGCCGGATTGCCGGGACTCCGGTCATGCGGTCGATTATCGAAGAGGAACTGCTGCCTGGTCCGGAAGTGGTCAGCGATGAGGCGCTGGTAGAGGATCTGCGCAATCGCGGAGATACCGTGTTTCATCCTGTCGGCACCTGCAGGATGGGTAACGACTCTTCCCGGGCTGTCGTGAATCCCGAACTTGAGGTTCATGGCCTGAGCAATATCCGGGTCGCTGACGCCTCGGTATTTCCCTGCATCATTTCCGGTAATACGAATGTTCCTGCGATCATGATCGGGGAAAAGGGAGCCGACCTGATTCTTTCGCGGTATCGGAACGCCTGAACGGCATGCCTTGCCGCAGAACGGACGACCGGAGGAGTTACTCCAGTTCCGTAATGATGCTTGAGTTGTCCGAGGGAAGCGGAGTATTGCACATTTCAAGATGCAGTCGGCCGCCGGGGACATAGGGAGTTTCCGAAATCGCCTGCTCATCCAGCTCGATGCCGAGGCCCGGTTCGGCAGGAGCGAGCAGGTAGCCGTTTTCCCAGGTCAGTTTCCTGGTCAGCATGCTGTCGTGAAAGTCAGAGCGTATGGTCTCGAGGATCAGGAAAGCCGGACTGCTGAACGATACGTGCGCAGCCGCCGCATGTGCAATGGGGCCGCAGTAGATGTGGGGGGCTATCTGGGCGTTGAAGAGTTCGCACAGCACGGCGATCTTCTTGGTTTCCCAGATCCCGCCGCTACGCCCGACATCCGGCTGCACAATGGAAACCCCTGCCTTGAGGCATCGATGGAATTCCTGCTTGGTGGTCAGACGTTCCCCGGTGGCGACAGGGATCGAGGTCGAGTGCGTGATCCGGGCGAAAGCCTCTTCCTGATCGGGAGGACAGGGCTCCTCGAACCACAGCGGATCAAACGGTTCCAGTCGCCTGGCCAGACGGATTGCCGATGAGGTGGTCATTTGTCCGTGGGTGCCGATCAGGATGTCGGCCCTGTCGCCTACGGCTTCACGCATGCGCCTGATACTGTATTCGGAGCGTGCCAGTTCATGCAGCGAGAGCTCGCGCCCCCCCTGGAAGCTGTATGGGCCCGCAGGGTCCTGCTTGATGGCCGTGAACCCCATGTCCAGATAATCCAGTGCACGTTCTGCCGCAGCATCGCCATCATGGTAGACATCCCTGCTTCCCCCGGCCGGATTTCCTTTTTCATCAACAGCTTGCGGGTAAAGATACGTGTAGGTTCTCAGCCTTTCATGGAATCGTCCGCCGATCAGGTTGTAGACCGGCTGATTCAGCGCCTTGCCGAGTATGTCCCAGATGGCAATTTCCATGCCGCTGAAAACCCCCATCATGCTGATATCCGGTCGTTGTGTGAAACCTGCGGAGTAGACCTTGCGGAACAGTGTTTCGACATGATGCGGGCTCTCTCCGTACAGGAACCGTTCAAAGGTGTCCTCCACCATCCCGCAGGCTATGTTTCCGGAAACCGGGATGCCGTAGCACTCTCCCACGCCCTGAATGCCGTTATCGGTAGTGATGCGGACAATGATCCAGAAGGAACCACCGATTCCCTCCGGTGGGACGACAGTCCAGGTTTCCAGGTCCTTGAGTTTCATCGAGCTGTCTCCGATAATCCTGTCATCATGCGTGTCCGGTCGTGGTCATCTGCCGTTGCCTGCCTGAAAGCATGCAGGCAACGTGGGCCAGGCCGCCGGAAGGATACCTGGATACGAGTTCGACAGAACGGTTGCTCAGGTCCTGCAGGATTTCAATCAGCGTCCCGAGTGGCCTGCCGGTACGATCCAGGCGCCATATGATCAGGGTATCTCCCGCCCGCAGTGCGCGGTTGCAGGACTCCCGTGCCGCACGGGCCTGGCGCCTGCCGCCGACAGTCTCCCGGAAGATGGTTTCGCAGCCAGCGGTCGTCGGCGCATTGACCTGCGGCGCCAGGTCCCGATCCGACGTGGATATCCGGGCATAGCCTGTTTCCATTTTCAAACTGCGTGGGATTCGTGGCAGGAGTCTCATCGATCCTCTACTGTTTTCCGGACGTTGTTTTCAGGACGGGATTCCATACACCATATCCGGGATTTTCCATCCCATATTCGCACTTTTCCAAGCAATTCCCGCTAATCATATCACGAACCGGATTTGGCGAATCCGGTGGCTTGAGCGCCGTTTCCACGGACATGCGGGGAGGCCCCCGGGCGGGCACCAGATTGTCTGCCGGCCACATGATTCCCCGAAGAACCGGCCCGTTGCACATTCGGTCATGGCCGCCGGGTCAGGAGGTGTCGAAGGGCGCCAGTTCGGTCTTGCGGTGATCGAACGCGATCGCCCGGAACAGCGTTTCCCGGTCCCGGATATGGAACTCCGTGAACAGACCGCGCAATCGCTCCCACAGGTGTTTCGAACCGCCCGCCTGCTCCCGGGCC
>JAJDVC010000233.1 GCA_022826305.1 Gammaproteobacteria bacterium | reverse complement strand
ATGTGGTGCGTCTGTGGGAGCGAGAACGGAGACGTCTGAAGTCTCCGCCGCTGCCGGCGGTGATACCGATGGTGCTGTACCAGGGCGAGCGGGAGTGGGAGATTCCGGCATTCGGGGAGCTGTTTGATGATGCGGGCGGCGTGGCAGGGTACGCGGTTGATTTTCGATACGGTCGGCACATGCTCAACGCAGAGCGTCTTGAGCGGATTGAAAGCAACCCCGAACTGGAAATTGTGCTGCATGTGCTAAGATACAGTCGTGATGAACGGTTGTCCGAGCGCCTGGCGGGCATACTGTCGCAGTTTCGACGGCTGGACCTTGGTCACAGGGAAGTACACGGTTTGCTGTCTGCGGTGCTGCAGTATCTGGTGCAGGCGAGCGGGCATCTGGAAGAACCTTTACTGCGGGAAGCGCTGAACCGGGCGTTGCCTGCGCCGGTGGGAGAAACGATGATGACTACCTTGGCACAAACCTGGATGCAGCAGGGGATTGAGCGGGGAGAACGAAAAGGCATGCAGCAGGGCATGGAACATGAACGGACATTGATCCTGCGCCTGGCGGAACGCAAGTTCGATGCATCGGTTGCCGGGCAGCTATCCATTTTCCTGCGCGGTGTTCAGGATCCGGCAGGCCTGATGGAGGTCGCGGACTGGATCATGGATTGTGATCGGGCCGAGGCATTGCTGGCCCGCATCGGCAATCCGGACAATCCCTGACGCAGGATTCCGGATTGTCCCGATAGGCAGCCGCATCATCGATATCCGAATGCCATTCGCATTCGGATGCGGCATGCAGTCCGCCCGTTACCACAATCCGCATGAAAGCTGTTCGATCCCGGACGTTGCGTTGTCCACCTTGCCGCAGATGAATCCGAAGCGAATTTCTGCTCCCGTGTTCCTGCCATTCAGCCGTGACTGGAATGATGGTGTCGGCAATCCCCCCAATCCTGATGGACTCAGACCGATTATCTGTGACGGGCGGTGCTTGCCCTGGAGAGCCTGACCGACATGCGCGCCATGTTCAGCTGGTTCAGACCTGCGTCAATAAGGCGGGAAAGGCAATTCCATCGCCTGATCCGGAAAATGCACGAGAGAGGAGGGTGGGATCTTTCCGGGTATCGGTCGGACGGGCTTTCTACCGGTCATCCGGGCCTGTTCTTCCCGGCGATGGCTTTTGCATGTCCAGCGCTTCAAGAATCTCCGTTATCAATGCCGGGCCATGGTAAACAAGACCGGTGTAAATCTGTATCAGTCGTGCGCCGGCCTGAATCTTTTCGAGTGCGGAAGCGGCGTCGGAAATGCCGCCGACGCCGATGATGGGTATTTCGCCCTGAAGGTTGCGATACAGCAGTTCGACAACCCGGGTCGAACGTTCCCGTAGCGGGCATCCACTTACACCGCCGGCTTCACCGGCAAGTGCGTGTTCCTGGATATCGTCACGTGATAAGGTAGTGTTCGTGGCGATGATCCCGTCAATCTGGTGCTTTCGGACCAGTCTGGCGATGATCTCGATCTGCCTTTGGTCCAGATCGGGGGCAATCTTTACTGCAAGCGGTGTCCGATGTCCCGTTTTATCTGCCAGAATCCTGCGCTCGCGGGTCAGTTCAGTCAGAAGAGGTTCAAGGATATCGGCTTGCTGCAGGGTTCGAAGGCCGGCTGTATTGGGTGAGGATATGTTCACGGCGATATAGTCTGCACAGTCATGGATGCTGCGCAGGCAGTGCAGGTAGTCTTCTGCCGATCGTGATACGGGTGTCTCGGCATTCTTCCCGATGTTGATACCCAGTACGGCCCTGCCACGCCTGTTTCCGAGGTTGTGCCTGAAGGCATTGATACCTACGCTATTGAACCCCATCCTGTTGATAATGGCCTGATGTTCGGTCAGGCGGAACAATCTGGGTCGGGTGTTTCCTGGCTGGGGGTGCGGCGTCACAGTGCCCGCCTCGATGAATCCAAATCCAAGACTGTCGAAAATATCGATTGCACGCCCCTGCTTGTCCAGGCCAGCCGCCAGTCCGAGAGGGTTGGGAAAACGGATTCCCATGGCCTCTACCGGGATGCCGCGGCAGTGTGTGTTGCGGAAAATGCCAGGCCATTGGCTCAGCAGGGCGGAGCGGGAAACGAAGGAACATCCCTGCATGACCAGATTATGGCTGGTTTCGGCATCAAGATGAAAAAGGAGGGGTCTTAGTCGCTGATACATCTCGGCTGCCTGAAATGTTCCTGAACCGGCTCTGGTATTCTCCGGTTCCGGAACCATGATGCAATCTAGAATCGTTCATCGGAATCAAGCAGTCGCCACCGTCCTCTGGGCAGACCAGCAAGCCTGATCTTGCCGATTCGTGTGCGAGTCAGTGACACGACTTCCAGTCCGACCAGTTGACACATGCGCCGGATTTGACGCTTGCGTCCTTCATTCAGAACGAATTTCAGCTGGTCGCCGCCCAGCTTGAGAACCTCGGCCCTGCGCAGGGGTTTCCCATCCAGCGACAGGCCGTATCCCAGTTGCCGCAGTGCCTTGTCGGTTACTTTCCCCCTTACCCTGACGATGTACTCCTTGTCCATTCTGCTGTTGTTCCCGATGAGCAATCGGGCTATGCGGCCGTCCTGGGTGTATACCATCAGGCCGCTGGAATCGATATCAAGCCTGCCGGCAGGCGCCATTCCCCGCCTGTCTGGTACAGGTTGCCTGGGGAACAGGGCATGCTGTCGGGTAATCAGCATGATCGCTGAGCGATATTCTTTCTCGGGAAGTCCGGAGACATAGCCCGGGGGCTTGTTGATCAGCACGGTAGACAGTGAGGACTGGCGGGCCAGTGCGTCCTGATTGAGGAGAATTCTCTGGCAGGGGTGGATCTTGCTGCCGAGGGTGGATACGATTTCACCATCGACAGTAACCATGCCCTGCACGATGTACTGTTCGGCTTCGCGTCGGGAGCATAGCCCGCGCTGGGCCATGAGCTTGGACAGGCGTATCGGAGATGTCATGATCTCCGGGCAGCTTCGGCGGCGTTGCCCAGATAGTTGTCCGGGGTCAGTTCAAGCAGGGACTGTCTGGCGGTTTCGGGGATTTCCAGATCCTGGATGAAGGAATGCAGGGACTCCCGGGTGATTCCCCGTTTCCCCCGGGTCAGTGTCTTGAGTTGCTCATAGGAATCTGCAACGCCGTATCGGCGCATGACCGTCTGGATCGCTTCGGCCAGGACTTCCCAGTTGTTTTCAAGATCGGTCTCCATGGCTCCGGGATCGATCTCCAGCTTTTCCAGACCCCTTCTCATGGCGTCGCAAGCCAGCAGGGTATAGCCGGAACCAACACCCAGGTTGCGCAGCACCGTGGAATCCGTCAGGTCCCGCTGCCACCGGCTGATTGGCAGTTTTTCCGCAATATGGGCGAGCATGGCATTGGCAAGGCCGAGGTTGCCTTCGGCATTTTCGAAATCGATGGGATTCACCTTGTGGGGCATGGTGCTTGATCCGACTTCACCCGTCTTGACCTTCTGCTTGAAATAGCCGAGGGAAATATAACCCCACAGGTCACGGCTCATATCGATGAGGATTGTATTCAGTCGAATCAGGGAATGGCTCCATTCGGCCACGTAATCATGCGGTTCTATCTGCGTACTGTAGGCCTGGTAGCCCAGACCGAGGCGGGAGACGAACCGTTCGGCGATTTCGGGCCAGTCCAGATCGGGATAGGCTGCAATGTGCGCGTTGAAGTTGCCAACAGCTCCATTCATCTTTCCGACGATCTCTACCGCCGCGATTTGTCTGATGGCCTTGTCAATCCTGTGCGCCACATTGGCCAGTTCCTTCCCCATGGTGGAAGGGGTCGCGGGTTGTCCGTGTGTTCGTGACAGCATTGGTTGCGCCGCGAATTCCCTGGCCATGGTACGCAGTGTCTCGTTGAGGCTTTCCGCAGCAGGTAGCAGGACCGTGTCCCGAGCCTCCTTCAGCATCAGGGCATAGGACAGGTTGTTGATGTCTTCGGAGGTGCAGGCAAAATGGATGAATTCCCGGACTCCCGAAACTTCCTCAATCTGCTGTACTGCATCTTTCAGGAAATATTCAGCCGCCTTGACGTCATGATTGGTCATGCGTTCGATCTCCTTGACCTTGCGGGCGTCATCTGGGCTGAAACGATCTGCTATTGCATCAAGTCGGGACACCGCAGACTCGGAAAACACCGGAATCTCCCGTATGCCGGGATGCCTGGAAAGGTGGACCAGCCACTGGATTTCGATCTGGATCCTGGCCCTGATGAGCGCGTATTCGCTGAAGCATGATCGTAATGGCGCGGTGCGCGACTGGTATCTGCCGTCCAGCGGCGAGACCGCTGTCAGTTCCGAAAGCTGAAGAGCCTGCGTGGTCAAGGAAGATGTGTATGAGCGGATTGGATGGACTTCAGCGGCATTCTATCATACCCGCCCGTCAGGCCGGGCATGCCGGGTAACGACTGCTCAGGGATTCAGGGCGGAATTGATGATTCCGCCGCCAATGCAGACATCGTCCTGGTAGAAGACTATGGATTGTCCCGGAGCTACCGCCCATTGCGGGGATTCGAATTCGACTTCTGTATAGTTAGGTCCGATCGAGGGTATCACGCAGGTTTGTTCTTCCTGCTGGTAGCGTATCTTGGCCTTGCAGATTAGTGGCAGTATCGGCGGATTGCCCGAAATCCAGTGCAACTGTTCCACCCGGATGGTCCTTCGCAGCAAGGCGGGATCATCATGGCCCTGAACAACATAGATGATGTTGCGCTTGACATCCTTGTGCGTTATGTACCAGGGTGCGCCATCGCCCCCGATTCCCAGACCTTGCCGCTGGCCGATCGTGTAGTAATAGGCACCACGGTGCTGCCCTACCGTTTCTCCGTCCAGTGTCTGTATCGGTCCGGTCTGGGGTGGCAGGAAGCGGCTGAGGAAATCGGCGAACCGGCGTTCCCCGATGAAGCAGATTCCCGTACTGCTCTTCTTGTCGTGCGTGGGCAATGACAGTTCGGCTGCTTTTTCCCGAACCTCCTGCTTTTCCATTTCTCCTATGGGGAAACTGACGGAACCGAGGGCTTCCTGATTCAGCATGTAAAGGAAGTAGCTCTGGTCCTTTGTCTTGTCACGCCCCTTTTTCAGTTCATGGCGGGAGTTTTTCCTTTGCACCCTGGCATAATGACCGGTTGCAACATAATCCGCGCCCAGGTGGATCGCCCAGTTGACAAATTCCTTGAACTTGATTTCCTTGTTGCATACAACATCGGGATTCGGAGTTCTTCCACTGCGGTATTCGTCAAGGAATATCTGGAAAACCCGGGTCCAGTATTCATGGGAGAAATTTACGGTTTTCAGCGGGATGCCGAGCAAACTGCAGACTTCCTCGGCATCGGCAAGATCCTTCGCTGCGGCACAGTAGACCTCGCTGTCATCTTCTTCCCAGTTTTTCATGAACAGCCCGGTTACCTGGTGTCCTTCCTCCAGAAGCTTGGCGGCGGCAACGGACGAATCCACCCCTCCAGACATTCCGACTATGATATGACTCACGACATGTTCCCCTGATTACCGGTCTCCGAGTCCGCCGAAGCGGTTCTGCGCATTCGCCCGATTCCCGGACTGTCGTCCAGCGGTGCCGGAAAAGGCGCTGTGCAGACCGAGATCCAGCCATTTGTCGCTGTGCTGGATAATGGGCACATGACCGTTCGGATGAAACCAGGAGTCAACGACATACTGTTCTCCAGTTTCCCTTTCCCGGATCTGGCTTGCCCAGTGCTGATCGAACAGGGACTGACGATATGCCGGTTCCATTACTTCATGATGCGCGAGAAGTCCGTCCTGTTCCAGCAGGTCCAGATAGACGGTGGTATTGACGCTTTCATCAATGCAGTCCTGCTGTCCCGGGAACAGGTGCCGGAATTCATCTTCGGGAGGCAGGCTCAACGCTATATCCCTGTGTGTAGGCGTATACCGGCCGACCAGCACCTCCATCCAGCCAATCGCCTGCCTGATCTGACGTCGTTCCTGGTACGCCGTTTCGGCAGTCGGGTTGAACCACCGTGTAACGCTTTTCCACTCCTCGTCAGTCAGGCGTACCACGGTACGGGACTTGCACGAGAAATCATAACAGACCGGTATGGCTTCAAGGTGTACGGGTCGAGAAGAGAGAATGCGTTTCACCTGATCCGCCATGGCCGGGTGGACCAGCAGGAAAAACAGGATGATCAGTATTGTTCGCATGGCATTACTCCAGTCTTTGCACTGCATGCTCGGGCAGGTGCAGACCCGACTCGAAATCCTGGATGCATTTTAACACTGCCTTGCTGCGTAATCTGCCATGCATCGTCTCCAGTTCGGTGAGACCGAACCAGTCTACCGACTTGATGACGGGGTCCAGCCTGATGTGGGGTTCGCGGTTCAGCAATGTCCCGAAAAAGGTGAACCTGATATAGGTTTCGTTGTTGTCCGCAGTAAAACAATAGATTCCCGTCAGGTAATCAGGCTTGAAATTCCACCCGGTCTCTTCCCGGGTTTCACGGATCACCGCCTCTTCAAGCGACTCATCCCGTTCCAGGTGACCGGCCGGCTGGTTCAGGACGCATCTCCCCTGGTGAAATTCCTCGACCATGAGGTATTTCCCATCACGTACCGCTAACGACGCCACCGTGACGTGCGGGTGCCATGTTCTGATCAGGTGTTCCCGTGATTCCGATTCCATGGCAGAGGTTTCCCGGGAATTATGTGCCTGATCTGGCAAGGCATGCTGTTCCGCATGTCGCGACGACCGTACAGACCCGGCATGTTCCCCATCCTTCCCAGGCGCCTGTCAGGATTGTCCACATGATTGTCACGGATTGCCAAGTCCCGGGCGTCGGAAAAAGTCGGGCGCAAGCAATTCGATGAACTGCTTGGCTTGTGCCGGAATGAATTTGCCACGGCGCAGCACTATCCCGTAGCTGCGTGTCGGGAAGTATTCCTTGACCGGTATTGTTGTCAGTTGATCATTTTCCTCAAGGCAGATATCGGTGACAATGGAAATTCCCAGTCCCACTTCAACATACTTCTTGATCACTGCCCAGCCCCCGGCTTCCAGGGTCACCTTGTACTGGATATTGTACTGCTGAAAAACGGACCGGACGATGCCCCAGGTGCTCAGGTACCTGGGCGGCAGAATAAGGTCGTACATGGCGATGTCCTTGAGACTGACCTGTCTGCGGTCTGCCAGGGGGTGGCCCAGCGGAGTGATCAGGGTGGGATTGAACTCGAACACGGGGTAGTAGCTGACATCGTCAGGGATATCGATCATTGATCCCACCGCAAAATCCGCTTCATCTGCCCGCAGCATGGCCATGCCGTCGGCTCCGGTTACATTATGCATCCGGATCAGCACCCCGGGATATCGATCGGAAAACTGCTTCAGGTACCTGGGCAGGATATACAGGATTGTGGATTCGCCGGCCGCGATATTGAGATAGCCACTGTTAAGGTCTCCACAGCGCTCGGCGAATGTGTCCCTGAGGGAATCCATTCCCTCGACCAGCGGCAGTGCGATTTCAAGCAGCGCCCGCCCGTCCGGGGTCAGCTTGATTTTCGGACCACGGCGTTCGAACAGCAACGTATTGAGTTCACGTTCAAGTGCCTGGATCTGCAGTGAAACGGACGGCTGGCTGAGATACAGTTGCCGTGCCGCCTTGGAGATGCTGCCGACATTCGCTGCATAGCAAAAGGCCCGTAGTTGCTTCAGGCGATTCTGCTTGTAATATGAAGCGGCCTTCGGTTTCATCCCGTGCAATCAGGAATATCGGGCAGGTGGGCAGGCAGCGTGATGGATGCGCCTGTTTCGGGTGTCCTGAAAATCCGGCAACGCGCCCGGGGTGACGGATTCGCAGTACTGATGTTCAGCATGGTGCGGGATTTCATCGGAGGTGGTTTTTCGTCCGGGTTCCCCAGGCGCCTAATGCTCCTCCGGTTCGGGATTCCAGGCATCGGGGAGGGTAATCCCGTTTCCGAACAGATAGGCCTCCATCTGCGCCATCAGGTATTGCTTGTGCTTTCGATCCAGCGGATTCAGTTTGTACTCGTTGATCAGGATGGTCTGCTGTCCGAGCCAATCGCGCCATGCCTGTTCGGAAATCTCTTCGTAAATCCGCTTCCCGGTCTCTCCTGGCCAGGGCGGTCGTGTCAGCCCCTCGGCATCCCTTTCCAGTTTCTTGCAGTAAATCGTTCGTTTCATTTGTTTTCGGTCGATTCCAGGTTTTTGAAAATCCTTTCCACGGCGGTCGGAATCCCTGCATCCTGACCAAGGTTCCGGTTGTACCAGAGAAAACGTTCCTCGTCCATGGTCGGGTTTCCTGAATGATCGATGCTGCAGACAACCGGATGTATAAGCAGTTCGTAGTGGGTGAAATGGTGCCTGAGCATGTCCATCTCGCGCCATGTTGCTACTTCAAGCTCCAGGGATTCCGCGCAGAACCGCCGAATCCCTGCTTTCGGATCATCCATCTGGGGGAGGCTCCAGAGACCGCCCCAGATGCCGTGCGGCGGTCTTTTCTGAAGCAGAACATCTCCATCAGGACGTGATATCAGCAACATTCTGCAGGATCGGACTGGTCGTTTTGCGCGACGGATTTTACGGGGGTAGTCAGCAACGGCCTGTGACTGGTATGCCTGGCAGTGGTTTCTGACGGGACAGTTCAGGCATGACGGGGCGGCGCGTTTGCAAATCATGGCCCCCAGGTCCATGATGGCCTGATTGTAGTCTCCCGGGCTGTCTCCGGGAGTTTTTGCGTCAGCGATCTTCCATAACAGTGCCTGGGTTTCTCGTGCGCCCGGGTCACCATCGATTGCATGGATGCGCATGAGCACCCGTTTCACGTTTCCGTCAAGAATCGGGTAGCGCAGATTGTATGAGAAGGCCATTATCGCGCCCGCTGTTGAACGCCCTATTCCCGGCAGGGAGAGCAGTTGCCCGAAGTCCCTTGGAAATTCGCAGTCCCGGTCGTCACGAATAATCCGTGCCGCCCTGTGCAGGTTTCTGGCCCGGGCATAGTAGCCGAGCCCTGCCCACACCGACAGAACGGAGTCGACTTCTGCGTTCGCCAGGGATCGCATGTCCGGAAATTTCCTGATAAATTTCCAGTAATATGGAATAACCGTTTCAACCTGGGTTTGCTGTAGCATGACTTCCGATATCCATATATGATAAGGGGAGTCCAGCTGTTTCCATGGCAGGTTTTGGCGACCGTGCACCGTGTACCATGCGAGCAGGTCACTGGAAAATTCACGATCGGAATACCGGGTTTTCTTGTTCATCGAAGGAGTCGGGTTTCGGAAATCCGCCAGTCCCGGACCAGGTGTCTAGTAAATCATGTACAGTCTGACGAAATCCGCAGACATATTCAATTCGCCGGGATGGTTGCAGATATCGCTGATTTGCCTGTTGCTGGCATGGGCGGCTCTTCCGGATGCACACGGGAATCGGCCCGAAGTGGTGCGCGCCCATGCAATCGCCATGCACGGAGAACCCAGGTATGCGGCTGGATTCGCGCATTTCGACTATGTGAACCCGGATGCGCCGAAAGGCGGTGAAATCCGCCAGGGAGCACGGGGCACGTTCGACAGTTTCAATCCCTGGATTGACAAGGGGACCCCGGTTTCCCCCGGTTCCATCGAAACCCTCATGACGCAGTCCCGGGATGAGGCATTTACCATGTACTGCCTGTTGTGCGAGGAGATTGAATATCCTGAGGACCGGTCCTGGATCACCTTTTATCTTCATCCGGATGCGCGCTGGCATGATAACGTGCCCATCACCCCCGAAGACGTGGTCTGGTCGTTCGACACGCTGATGGAGAAAGGAGTGCCCTCCTACCGGTTTTACTATGCCGATGTCATGGAGGTGGTCAAGGTCGGTGAGCGTGCGGTACAGTTCCGTTTCAGGAACGCAGGCAACCGTGAACTGCCGCTGATCGTCGGAGACATGCCCATTCTGCCCAGGCATTACTGGGAACAGGAGGGCAGGGATTTTGCCAGGACAACCCTGGATCCCCCGCTGGGGAGCGGTCCTTACAGGATCCGGGACTTCGATGCGGGGCGTTACTATGCTCTCGAACGGGTCGAGAACTACTGGGGCAGGCATCTCGGGGTACATCAGGGTCTCGACAACTTTGATATCATGCGCGTGGACTTCTTTCGTGACCGCATCCCGATCCGGCTGGCGCTGAAAGCCGGAGAGATAGACTACTACCATGAAAACACCGCCAAGAGCTGGGCGACGGAATTCGATATTCCGGCTGTTGATTCAGGCTGGCTCGTGAAGGAAACCGTCAGGCATTCTGCGCCGGAAGGCATGCAGGCATTCGTGATGAATCTGAGGCGCGACAAGTTTCAGGATATCCGCATACGTCAGGCGATTTCCATGGCCTTCGACTTCAACTGGACCAATCAGAAGATTTTCTATGATCAGTATACGCGCTCGGAGAGCTTCTTCAGCAATTCCGAACTGGCTTCCTCGGGCATCCCCGGGGGAGCCGAACTGCGCGTTCTTGATGCGTACCGGGATCAGTTGCCTCCGGAATTGTTCGAGAGGCCGTTCGAGGTGCCTGAAACGGACGGAAGCGGCTGGTCGCGGGAAAACCTGCTCGAGGCGCTTGATCTGATCCGGCAGACTGACTGGACGCTGGATGATGGCAGGCTGATCGATCCCGACGGCCGGCCGATGACCATCGAATTCCTCATGTACAGCAGTTCCTTTGAGCGACTGATACTGCCGTATGTGGCCAATCTCAAGCGGTTGGGGATTGACATGAGCGTGCGGATCGTCGATACCGGGCAGTACATCAATCGCCTGCGGTCGTTCGATTTCGACATGATCGTGGGAGGATGGGGGCAAAGCGAAACACCCGGCAACGAGCAGCGGGAGTTCTGGAGTTGTGCCGCTGCCGAGCGTGCGGGCAGTCGAAATACCTCGGGAATCTGTCATCCGGTCATTGACGACCTGGTCAGGCGGTTGATTGTCGCAAAGGACCGGGAAGAACTGATCACGCTGACCCGGGCCCTTGACCGGGTATTGCTGTGGCAGCATTTCGTCGTGCCGAACTGGCATCTGCCGGCTGATCGTATCCTTTGGTGGAACCGGTTCGACCGCCCGGACATCCCCTTGCGAAACGGCGTGAATCTGTCACGCTGGTGGGTGGATGAGGCCAGGGCGGAGCGCCTGTCCGAGGCGCGTGAAAACGGCCTCACGCAAACGCCGCAGGGTGACGCCGATTCCCCGGGCAGGCCGACGGGCTGGAAACTGGTCCTGCTGGGCATGCTGCTGACGGCAGGCTTTATCCTGATGAGAAATGCGCTCGGTGCGAGGCGCAATCCAGGGGAAGGTTGAGATGGGAGTCTATGTCGCGAAACGGTTGCTGCTGGTTGTTCCGACCCTGTTCTTCATCATGCTTCTGAATTTCGTTGTCATCCAGTTTGCTCCCGGAGGTCCGGTGGAGCAGGCCATTGCCAACATCACGGGAACCGGGGTGGATGCGGCGGAGCGGGTGACACGGGACACTTCGGAGAATGTGGTGCAGGGATCCGAAACGGCGACCGGACAGTACCGCGGCGCCCAGGGGCTTGATCCTGAGTTCATCACCCGGCTTGAAAGACGTTTCGGGTTCGACAAGCCCGTTCACGTGCGTTTCCTCGACATGATCGGAAACTATCTCAGGTTTGATTTCGGCGAGAGCTTTTTCAGGGATGCCACAGTCGTGGATCTGGTGCTCGACAAGATGCCGGTGTCCATTTCGCTCGGGCTGTGGTCCACGCTTCTGGTATACCTGATCAGCATACCGCTCGGTATCCGAAAGGCCGTTCTGGACGGCAGTCGTTTCGATGTCGCGACCAGCGTCCTCCTGACCATCGGCGTCGCGATACCCGGGTTTCTGTTTGCCGTCCTGCTCCTGGTGGTTTTTGCCGGGGGGGTCTATTTCGACTGGTTTCCGTTACGCGGTCTGGTGTCGGACAACTGGGATGAATTGGGCTGGGCAGCGAGGATTGCGGATTATTTCTGGCATCTGGCACTGCCGATCACGGCCATGACGGTCAGTGGATTCGCCGCCCTGGCCATGCTGACCAAGAATTCGTTCCTGGACCAGATCAGCCAGCAGTACGTGCTGACCGCACGGGCCAAGGGGCTGAGCGAGCGCCGTGTCATGTACGGGCATGTTTTCCGCAATGCCATGCTCATAGTGATCGCCGGATTCCCGGCGGCCGTTGTGAACATCCTGTTTACCGGCGCCATGCTGATCGAGATCATTTTTTCACTTGACGGCCTGGGCCTGCTCGGTTTCGAGGCAGCATTGCAGCGCGACTATCCCGTCATGTTCGGTACCCTGTGGTTCTTCACGCTGCTTGGCCTGCTGCTCGGCATCATCTCGGACCTGATGTATACCTGGATTGATCCGCGTATCGACTTTGACAGTACTGCCCCATGACCGGACAGGCTGAACAGTCCCCGGAATCCCGTCCGCCCACGGCCGGATTGATGGCAAGGCTTCGACCAGGCCCGATTGGTGAGCGCAGGTGGGAACTGTTCAGGGCCAACCGGCGCAGCGTCTGGGCATTGTGGATATTCACCGTGCTGCTTGTCGTGTCCCTGTTTGCGGAACTGATCGCCAATGACCGGCCGTTTTTCGTCTGGTACGACGGGGACGCCTACTGGCCGACGTTCGCTGATTATCTGGAGACCGATTTTGACGGTCAGTTTCCGACCGCCGCAGTCTACCGGGATCCCTGGCTCAAATCGCACATTGACGAGAACGGTTTCGCCATCTGGCCCCTGATAGAGTACCACCATACGACCGTGGACTGGGGACTGGATCATCCTGCCCCGGCACCACCGGGAGACAGGCATATCCTGGGAACGGACGACCAGGCCCGTGACGTGGTGGCAAGGGTGATCTACGGTTTCAGGATTTCGGTCCTGTTCGGCTTTATCCTGACCCTGACAAGTGCTGTCATCGGGGTCGGTGCAGGAGCGATCCAGGGTTACTTCGGGGGCTGGCTTGATCTGTTGCTGCAACGCTTCATGGAAGTCTGGGGCAGTATGCCGACACTCTATATCCTGATCATTCTCGCCAGTGTCGTCGAGCCCAATTTCTGGTGGTTGCTGGGAATTCTGCTGCTGTTCTCGTGGATGGGTTTTGTCGGGGTCGTGCGTGCGGAATTTCTCAAGACACGCAAGTTCGAGTATGTGCGCGCCGCACGTGCGCTGGGGGTGCGCGATGCCCGGATCATCGTCAGGCACGTACTGCCGAATGCGCTGGTTGCCACCATTACCTTCATGCCCTTCACGCTGGCCGGCTCGGTAACGGTTCTTACTTCGCTGGACTTTCTGGGCTTCGGACTGCCGCCCGGGTCTCCTTCCCTGGGTGAACTGCTTGCGCAGGGCAAGGCGAATCTTCAGGCGCCCTGGCTGGGTGTGACCGGCTTTGTCGTTATTGGTCTCATGCTTTCCCTGCTGATCTTTATCGGCGAGGGTGTCAGGGATGCCTTTGATCCGAGAAAGCTGTTCCGATGAGCTCACCGATACTTTCAGTCAAGGACCTCTCGATCAGTTTCCAGCGCATCGAAAGGGGTGTGCGACAGGTTGCTGATGTGGTGAGGAATGTTGAATTCGAGCTGCATGCGGGTGAAACCGTGGCGCTGGTCGGCGAATCCGGTTCAGGCAAGTCGCTGACCGCATTGTCCCTGTTGCAGTTGCTGCCCTATCCACATGCATTCCATCCATCCGGCTCCATTGCGTACCGGGGCAGGGAACTGGTCGGTGCAGGCAGTTCCGTTCTGCAGGAAATCAGGGGCAACGATGTCTCGATGATCTTCCAGGAGCCCATGACGGCCCTGAATCCGCTGCATGTGCTGGAGAAGCAGATTGGCGAGTCCCTGGCACTGCACCAGGGACTGGTAGGGCATGCTGCCAGGAAAACCATCTGCTCCCTGCTGGAAAAGGTTGGAATCCGGGACGCCGGCACGCGACTCAGTGCCTATCCGCACCAGTTGTCGGGCGGACAGAGGCAGCGGGTCATGATCGCCATGGCGCTTGCCAACAAGCCTGACGTGCTCATAGCCGACGAGCCCACCACCGCGCTGGATGTAACGGTTCAGGCCAGGATCCTGGATCTGCTCAAGTCCCTTCAGCTGTCCGACAATCTGGGTATCCTGCTGATTACCCACGACCTGAACATGGTCAGGAAAATCGCTGACAGGATCCTGGTAATGAAGGACGGAAGGCTGGTGGAGCAGGGGGAAACCGCAAGCATATTCGCCATGCCGGGGGAAGCATATACCCGCACCCTGCTCTTTGCCCAGCCACCTGACCGGGATCCTCCGGAACGCGTTTCCGAGCCCGTTCTGAATGTGCGTGATCTGAGAATATGGTATCCGGTCAGGAAGGGATTGCTGAAAAAGACGGTTGGACACGTCAAGGCGGTAAACCGGGTCTCACTGGAATTGCGGCCCGGGAATACGCTTGGAGTGGTAGGGGAATCCGGGTCAGGGAAAACGACGCTTGCGCTGGCGTTGCTCAAGCTGGTGAATCATGAAGGCAGCGTGATGCTGGACGGAAAACCGGCAAGCGCCGAGGATCGTCAGTCGATCATGAAGATGAGACGGTCAATGCAGATCGTCTTTCAGGACCCCTACGGTTCCCTGTCTCCCAGGATGTCGGTCGGGGAGATCGTCAGTGAAGGTCTGGATGCGCATGGACTCGTGCCGGACATCCGGGAACGGGATCGCCGTGTGGTCGATATCCTCAAGGAGGTGGAGATAGACCCGAATGTGCGGTTCCGTTATCCCCACGAGTTTTCCGGCGGTCAGCGCCAGCGAATAGCGATAGCCCGCGCACTGGTTCTCGAACCGAGAATCCTGTTTCTCGACGAGCCCACCTCGGCGCTGGACCGCACGGTTCAGGTCCAGGTGCTTGAACTGCTCAATCGCCTGCAACGCCTTCATGGCCTGGCCTACGTGTTCATCTCGCATGACCTGAGCGTGGTGAGGGCGATAGCGGATGACCTGATCGTGATGCGGGAGGGAGATGTCGTGGAGCAGGGCAGGGCAGGAGAGATTTTCGCCAGCCCGACACATCCCTATACCCGGGAACTGCTGTCGGCGGCATTTGATCCGGTGATCACGACGGCTGTGGATTCCGGGCAGGAATCCGTCGATGGTTGAGGACTGCATTTCCGGACAGCAGTGCCCGGTCCATGCCTCGACCCGGTTCCGGATCGAACGGGGACTGGGTGTGCTGGCCGGTGTCTGGATCAGATTCCCGCATGATCCGTCTGCGCTTCTTCGAGTTTCTCTTGAACCTTTTTGGTGGCAGGACGGGCGATGGGCCGGAAGCAATGTCGGTGTGATGGTGACTGCGGACGGTGTGGCGTCATCCGGTGGCGGGGGAACTGAGACCTGTTGGACTCCAGGGTGGTTCGAGGCCGGTGCCGCTTTCCTTGGAGGTGGCAGAGGCTCTTGCCAGTATTCCCTGCATCAATGGAAGTCCCTGGGCTATTCCGGGGAGCGGGAAGCTTCTCGACCACAGCCAAGTGGAAGAGGCTTGGTATGCGAACTTGGCGCAGGATTCGGTGAGAGGGGCGGCGGCCCGGGTTTCGGACAGCATTGCCGCTGATGTGTTCAAGTGATACTGCCCTGATAGGAATTTCAGGGGAGGTGGGATCGGGTAATACGGATTTGGCTTTATAAATTCACAACAGGAGAGTCAAAATTCACTCTGAAGTTCGGCCGTGAGTTCATGCATGGGAAATTTCCCCATCGCCCTTCACCAAATGGACAATGCTTGCTTCCGATCATTACTGTTCCACAGAACGCCGCCGAGGTTGAACATTGCCAAGTCATGGTCTGGGTTGAGTGCAAGCGCATTTTCATAGGAATCGATTGACTCCGCCACTCTTTCTATCCCGAACGTTGCATGAGTGCCGAGAAGCTGGTGTTCAGAAACAGTCGACCTACAGCGATCTTAAGTAAAGCACTTAAAAACAATGTGGCTGGTATACGATAAGCTATCGGGTCACAGAGTCACAGTAGCTTCGCTACGGCTGTTATGAGTATAGGTGTCCCACGTAATTTCGTAGTTGCTTGCCTGATTACCCCAACCAGTCCAGCCTTTTCGTGTGTCACGAGCAAACATCTCTAGGAACGGGCCTCGACTACAGGCTTCAATCACATTATAAAGCTCATCAGGCTTTCGACTATGCTCACGTTTTTGCGTTGCAACAAAATTGACTTGCCGTCGTCCAGGTGCAAGCGTTCGAGCATGCTTCCCGCGAACCCCAAACAGCACTAGTTCCGTGACATTGCGAAAGTAAAAACCAACGCCACGTCCATCAGGGCCACCATCCTTTCGGATTTTGTGCCAGACGATATTTGATTTATATTCAAACCCCCATGCCTGCATTACTGCGATTCCCTCAGGCAGTAGCGCATTTGGCACCCAAAGATAAAGATGCGCTGGCTCACGAACGATATTCGAGACAGGAAGAGACTTAATCTCAGACAGTTCCATAGTACTGTAGCGACTCAAACGACGGTGTTCAGGGGCCATTTTCCCTGTTCGATTCATAAAGCGCCACGGCGGGTCTGCAAGAACCGTCTGAAATTTCACTCCATTGGTCACCGCTTGTAGTTCTTTTGCTGGGTTGACAGCAATGTTGTTTTTGTCTTTCATACACTGTATATGGTAGCGCTTAGTACTTTGACACACAAGATATAATGATGGCATGCCATAGCACATGAAGTATCCGCCAGGTAGCTTTTCAAAGAATTTTGCATGGCATGGCACGGGCTTGCTGAAACTGCATACTGCTATTTGTCGTGGTTTTCAGAATAGGCTAGAGCCTGTAGAGCGGCAGAGTTTTCGAAATGATTCTGGGCTTGATGGTTCTTTAAGTCTTATCCCAATTAACTTTTTCTTGCATAACCACAATGGGCGTATGTCAGTCGATGAGCTAGTTTTTCGCGCTATCGAATACCCTCATTCGACCCATTTCGATCGGCTAGGACTGTTTTCGCTACACCTGAACAAAGCTGGGAGTGGTGACCATGTTGTTGAGTGTCCAATTATGTGGGCAAATGAGTTTGTACGTGAATGTCTGTGGTCCAACGGCACATGGCAATCATCTGCTCTACAAGATGGCACGCTTGACCCGTTTTTTGAGGATCGGGTAGATGCCAAATCTGAAGCGCGTTTGAAATGCCGTAGTAACTACAGGCATTTGTTTGAATTGTGCAAGTTCTGGCCATCTTCGACTTCTTTAATCAACTCAGGGGCAGAACAGTGGATTATGCCCGCATTATTCCTTGCTTGGGACCGACATATCCTAAATGGTGGCTTGGATGACGAAATGTCCTTATTGAAGCTCATTGACTCGGACGAACTTTACAAGCTGCTTGGTGCCAATCGGGAATATGTGATAATGTGTGCTGATAACTTGGTAGAGATCTACATTGATGTTGGGCGACTTGCGCGTTTCCAAAAAACAAAGAAGCCACCTACGTCCGAGATCTGGATGGATACAGCCTTTCAGCAAGAGTTCATCGAACTGCCGGAAGAAAGTGGACTCGGCTGGCTTGAGCAGCAGGGAGTTGATGAAGCTGTTGAGCGCAGATCCGCCGAACGGCAGGAGCTAAAGCGTGATCGGAAAAAGGCAGCTGTACTCAAACAGCATTACGACAACACCTGCATGTTTTGTGGTACTCGGCTACAAATCACATATGATGGATATTATTCTGAAGCGGCTCACATCAAGGGCTTGGGCGAGCCTCACAATGGCCCTGACAAAATTAGCAACATGCTCGTACTATGTCCGAATCATCACCTTCAGTTTGATCGAGGAGTTCTTCGATTATACAAGGAGGGTGCAAGTTACCGGATAAAGTCAAAGATAAAAGGTGATCCACTGCATGGAAAAGCAATTGCCCTAACTCATCCTGTTGACGAAGACTTCATAAAGTATCACCATGACTGGGTTGGACAGATGTAGATATTGCTAGGTACTATCGTCACGAGTTATCGCACCATGGCATGAGACATCGGATATGAATGGCAGCGAGGAACGATGCGGCATTCTTCGCATGACGCGTGGCGATGCCCCGCCTGCGCCTGAAGTGCAGGAACCGGTCCGACGATTGAGTTAGCTGCACACGCTGGCATCCGGGGCCTGCCCGAAGACCCGATAGCAGAAATCCTCGAAATCATCGTCCGGCACCGAATACGGTGAATCATCCGCATATAGCATGGGTTCATCTCTTGACTGACTGCAACCGCATTGACTGCATGAAACCCGTAACGATGTCTCTGATATCTTAATGCTGATACGCCGCCCGTTCGAAAGCAGGGTGTGCGAGCGAGAAGTTCGTTGGAGAACCGAAGACAATTCAATGTTCAGACCAATAGACCTCAGTCGCCAAATATTCCATCAATACAGTTCTTACAAACACACCTTCGGTTAGCACGACCTTATAGCGATAGACATCGTCTTGGACGGTAATCCAACCATCACGAACATTAGATCCGAGGACTGCCCGTTCCATTGCCCGGGAGCCGACCTCGGGCCAACCTGCAAAATTGCTTGATCCGGATTTCTCGAATTCCCAGAGTTGGGCATCATCCAAAACATGAAGGGGTGCCGCATACGTATGGGTGGCCACCTCCGCTTGGGGTTCTCCGAGTTCGTAGAACGCATGTCCTCGGGCATTCTTCAGTACAATGTTGTTTACCCGATCCTGTTCAGGAAACCAAACTGGACCATCGTCCGCATTGGTGCTCAATTTCGAATCCTCGATCCTTTTCTGTAGTGCCCTGCTACGTCGAAGTGCCTCGCTGACTCTTGGATCACGATGGTCGTTTGGGTCAGTGGATCCGGCAAGGACACATTGCAGAAACACCGAAACATATTCTTC
>JAJDVC010000176.1 GCA_022826305.1 Gammaproteobacteria bacterium | reverse complement strand
CCGCTTGCCAAGATCGCAGCCCGCTGCATGACAGGAAAGTCCCTGCCTGATCAAGGGGTTGCAGGGGAGATTACGCCGGCATTTTATTCTGTCAAGGAAGCGGTATTCCCGTTCATCAAGTTTCCCGGAGTAGATACGGTGCTGGGTCCTGAAATGAAGAGCACAGGTGAAGTGATGGGAATAGGGAACGGTTTCGGGGAAGCGTTCGGCAAGTCGCAGGAAGCCGCATTATGGCCCGTACCGGATGACGGCAGGGTATTGTTCAGTCTCAGGCGTGAGGATCAGCAACAGGCTGTTCAGGTGGCGCAGTACTTCATTGATGCGGGTTTTCAGATTCTGGCAACGGAAGGAACGGCAAGGGTATTCGGACTGGCCGGTATTGAACTGTCACGGGTCAACAAGATGGTGGAGGGTCGGCCGCATGTCGTCGACATGATCAAGAACAACGAGTTCAGCATCATTATCAACACGATATCAGGCAGGAAAAGTCTCGAAGATTCTTATACAATCAGGCGAGAGGCTTTACAGCACAAGATTGCATACTATACGACGCTGGCAGCTGCCAAGGCAGCGGTCGAGGCGCATCGGCATCGGGACTCGGTTGGCGTAAACAAGTTGCAGGATCTTCATGAGGCAATCCGGTCCGGTTCTTCTTCATGACAGCAGGCTGGTGGACAGCCAGGCTATGCGGGTATTTTGAATTTCGGGATTTTTACCAATGAGTACGCGAGTTGTTCTGACCCGGCGAGGAGCGGAGGAATTGAAAACCGAGCTCAGGAGACTCAAGTCCGAGGATCGGGCAAAGGTGATCGATGCCATTGCAGAAGCCAGGGCCCATGGAGATCTTACGGAAAATGCCGAATACGATGCGGCGAAAGAACAGCAGGGATTCATTGAGGCGCGCATCTCCGAACTGGAATCCGCTCTGGCAGTTGCAGACGTAATCGATCCTGTAGAGATAGGTCAGGAGGACAAGGTGGTTTTCGGGGCATTTATCGATCTTCATGACATGGAAAGCGGCACTGATGTCAGTTATCAGTTGGTGGGAAACCTGGAGGCGGACATCAGCAAGGGCAGGATATCCATCAGCGCTCCGATCGGCAAGGCATTGCTGGGCAGGCGTGTCGGCGACGAGGTCGAGGTTCTGGCTCCGGGCGGCCGCCGCCAGTACGAGATACTCGGCGTTTCGTACAGATAACCGGTAGCCGGGGCTACAGTTCCTCAATCCATACCTCCGGCCGAATCTTCAGGAAAACCTTGTCAGGCTTATCGGTATTGTTGCGGGCGGCTGTATTGCTTATGCTGTTTCCGGCATTGGGCGGGTTTTTCGCAACCAGCGGCCTGGCCCTTGCCGGGTGTCTGCCGGCAAACGCCGGGATGCGCTCCATGCATGGCGAAAGCATCACGTTGCTTGACCGGTTCAATGGACAGGTGACCATCCGGACTCTGGTTGCGGACGATGCGTATGAAAGAAGCCAGGGATTCCAGCATGTGTGCGGCCGCACTATCGACACCATAACCATACTGTTTGCGTATACTCATCCGACAGCAGCACTGTTCCATATGTCCAATGTCCAGCAAGCGCTTGACATCGGTTTTTTCGATGATCAGGGGGTATTGATCCGGATCATGACGATGAAACCGTATACCGGGCAGTCGCGTCCGCTTTATGGACCCGGCCAGCCCTTTCAGTACGCCCTGGAAGCTCGCATGGGCTTCTTTGACGAAAGCGGATTGTCTGAAGGGATTTCGAGGCTCGTGCTGGACTCTCTGGGAGACGGCAGGTAATGCAGCATGGGTGAATGCCGTGAAACTGTTCGCCTGCGTGCGCGATACGGATCCTGGGAAAGCCACATGGATATTGAGGCAGCCGTCGACAAGGCATCATATCCCCAGTATCCGTTTGAATGCATGGACAGAGTGTACTGGTTGCAGTCGCTCCGGGAACGGGACGGAAGAACATCGGTAATGCTTCATGTGGGCAATGGTCGTGCACATCCGGTTACGCCTGCGGAATTCGATGTCAGAACCCGTGTCAACGAATACGGTGGAAAGTGTTTCTGCATCATCGGCAATCGAATCATCTTCAATAACCATGCGGACGGAACCCTGTACTGCCAGGAGTTGCGGACAGGCTCGTCTCCTGCCGTTTTTGCCCGAGAGACATCGGGTGAATCCATCGGATTCGCAGATCTTGTGGTGTCCGGTTGCGGAAGCTGGGTCCTGGCGGTGTCGGAACGACAGCAAGACTCGGAATCGTCCTGTGGCATTGTGGCTATCCCGTACGATTCCGCTGATCCGGACAGGGACCGCAGTCGGGACCTGATCCGCCTGGCGTCCGGTTCGGACTTCTATGCAGCCCCGGCGCTGTCGCCGGATGGTTCGGTTCTGGCATGGATGGAGTGGTCTGTGCCCGATATGCCATGGGACCGTACACGCCTCATGGTGTCTTCTGTCTGCCATGAGCACGGGTGCATCTCGCTTCAGTCTGTGACCGCAGCCGTTGACAACCCGGACACGGCTGTCTGTCAGCCGGGTTTTCTGCCGGACGGGACACTGGTATTTGCCAGTGACAGCCCCGCATGCAATTTCTGGAACCTGTTCGCGTACCGTGGACAGGAGCTTGTGCAGATCACGGATGAGCAGGCGGAATTCGGTGAAGCGCATTGGACATTCGGACAGAATCGCTGGGTCGCATCCTCCGACAGCAGGGTAATCGCGATCTGTACGCGACGGTATGGTGACCGTATTGTCGAGGTCAATGTGAAGACCGGCCAGTGCAGCAATCTATCGGATGAGTTCGCTTCCTGCAGCCATCTGTGGGCAAATCAGCGGGGAGAGGTATTGTTTGTTGCACACCATGATGACCGGTTGGCAGAGGTCGTCCAGTTGTGCCCGTCGAAGAACAGGCCTGCATCGAATGTTCTGACACCGAATCCCGGCATGGAAACATGCAGCAAGCCCGAGTTTCTTGAATTTCCCACTGGAAACAGGGAGGTTGCCTACGGCTACCTGTACAGACCCTGCAATCCGGGATATGCGGGGCTGGAGGGAACATTGCCTCCGCTCGTGGTAATGGTCCATGGCGGACCGACAAGCAGGGCGACTCGCGAATATGCCGGTATCAAGCAGTATTTCTGCTCACTGGGTTTCGCGGTTCTTGACGTCAACCACCGGGGTAGCACCGGGTTCGGGCGGACCTATCGTCAGTCGCTGCTTGGAAACTGGGGTGAGCATGATTGCGAGGATATCCGCGCAGGTGTCCGGCATGTTCTGCAGGAGGGGCTGGCAGACCCGAGACATGTGTTCATCCGTGGAGGCAGTGCCGGAGGATACGCCGTATTGCGAGCATTGACCCGTCATGCTGCACTGTTTTGTGCGGGTGCCTCCTATTACGGTATAGGAAACCTGATCACGCTCAGCGAGATAACCCATCGCTTCGAATCAAGGTACACGGATCAGCTGATCGGTGAAAGGTTTGATCCGGAAGTGTCGCGCCAACCGGACAGCCTGTTCGTTCGGCGTTCACCGGTGTTTGATCTGGATCGAATCGAGTGCCCTCTCATACTCTTTCAGGGTGGGCAGGACAGGGTGGTTCCGCCCAGTCTGGCCCGGGAGGTTGTTTCCCTGCTTGAACAAAAGGGCATCCGTCATGCCTATCACGAATACCCTGAAGAAGGTCATGGCTTCAGGCAGACCGTGAACCGGGTTGATTCCCTGTGTCGTGAAACGCATTTCTTTTCCTCCCTGGTGTGCGCTTCCAGTGCCGAAGTGTCGACGAACCAGCCCCGTCGCTGATCATGCTGGCGCCACGTCCTCAAAGGGATCAGGTTCTGGCACTGTCCGGCCTACTGCAGTCGGGGGTACTGGTGCATCAACTGAGCCGGGCCGGAAACTGGGATCACAATGCACTGCATGAATCCACGTATAGTCTGCTAAGGCTTCAGGCGCACAGCGTGGAGGGGGTTTACGGGGATATTTACGGTTTGTATGCGGGGCTGATGTGCATGGCCGACAACTTTTCGGCGAAATCCGGGAGAAAAAGCCGGGAGATGTACACCTACGCTGCCTCCTGCCACCAGTTGAGCCTGAAGCTGAACAAGCTCGCATATACCTCGGAAATCATACAGACCGAGATTGAAGCGCTTGATACCGAGTTTGGTGCTTCCGCCACAACGACAGAGAGGGATGCTGAACTCCAGTCAAGGCTGGCCGATCTGTACACGCGCAGAATCAGCTACCTGTCACCCAGGATAATCGTGCAGGGTTCCTCCAGATGCCTGAGCGACAGCGAAACGGTCAACCGGATCAGAACGGCGCTGTTCGCCGGTATCCGGGCCGGTTTTCTGTGGCACCAGCTGGGAGGTCGCCGATGGCATCTGCTGTTTAACCGGAAAGACTATATCGAGATGGCGAAGGGGATTCTCGGCAACCCTTCCTGATTTCATGCGTCGGCTGGACTCGAGCGCCGTATCGGCAACCGTTGCGGCCCGGACGTTCTCGATGATCTTCGGCCCGGGAAACCATTCCTGCCTGCCCGCTTCTGATGTTACTTGTCGGAGTTGAAGTTTCCGGGTGTGTTGTTCCCGTCGGTATTTTTCCTGGGCTTCTTGCGCTCAGGTTCGGTCCAGTGATCGGCAAATGCAAGTCCCGGGGCCGTTTTCAGGGATTCTACGACATCCCCGCGCGATATGTTGTCAGCGCCTGCCGTGCCTTCCACGGCGATGGAAAACTTTTCCTTTACCGTATCCACGCTGATCGTGCCGATTTCCTCGTCCTCGCTTCCCAGGGAGATTCCGGTGTCCGGGTCAATCAGTTCCTCGCCCTTTTTCAGTACGTTCAGCACATCTCCCTTGTCCACGGTACCTTCTCCCAGGTTGATATAGACTTTCCCGGAACTGACCTTGATGACCGACCCTTTCGGACTTTGTGCCCCGACCTGCTTCACCAGTTCGAATACCCCCTTGTTCGCTGCGGCTATGACCGCCCGGCCGATCGGGGTCTTCGAGTAATCGGAGATGAAGCCTCCCAGGCCGACGTTGGAAGTGACCAGTCCGCCGCCGAACGTAACCCGGCTCTCGCTCAGGTCCACCTCGATCTGGTTACTGAAGACGATTTCGCTGGTTTCCGCATCAATCAGGCGCATGTTCATTCCGATGACACCCTTCGACCGGCTGACTCCCAGTCCGGCCAGCAATGAGCCGGCCGTTCCGCTGATCGTGCCGCCGATCAGGCCTCCCAGTCCCTTTGATTCCTGTTCAATCCCTTCTTCATAGTTGGTGATTACTGCCTGGAGCAGGTATTGTGCTCCAAGGATCTTGCCTACCTTTGCGGCAGAGGGTGCGCTCAGTCGACCGCTTGCCCCGAGATCCTGCTCGGACAGGGTCTGGTCCAGCACCGTGCGCTCAAGCAGACGGAACCGGCCTGTGCTGTTCATGATGTCTATGATAATCGTCTCGATGCCCTGTACGGGTATTCCGCCCGTGTTGAGATCGTAGGTGATCTCTCCGGATGAGTTCTGAATCTGGATCGTTTGCTGATTCGAGTCGTTTTCTACCGGCAGTACGCCTATGCGCGTCCTGGGGCCCCGGTATTCGCCCCAACTGATGTTGATCAGGGATTCGGCAGAGACGATATCAAGGTTCTCCGGCAGGGGCTTGCGGCCAGTTTCGCCGACCGAATATGCAACATAGTCTGCTGATGCGAGAACCGATGCCAGTGAAAGCAGACCGCCGATAACCCAGTTCAATGTGGTTTTCATTTGATGGAAGGAAAATTTCGATAAGAGCACGCTAGTCTAGCAAATATATCGCGGCGACACAGGGACGGGTAGCCCCTGCCCCCGGACAAGGGGTGGCGAGATTCAAAACGGTTCAGTGATGGATCATCCTTCAATCAATCCGGTCATTTCCTGTCATGATTTTTATGGTTGCGTGGTTGGCGACGGTTTAGCCTGAAAATCTCATATTCTTTTCTGATTTGATCTTCTTGCGGCAATAGCCCCATCGCATTTTTCCAGGCAGCCTCTACGTCGGTAGTTGGAAGCTTTAGCCAATTCCGTACTCGAGCGAGGTCCCGCCAGGCCCAGGCAAGGCGAACAGATGTTGCTTCCATTTGCAGGACACGTTCCAGTTGATCCCTGGCTTCCAGCAGGAATTTGCGATGTGCCTCCTCCCACAAGCCACGCTTCAGTTTCCGGGTTTTCATGGCAAGCTGTATCTTTGTTTGAGCGAACTCATGCAATGCACGTGAATTTCCAGGAACCAGTTCGCCCGCTTTTTCAAAATAGTCATGGGCTCTTTTGTGGTTTCCCAGTCTCTTGGACATAATGGCTGCATCTATTGCATCCTGTCCTTGAAAAGCAAGGTGCAGCTTCCCCAGAAGCTTCCGTGCCTTTTCCCTTTCATCGTTTTCCAGCCAGAGTTCAGCCATAGTGCTTGCAACATGAGGCAGGGCATATGAAACAGCCGTGTTGCTGAAGGTTTCCCATATCATCTCCGCGCTTTTCACGTCCCCGGATTTCCTGAAGGAACGTATCAACTCTGCCGCCAGAACCTCGGAAGAATTATTTTCTTTCCAGGCGGAAAGCAGTCGTTCATACGCTTCATCGTCCCTGTCCAGTGCCTGTAGCTGCGCTGCGTCTCGCAAGGCCGTAAGGGCGGCGTATTCGGGATGTGCCGGTAACGTCGCCGTGAAGTAGGTCCTATCCGGATCAAAATCGAACCGGGGAGGAGGAGAGCCATTCTCATCCATTGCCCTGTAGACCTTGGCTAGCCCGCTCATTCGTCTTTCCGCCAGTTTAAGCTCCTTGAAAAAATCTCCGATTCGGCGATTTCTTGCCGGAACCGGCCTCAGGTTGCCGTCTGGCTTGAGATGATCCATCTCAATCCCGGGAACGGGGCCCGGATAGCTGGTAATTTCAAGGCGTCCCGGATAAAGATATACCTTGACCGGCTCCGGCTGGTCCTGATCGTAGCTGCGGTGGTACAAGGCATTTACCAGTGTTTCGCGTATCGCCTGTATTGGATAGCCGACCCACCCACGAACCTGACTCCGGTCCCGTTGCTTGAGCAACTGTTTCGGAGAAAGGTTTTCCAGGTAATTCATGCAATCCCGATATTGGTCCTGAAGAGGTCCTGAGAAAACCCTTTCTTCCTGAACGTCCCCGCCGCGATCGGCCGTAAAGTGCACAACCTCAATTTTTGAACCCCGGAACCATTGATGCGGACTGCTGGAAAAAAACAAAAGGCCGACATTTCTTGGCTCTTCCTGCTGATTTGCTTTGGCGGTTATTTCCATATTGCGATATATGGTTTGCGCATCAGGCTCATCCAGCAGTCCGCTGCCGACATCCCGGAGAAATTCACGTACGTGAGTTTCGCGCAAATCTTCTATCTTGGCATTGAAAGCCCGCCGGTCATCCCAGGGAATCCTTGTAGTCTGCTCCAGAAATTTTGTCAGAAGACTACTCGTTTCGGCATCGACAGTTTCCGAGCCAAGGCGTACCCAGAACCTGCCTGGTCCTTTTTTTCCATCGGGTGCTCGATGTGGACGGATATCACTTCCATGGGCAACAATCACCAGAATTGCCCTGCCATCATATACTTCCGGGCAAAACCTGGGTTGAAACACCGGGTCGAGCCTGTTGCAATTTCCTCGAATCCATTTCTGGGCTTTTTCGATTTCGCCCTCATCCAGCCCCTTGACAGGAAATTTGGCGCGGCCGTTTGCTTCCTCTACACCAATGATAATGTAACCACCGTTTATGTTGTGGTAATCGTTTGCGAACGCGCAGATCGTTTTCAGCACTTGAGGACCGGTAGTTTCGGGGTCCCAGGAAGATTTGAATTCAACCCTCTCGGATTCCACCGTACGGCAGTGAAGCAAATCGTCAAGATTGATGAGAAGACTGGACATGTTCAGAACTGGTACCCCAGATTGTTATCAGGCGAATTTCCATTCAACCCGTAACGCCAAGCGTTGCGAAAAGCAGGATAAGATCCGCATTCCCAATTATAGGCCGATTCCACGGATTACCATAATGCGCGGTCCGTTGTTCCAGGCCCTTCATCCAGGAGTCGATGAGCGTCATCTCCCACTTTCAGGAGATCAGGACTGGGGATCATCTGGCGGCCACCAGGGCGCGAGCAGATGCAACCGCTTTTGCGCAGATCCGGGACTACGACTCCCTTTCGTCAAGCGGTTGTGGCATACTCCTCCGCTGCCTGGCATTCGCACACGGAAGCGGATTTTTTGGTTGACAACCGCTGAAGCTGATCCTTGGCATCCGGCAAGCGCAAGGGAAAACATAAAGAGAAAAGATAGTCGAAATCGGAGAAAGAATCATGTTCAAACGGTACGGGGTCTGGACGGATGAGGATGAAAGGAAGCTGAATGCATTATAGGAGAGGACGCTTCGTGGTTTCAGGGACAGGGTGGATCAAAGTTAGTATGTATGGGGATAGAACCGAGCATGAATCTACGACAAAAAATGGATTCAATGCCGCAAAAACTATATAGTGGGGAGGGCCGGGGTGTGAATGCCGCAGGAATATCCTTCGGTCGGGTCGCTGGCTGGTCGGAATGTTCCGGCGCATGGGAAGGATGAGAAATACGGCGGGCCCATGGAGCCGCCGGACCATGCGAAGCGGTATGCCTAGTCAGGATATAATGCCCATCGGAAGTAGCTATTGACCGGGAGGCGTAATGCTCGAAGATTTTTCAGATATCACCGTATTCACGAGTGGGGAAGATATGGTTTACAACATTGACTCAGCAATGGGCTTCCTGATTTCAGATGCCTGGGCCCAGGCTGACGGTGGAGGCGGAGGAGGACTGATCGGCATCCTGCCCATGGTGCTGATCTTCGTGGTATTTTACTTTCTGCTGATACGCCCCCAGCAAAAGCGGGCAAAGGAGCATCGAAACATGGTTGCTGCACTCTCGAAGGATGACGAGGTAGTAACCAATGGTGGCACACTGGGGAAGATCATCGATGTGGACGATAGCTTCGTAACCCTGGAAATTGCTCCCGACATCAATATAAGAGTCCAGCGGGCAGCCATATCGCAGATGATGCCGAAAGGCACGGTAAAATCCTGACTGCAACAGGCCTTGCCTGACAGTCCGGCATTTCCGACCAGCAGCAAATACCGGCAGACCGTTTTCCGACTACTTTCCATATCGTTTCCGACACCATGATGCTGAATCAGACCGCCTGGTGGAAATATCTGCTTGTAGTGACCGGTGTTTCGCTCGGGCTGTTCTACGCTCTGCCCAACCTGTTCGGAAATGATCCGGGCATACAGATTCGGGGGGCTCGCGGACTCACACTGGAGGCGGATGTCCTGCAACAGGTTGAATCCATCCTGTCTTCCCAAGACATTCCGTTGAAATCCCTTTCATACCGCGCCGGCAATATCAGGATTCACCTTGATGATGTCGAGACTCAGTTGCGGGCCAAGGAATTGCTGGAACGCGAGCTGGGCAGCGGTTACTCCCTGGCTCTGACGCTGTTGTCAGGTGCTCCCGACTGGCTGACGGAGGCTGGGGCGCTTCCAATGTATCTTGGTCTTGATCTGCGCGGTGGTGTTCATTTTCTGCTTCAGGTGGACATGCAGAACGCCATCCAGAGGAATCTGCAGAATACCCTTGACGGGATAAAGGTTACCTTGCGCGAGGCAAGGCTTCGCTACCGAAGTGTAACGCTCGGATCCGGTTCGCAAATCGAGGTTATCCTGCGCGACCCCGGGCAAAGGGAGGAGGCATATGACTTGCTGGCCGATGAGTTCCCGGATCTTCTGGTAGACGTCGACTCCGGACGGGATGAGGCGTTGACGGTTGAACTGGGCGAGGAACAGCTGGCCGAAATCCAGAGGGTGGCGCTGGAGCAGAACAGGATCGCCTTGCGCAACCGGGTGGACCAGCTTGGTGTCGCCGAGCCTATTGTGCAGCAGCAGGGAACGGATCGAATCGTGGTTCAGTTGCCCGGTGTCCAGGATACGGCGCGCGCCAAGGAGATACTGGGTCGTGCGGCAACGCTCGAGATGCATCTGGTGGATGAGCAGAATAACACGGCTGCCCTGGAATCCGGCCAGGCCCCTCCGGGCTCCCGTATCTATCGTTATCGGGATGGCAGGAGAATCCTGCTCAAGAAGCGCGTCATATACTCCGGGGACAACATCGTGGATGCTGCGGCAAGTCTTGATACGCAAACCGGATCGCCCATTGTCAGCATCACTCTGGATTCGGCAGCGGCGACGATCAACAGCCGGGTTACAGGAGAGAATATCGGCAACCGCATGGCGGTCGTCTACCAGGAACTGGTTTCACGCAACCGTCTGGACGACCGCGGCAACCTGGTTCTGGATGAGCGGGGTCGGCCGGAACGCGTAACCAGCAGGATCGAGGAGGTCCTGACTGCTCCGGTGATCCGGTCCCAGCTGGGGAAACGCTATCAGATAGAAGGGATAGACTCTGTCAACGAGGCCAGGGATCTTGCCCTGATGCTGCGCGCAGGGGCGCTGGCCGCGCCGGTTGAGATCATTGAGGAGCGAACAGTCGGACCCAGCCTGGGGCAGGCGAATATCGACAAGGGTTTCCGGTCTGTTCTGGTCGGCCTTGTTCTCGTCCTGATCTTCATGGTGGTCTACTACCGTGCATTCGGTGCGACTGCCCTGGTCGCCCTGACCTTGAATCTGGTCCTGATCGTTGGCGTCCTGTCGCTGTTGCAGGCAACCCTGACGTTGCCCGGCATCGCGGGGATTGTACTCACCGTCGGCATGGCGGTTGATGCCAATGTGCTGATTTTTGAGCGAATCCGCGAAGAGGTCAGGAATGGAAACTCGCCTCAGGCGAGTATCCATATGGGGTTTGACCGGGCGTTGTCGACGATCGTTGATGCCAATGTCACGACACTGATTGCGGCAGTCGTGCTGTTCACGTTCGGAACCGGCCCCATAAAGGGATTTGCCATAACGCTCAGTATCGGGATTCTCACTTCCATGTTCACGGCTATCCTGATAACCCGTATGCTGGTCAATGGCATCTACGGTGGCCGTCGGGTCAGGCAACTGTCCATATAGGCGCATATGGAACTTATCAGGAAACAGACGCATATCGATTTTCTGGGGAAGCGACGTCTTGCTCTCGCCGTGTCCTCCGTTCTGATCATTGCAAGCGTGACATCGTTCTTGATCAGTGGTTTGAACTTCGGCATCGACTTTACCGGCGGAACACTGGTCGAGGTCGGATATCAGGACAGGATCGAGATCGAAACGGTAAGGAACACTCTGGCCGACGGTGGATTTGACGAGCCTGTTGTCCAGCACTTCGGCACATCCCGGGATGTCATGGTCAGGCTGCCAGCGCTGTCTTCCGGTGGCCCGGATAGCGCAGCCGCTCTCAGTAGTGCGGTCATGGAAGCATTGCGCGCCCCGTACGGCGAAGTACTGGTGGAGTCTGCTGACCCTGAAAACCAGCAATGCGTTCTGGACGGCGCCGTCTCGGACTGCAGGGTACAGATGAGGAGAGTGGAATTCGTCGGCCCCCAGGTCGGCAGCGAACTTGCGAACCAGGGTGGATTGGCCATGATGTACGCCCTGCTGGGAATCCTGATCTACGTCACCTTTCGTTTCGAGTGGCGGTTTGCGATTGGTGCAATACTTGCCCTGGTACACGATGTCGTCATTACCATCGGGATATTTTCCATGTTTTATCTGGAGTTTTCCCTACCTGTTCTGGCTGCCGTGCTTGCCGTGATCGGGTATTCGCTGAATGATACGATAGTCGTTTGCGACAGGATCAGGGAAAACTTTCGCAAGATGCGCAAGAACGATGTGATCGAAATCATGAACACTGCGATCAATCAGACGCTTCCCAGGACACTGCTGACTTCCCTGACCACCCTTCTGGTTGTGACCACCCTGTTGCTGTTCGGCGGAGAAGTTATCCGGGGTTTCTCGTTTGCCCTGTTTGTCGGTGTCCTGGTAGGCACCTACTCATCCATTTTTGTTGCCAGCCCGGCAGTCCATGCACTCGGCATCAGTCGTGAAGACATGCTGCCGGTCAAAAAGGAAGGCGAAGCCGTTGATGGTGAACCGTGAGGTGATTCGTCATGCGTTGCCCATTCTGTTCCAGCGACGATACCCGGGTCATTGATTCGAGGATTCAGGAAAACGGGGAAAGTGTCAGGCGTCGCCGGGAATGCCAGTTTTGCAACCGCAGGTTCACGACTTCGGAATACGTGGTACTGGAACTGCCTGACGTGCTCAAGGAGGACGGAAGACGGGAGCGGTTCGAAGAAGAAAAGATCCGCAGGGGAATCAGCAGGGCGACCGAGAAGCGATCCGTCGGGACCGAGGCGATCGATGATGCGGTCCGAAGCGTCATGAGCCGGTTCTATCACCGGATCGAGAAGGAGATTCCTGCGAAGGAAATCGGAGAGGCGGTAATGCGGGAACTGAAGACACTTGATGAGGTTTCCTACATACGGTTTGCATCGGTATACCGTGACTTCCAGAACCCTGATGCATTCAGCGATGAGGTCGAAAAGCTCAAGGGTACGCCTTGAGCCGCACGGCATGAACTTGCGCCTGCACATGGATTTCCGGATCCTGCCCGGTTTCGGTGTCTGTCTGTCAGTGGATTTTCCCAAACCATGTCCGGGCTGTTCCGGATGAATACCCGCAGCAGATCTGGTGCCTGCCGGACGGATGAGCACTACATGTTGATTGCGCTGGAGCTTGCGCGCAAGGGTCGGTACAGCTGCTGCCCCAATCCGGCAGTCGGTTGTGTAATCGTGCAGGACGATCGGGTTGTCGGGCGCGGATGGCATCGGAAAGCCGGGCAGCCGCATGCCGAGGTTCATGCCCTGTCGGATGCCGGAGAGCATGCCGCCGGCGCTTCCATGTACGTCACGCTTGAGCCTTGTTGCCACATCGGCAGGACACCTCCCTGCACCGAATCGATCATCGGGTCCGGGATTCGCAGGGTTGTCATGGCATGCGAGGACCCGGACCCACGGGTCAGCGGAATGGGGATGCAGGCGTTGCAGGAAGCCGGGATTCAGGTTGAGTCCGGGGTGTGCCGGGAGGCGGCACGCAGTCTCAACCGGGGATATTTCACACGCAACAGGACAGGACTTCCCCATGTGACCGTAAAGATGGCGGCCAGCCTGGATGGAAGGTCCGCCATGGCAAGCGGGGAAAGCCAGTGGATCACTTCATCTCCTGCACGGCTGGACGTTCACCGGCTGCGGGCTGAATCCGGTGCCGTGATGACGGGGATTGGCACCGTGCTGAAAGACGATCCCGCCCTGACGGCTCGTATCGAAGGGGCGCAAAGGCAACCTGACCGGCTGGTAGTGGACAGTGGCCTGAGGACTCCTCCGGATGCAAGGGTCTTTGACGCGAAGGGCAGGGTTTACGTGTTTTGCGACAATACGTCACCAGGCAGCGGGTTCCCGGATGATGTCCGGAACGCCGAACTGGTCAGATGCTCCGGCAGCCATGGGAAGCTTGATCTGCATGAAATCCTGGCGTTTTGTGCAGGCAGACGGATCAATTCGGTGCTGGTTGAGGCAGGACCGACCCTGACCGGCAGCCTGCTGTGTTCGGGGCTTGCCGATGAAGTAGTCCTGTACATGTCTCCCGACTTGCTTGGCCACGATGCAAGGGAGATGTGCAGGCTGCCTGGCATGGATCATCTTTCTGACCGGATAGGCATGGAATTCGTGGATATGATCAGAATCGGCAGAGATCTGAAGCTGATCCTGAAGCCTTCCGTCGGGTAGTCGACATGTTTACGGGTATCATTGAATGCGTGGGCAGCCTTGAGGAGACCGGGAATATCCGGACAGGTCGGAGGCTGGTTATAGAAATTGGGCAGTTGCCCGGTGTATTTCCGCAACCCGGAGACAGTGTGGCCGTGAACGGGGTTTGCCTGACCGTGACGAATATCGACCGTACCGCGGCGGCTTTCGACATTTCCCGGGAAACGTTGTCCTGCAGCCTGATATCGGAATGGGAAATCGGTGACCGTGTAAATATCGAACGGGCATTGACGCTCCAGACCCCGTTGGGGGGGCATCTCGTTTCCGGGCATGTAGATGGCTTCGCCAGGGTCGTGTCGCGCAAGGATGAGGAAGGTTTCGTCGAGATTGCCTTCATGTTGCCGGCGGATCTGGGAAAATTCATGGCGACAAAGGGATCAGTTGCCATCGATGGTGTAAGTCTGACCGTAAACCAGGTAACGGATTACGCTGAAAACACCCGCATCGAGGTCATGCTGGTTCCGCATACCCTGGGCCATACCACGCTAGGCTCGCTTTCCCCGGATCGCCTGGTGCATGTTGAAGTGGATCAGATTGCCCGTTACATTTGTCGCCTTGACCAATTCCAGGCAGACAGGCGATGAGCGACATGGTACATGCGATAGAGGATGTCCTTGAGGATTATCGTCTCGGCAGGATGGTAGTCCTTGTGGACGATCAGGATCGGGAAAACGAGGGTGATCTGCTGATCGCCGCAGAAGTGGTGACGGACCAGCACATAAATTTCATGGCCTCAAGGG
>JAJDVC010000035.1 GCA_022826305.1 Gammaproteobacteria bacterium | reverse complement strand
GTGGTTGCTGGTTGCGGTCTCCATTGGAGCCCCGTCCGAAATCATCATCAGACACCTGCGACTTTCCGGGCGCCTCAGGAGGCGTTCCGCTGCCCACGCCAGCGCCTCGCCGTCCAGGCCTTCGCGGAAATGCGCCGGATTCAGCAAGGAGGATATGGCGTAGCGCGCCCTGCGCCACTTCGTATCCGCGTCCTTGTACACGATGTGCAGCCGGTCGTTAAGGCGACCGGGCCGTTCCGGCTGGCCGGCGGATTTCCAGACCTTGATGGATTCCCCGCCTGCCCAGCCGCCTGTCGTGAAACCGAGTATTTCCGTCCTGACTCCGGCCAGTTCAAGCGCCCGCGCAAGCAGATCCACCAGAACCGCTATCGTCTCGAATTTCTGGCGTTTCATGGACCCGGAATTATCCAGCAGGAACGTCAGGACGGTATCGCAGCGCGGTTCCGGCTTCTCGATCCTGAAAACCCGGGTGTAGCCCGGCTGGGCAACCATCTGGCCAAGCCGCCTGCCGTCGACATACCCCTCTTCCTCCCCTTCATGCCAGCCGGCGCGGTGCGGTTCCGAAAACAGCATCTTCAACCGCAGCGCCAGCCTGGTCACGCTGACGGCCTGCGCCGAAACCATCCGGTCAAGCCTGAGCCTGAGATGCTGGCGCTGCTCGATGCGGTACAGGTCCTCGCCGCCTACCGTCCGGTCATGATCCCGGCAGAAGACCCCGTAGCCAGACCTGTCGGCGGATATTTCGACCCGGGTTCCATCGGCACGGTCGGACGCCACGCAGGTCCGATCCACCTCATGGGCCGGAGGCAGCAGGTTCCTGCTGCGCAAGGCCGCCAGATGCCGATCGCTCCAGTCCGCACCCGCCTGCCGGGCAATCTCCATGATGCGGTCCGAGATACTGCGCGCATGGCGCGCATAGACCCGCTGGTCATGCCGGTTTTCCCGCAGGCGCCTGAGATCTTCCCCGATCACGGGCGCCAACTGGAACCGCACCGATTCGATCAGACCCTCGACCGCCTCCTCCACGGGCCTGCCGGTCAGACCGATTCGGGCAATATGGGCGATGCCGTAGACGATGAGGCCGAGTTCATTCTCGATCAGCCCGTTGCCGCGGCTTTCCCTGCACCACTGGTCAAAGGCGTCGCGGACGTTCCCGACCATGCCGACCATGGCGGTATCCGCCAGGGATTCACAGCGCAACTGTTCGAGCATTCCGTACACCAGCATTCCGATACCGGACTGCGGTTGCATGCGTCGGAATTCGGCATCGTCGCTATGCAGCAGCCGCAGCGCTATCGAATCGCCCACGCCACGCACTTTCTCTACCGGATCCGCGGCAGGGTCCACGGCCAGATGCGGAACGCCCCGTGTCCGGTCCACGCCGCCGACAAACAGGCGACTGCCGCGGTAGGTGCTGTCCGACCTGCGTGACAGCGCCCGGATCGTCACCGAGAGGTGGCGCTCAACCAGCCGGATTCTGTGCCGGTCCTCCATCGGGAAACCGTTCTCAGCTGTCCGGGGCGGGCAACTGACTGGCCAGCGAGTACTCGAGCTCGCAACCGAAGACCCGCTGGTAATACTCGGCCACGATGGAGCGTTCCGCTTCGTCGCACTTGTTGAGAAACGAAAGCCTGAAGGCCATCGGAATGTCTCCGAGGATTTCCGTGTTTTCCGCCCAGGAAATGACCGTGCGCGGAGACATGACGGTGGACAGGTCACCGCAGGCAAATCCGCTGCGCGTCAGGTTTGCCGTTTCCACCATTTTCCTCGCCACATCCGGTCGTTCGGAAAACCCGGGTACCTGGGCAAGCACGATACCGACCTCTTCATCCCGTGGCAGGTAGTTCAGGGTCGTCACGATATTCCAGCGGTCGATCTGTGCCTGGTTCAGAATCTGGGTGCCGTGATACAGTCCGTTGAGATTGCCGAGGCCGATGGTGTTCGCCGTGGCAAACAACCTGAACCCGCCATGCGGGCGTATGACCCGGTTCTGGTCAAGCAGAGTCAGTTTTCCTTCGCGTTCCAGAATTCGGTGGATCACGAACATGACATCCGGGCGACCGGCGTCGAACTCGTCGAAAATCAATGCCACCGGGCGTTGCAGCGCCCACGGAACGATGCCTTCCTGGAATTCGGTGACCTGCCTGTTCTCCCGGATGACGATGGCGTCCCTTCCCACCAGGTCAAGCCGGGTTATATGCCCGTCCAGATTGACTCGCACGCACGGCCAGTTGAGTCGGGCTGCAATCTGCTCGATGTGCGTCGACTTGCCGGTACCGTGATAACCCTGAACCATCACCCGGCGGTTGCTGGCAAATCCGGCGAGCAGGGCCAGAGTGACGTCACGGTTGAACTGATACGCCGGATCGATTTCCGGAACATGGTCGTCGCGCCGGGAAAACGCCGGCACCGACATCGAGCAGTCGATACCGAACATTTCCCCGGCATTCACCTTGATATCCGGAAGGCCGCCACCGGAATCCAGCGAATTGATCTCCCTTGCCATCAAGTCTGCCTGCCGATTCACCAAAAACAGGCATTCTACTAGTTTTTGCGGGCAGACAGGCACAAACCCGAAAGCCCTTGTCTCAAAATTCCTGTTCGATGCGCTCTGGATGAAAACGAAGTCAATCATCTGGCAACCCGGATGAACGGGTTACTTGCCGATTCCGGTTGCGGGACGGGGTTCGTTTAATCGCCTACCCTCCGGCAACCAGCAAGATTCCATCGCACTGCTTCTGCCGCAGGACCAGGGAGCCACGGCAGTGTAGAATCCCGGACTTCATTTTCATCTTGGGTTTCCGGCATGAAAGTATTCCTGTTCGCCCTGATTGCCGCAATCGGCAATGCCCTGTTCGTTTACGGACAACGGAGTTCCACCACTTCCGACAATCCGTTCTACTTCCTCCTGCTGACCCTGATCCTGTGTACTACGCTGTTCCTGGCAAGCGCCCTGCTCAGCAGGGCGCCGATGGACCTGCAGTACATCCTGTCCAACAGGACCCAGATCCTGTTCAGCGGAGTCGGTTTCTTCATCACATTCGTGGGATTCTACTGGCTGTACAGCAAGCAGGGGGCAACCGGATATATCGTCTATGCCCTGCTTTCAATCCTGACGACCTCGATCGGTGTCGGCCTGATCCTGTTCCGGGAACCGTTCAACAGGTATCACGTGATTTCAGGATTGCTCGCGGTTTCTGCCATAATCCTGTATGGAATCGGCCAGAACCAGCTGAACAACTGAAATACAGCCCAATCCTGCAGATGCGCACCGGCATACTCCTTTCGAACCTCGGAACACCGGATTCCCCCGCTGTTCCCGATGTCAGACGATACCTTGCCCAGTTTCTCTGGGATCCGAGGGTCATCCAGGCATGGAGACCATTGTGGTGGTGCATCCTGAATCTGGTAATCCTGCCCACCCGGCCAGGGAAATCGGCCCGCGCATACCGCAGGATATGGACACCGGACGGTTCCCCCCTGCTCGTCGAATCGAAACGTCAGGCATCGCTGCTCAGGGAGCGGCTTGAAGACCTGCCGGTGGAACTCGGCATGCGCTACGGCAACCCGTCGATCAGGCATGCGCTTGAGCGGCTGAGATCGGCAGGCGTGAACCATTTTCTCGTACTCGGGCTGTATCCCCAGTTCTCGCATACCACGACATCTTCCGTCGAGGACGAGATCAGGCGCATCCTGGTCGACTTCGGCAGCGACTGCCGGTACACCCTGATCCGGGACTACCATGATGATGCGCGATACATATCCGCTCTGGCCGATTCGATCATGCAATTCAGGGGAGACCATGGCAAATCGGACAAGCTGCTGTTCTCCTTTCACGGCATTCCCCGGGACTATGTCGATGCAGGAGACCCGTACCAGGACCAGTGCTTGGTGACAGGTCGCCTGCTGGCCCGGGCCATGGAACTCAAGGATCATGAATGGGCAATTGCATTCCAGTCACGGCTGGGCCCGAAAACATGGATCCAGCCCTACACGGACAGAACGCTGGCCGAGTGGGGCGAATCCGGGGTTTCCTCCGTCCAGGTCGTCTGTCCCGGATTCAGCGCGGACTGCCTGGAGACGCTGGAGGAAATCGCCATGGAGAACCGGGAAACCTTCCTTGACGCGGGCGGAAAACAATACGAATACATACCCTGCCTGAACAGTTCGGACGCGCATATCTCCCTGATGCGCGATCTGATCGGGGAGCATCTCGAATGAACGGCTTGCTCGTCATTGCCCACGGCAGTCGCAATCCCGACAGCAATCTCGAAACCGCAAGGCTGATCGAGGCCATGACCGCCCGGAAAACCCGATACGACCTGATCACCCATGCATTTCTTGAAATTGCCCAGCCGGATATCGCAACCGGTGTTGCCTGCCTGGACGCGCATGGCGTGAATGCAATCACGGTTCTGCCCTACTTCCTGGCCCGTGGCAACCACGTCTCGCGGGACGTCTCCGGGATCATCCGGGCACTATCCGATGCCTATCCCGCCATCCGGTTCGACCTTCGCCCGCACATCGGAGCCGCTCCCCGGATGCCGGACTTCGTGCTCGACCATCTTGCCGATCACGACAAGACGGAATCGTGAATCGGCCGATCGCTCCGTGTCCGGCCCGGATCGCGTGACGATCAGCGGACTGAGGACGCTTCCCGCTGCACCGCTTCGGCCATCGAGTCGAGCGTAACGAAACGAAAATCGTACTCCGGCAACTCCTCGACTTTCATCGTGGCTCCCCACGCCTGCCGGTCGAGGAGCCGCTGCCGGTCGATCCAGGCATTGCTCAAGCCGAAACGACGGGCGGGCACATGATCATGAAACAGGCTCTGGGCGGTGTGCAGCACTTCCTCCTTGTCAACTTTCAGGCCGGTTTTCAGGTGTTCCAGCATGTATTCGAAATTCCGGTCGGACGGCTTGTATGATCCGATATCCTCCGCAGTATAGACCGCATCGAAGTCGACGCCCAGCTTCCGGCAGGAAGCAGTGATTCCCTCGATATGGATGTTGGACAGGATCACCAGCCTGTAATGCCTGGACAGGATCCTCAGCGCATCGGCCGTATCCGGGAAAGCGGGCCAGTTGTGCACGGACTGTCCGAACTCCCGGTTCAGAGCTTCGGAAGACTGCAGCTCGAACGCTTCGGCTATCGCCTCGTGAACCCTGGACAGCAGGGCCGGATAGTACAGGTCCGGAGTCTGATCCTGCTGGTGCGACTCGGCCTCGGCATAGACGACGAGGGCCTTCTCCCGGGTAACCCAGTCCACCCTGTTCGAGGCCAGTAGCGGCTGCAGCGCGTCCCAGATTCCGGTTTCCCAGTCGATCAGCGTACCGTAACAGTCGAATGTCAGGGTCGAGAAATTGAGCAGGGATTTGTTCATGGGCATTGTCTCCCGGTATTCAGGACGAACAGCTTACCGAGAGCCCGGCCGCCCACTGTGGCGGTGGCCCTGCGTACCGGTCACTTTCCTGGCTGTCTTCGTACGGGTTCGAAAACACCTCTGTCAAGCGGCCGATCTCCGAAAAATCCCGATCATCCCGGGCACACCGGATTGCCTGTTCCGCGATATGGTTTCTCAGGACTATTCTCGGGTTGGTCTTCTTCATGCCGTCGGAACGCCCGTCCGGGTCGGCATCTTCGGATTGAATCCGGAACTGCAGCGCTTCCAGCCACCTGCGGGCCCTTTCCCTTTCGGCCCCGGCCATATCCAGAAAGGCCGACCTGACGTCGATCCGCGATGGGTTCTCGCCAAGCAGGCGGAATGTGATCGTGAAATCCATGCCGACGGACTGCATCAGTGTCAGCAGATCGTCATAGAGCGCGCCGTCCCCCTTTTCCTTTCGCTTCAAACCGAGCTTGCTGCGCTTGAGGGACAGGTATTCCTGTTCAAAGATTCCTTCATATGCCTGCAACACCTCCATGGCCATCCCCGCAGCACGTTCCGGGTCATCATCGATGACCGGCAGCAGCGACTGGGCCAGGCAACTCAGGTTAAAGAGCGCGATGGGCGGCTGACGATCGAACGCGTACCTGCCCGCATGGTCCGAATGGTTGCAGACATGGTCCGAGCGGTAGGTGTCCATGAAGCCATACGGCCCGTAGTCGATCGTGATCCCGTGGATCGACATGTTGTCGGTGTTCATGACGCCATGGCAGAACCCGACGGACTGCCAGTGCGCGATCAGCGCGGCAGTTGTGCGAACTACCGTTTCAAGCAGCGAGAGATACGGATTGCCGACCTTGCGAAGACCCGGAAAATGCTGATCCATGGCATAATCGGCCAGCATGCGCAGCGCATCGAACTGCTGTCGGTAAAAGAAGTATTCGAAGGTTCCGAACCGCAGGTGACTGGGAGCCATCCGTACGATCATGGCTCCCGTTTCAATACTTTCACGGTAGACCTCTTCATCGCTGCCGAACATGGCCAGTGCATGGGTCGTGGGAATGCCAAGTCCTGCCATGGCAACGCTTGCAAGGTATTCCCGGATCGTGGAACGCAGGACAGCCTTCCCGTCCCCCTGCCGCGAATACAGCGTGAGTCCGGACCCCTTGAGATGCAGGTCCCAGATTTCCCCCGCCCGATTACGAACCTGGCCCAGCAGCAGGGCCCGGCCGTCCCCCAGCCTGGGCACGTATTGTCCGAACTGGTGCCCGGCATAGCACATGGCCAGCGGGTCCACTCCGGGCCAGGGTTTCTGGACGGTGAACAGTTCCGCCAGATCCCGGCGTTCGGCCTGCTCCGGATCCAGGTCAAGCAACCGTGCCGCGCGGGAATTGAAGTGGATCAGGAACTGGTTCTCAAGCGGTTCGGGACGATGGCGCGACAGGAACTCCCCCGCCAGCCGTGAATAGCGGTTCTCGAACCGGAGTTCCTCCAGTTCCAGGTATCCCGACCCGACTTCCTCTTCCGCCGCATCGCCGGGCAACCCGCGAGCCGACCCCGCGCTAGATGAGGCGCTACCTGCATTCGGGATGCAATTATTAATTATTTCGGTCAAGATGCCTGCTTGTATTTAATATTTCAATGGATGAAATTGAAAAAGACAGCAACCGATACATTGTAAACTACAGTGCCATCAAAGAGTATTGAATCCATCAAACCCGATCCTGACCAACCCATTACCTGAAAACATGACCCGAGCACAACAGATCAAGACACTTGAAACACAATGGCAGGAAAGCCCCAGGTGGAAAAACGTCCGGCGCGATTACACGGCAGCGGACGTGGTGCGCCTGAGAGGATCCGTACAACCCGAGCTGACCTATGCCAGGCGCGGGTCGGAAAGACTCTGGAACCAGATTCACGGAGATGCCGCGAAAGGTTATGTCAACTGCCTCGGGGCACTGACGGCCGGCCAGGCCTTGCAGCAGGCAAAAGCCGGAATCGAGGCGATCTACCTGTCGGGGTGGCAGGTTGCAGCGGACAACAACAGTTCGGAAACCATGTACCCGGATCAATCCCTGTACGCCTACGATTCGGTTCCGGTCGTGGTACGACGAATCAACAACACCTTTGCCAGAGCGGACCAGATCCAGTGGCAGCGGGGCATCGGTCCCGGAGATGATGGCCACATCGACTTCTTCCTGCCGATCGTTGCCGATGCGGAGGCCGGATTCGGTGGTGTGCTAAACGCGTTTGAACTGGCCAAGAACATGATCGTGAGCGGAGCCGCCGGGGTGCACTACGAGGACCAGCTGGCGGCAGTGAAAAAATGCGGTCACATGGGCGGCAAGGTGCTGATCCCGACCCAGGAGGCCATCCAGAAGCTGATTTCCGCCCGCCTGGCAGCCGACGTACTCGGCGTGCCGACCGTGATACTGGCCCGCACCGACGCAGAAGCGGCCAACCTGCTGACCTCCGATTTCGATGAACGGGACCGGCCCTTTCTCACCGGCGAACGCACGTCGGAAGGATTCTTCAGGGTGTGCAACGGGCTGGAGCAGGCGATCTCGCGCGGGATTTCCTATGCCAGCTACGCAGACCTGGTGTGGTGTGAAACCGGCACCCCGGATCTCGGTTTCGCCCGGGAGTACGCCGAGGCAATCCGTGCAGAATACCCGGAACAGCTGCTCGCCTACAACTGCTCCCCCTCGTTCAACTGGAAAAAGAACCTCAGCGACAGCGACATCGCGAACTTTCAGGACGAGCTTGCGGCCATGGGCTACCGCTACCAGTTCATCACGCTCGCGGGCATTCACAGCATGTGGTACCACATGTTCGACCTGGCGCATGACTACGCCCGGGGCGACGGCATGAAACACTACGTGGAGAAGGTCCAGGAGCCCGAATTCGCGGCAGGAGACCGGGGCTATACTTTCGTTGCACACCAGCAGGAAGTGGGCGCCGGATATTTCGACGACGTCACCACCACGATCCAGGGCGGCAGTTCCTCGGTAACCTCGTTGTCGGGCTCGACCGAGGAGGAACAGTTCTGACCCCATGCCAATGGGCATCCCGCCTGTCGGGGGATGCCCATCCGATACAGGTTACGGCGATGCCTGCAACACTTGTCAATCAGATAGCCGAATCCATACTGTATGGGTTCAATCGGCATTTCAGCCGATTCCAGCGCATCACCAAGAAGGCGAAGCTCCGGTTCGAGGCTGCGGACTGGGAGGCCGAGGATCGGGCCCGCAAGGACCGGATCTACTTCTACGACAAGCGGGTCTCCGAGACGGTCGACTACATCCGCGACCGGTTCGACCTGGAGAGTGCCGACAAGACCCTGTGGCAGGACATCAAGCGCCAGTACCTGTGGCTGCTTTATGGTCATGGGCAGCCGGAACTGGCCGAAAGCTTCTACAATTCGGTTTTCTGCCGGCTGTTTGATCGCAGCTACTTCAACAATCGCCATATTTTCGTCAAGCCCGGCGCGGCGGTTGAACTCCTTGACCTGGATGATCCGGTCTACCGGTCCTGGTATCCGGACGAGACGGGACTCAGGCGCTGCCTGGACGGGATACTGAATTCATTCGACCTGAGCAATCCCTGGGAAAACCTGGAACGCGACCTGAACCTTGTCGAAAAAAACCTTGCTCCCTGCCTGACCAGCACGGTCCGGCCGGAACCGTTCACGCAGTTCCAGGTGGTCTCGTCCCTGTTCTTCAGGAACAAGGCCGCCTACATCGTCGGACGCGTACTGGTCGGACACCACAGCGCTCCCTTCGTTGTTCCCCTGCTGCTTACCGAAAGGCGGGAACTGTACGTCGACACGGTCATCATCAACGCCGATGACATAGCCCTGATATTCAGCTTTACCCGGGCCTATTTCATGGTTGATACCAAGGCGCCAGCCGGTCTGGTCCATTTTCTGGAAAAGATCCTGCCGTCTTCCACCCGGGCAGATATCTACACGTCCATCGGTTTCCAGAAGCAGGGCAAGACCCTTTTCTACCGGGAATTCCTGCATCATCTTGAACACTCGACGGACCGGTTCGTCATCGCACCCGGAATCAGGGGAATGGTGATGACCGTGTTCACCCTGCCCTCCTACCCGTATGTCTTCAAGGTCATCAACGACGAGTTCCCTCCGCCCAAGAACATCGACCGGAAAACCGTCAAGAAAAAATACCAGATGGTCAAGACGCATGACCGGGTAGGCCGGATGGCGGATACGCTTGAGTTCTCCCATGTCGCGTTTCCCCTGGACCGGTTTTCCGATGAACTCCTTCACGAACTGCAATCGAACGTACCTTCCAGCCTGTTCCTTGAAAAGGACTGCATCATCATCGGCCACCTGTATATCGAAAGAAGGATGATCCCGTTCAACATTTTTCTGGAAACCACGCAAGACGAGGAACTGCTCGAACGGAGCATACGCAGCTACGGCAATGCCATCAAGGAAATGATCGCCGCCAACATCTTCCCCGGCGACATGTTGCTGAAGAACTTCGGCGTAACTCGGCACGGACGGGTAGTTTTCTACGATTATGATGAAATCAGTGCCATGACCGACATCCGGATCAGGGCCATACCGAAGGCACGCAGCGAAGAGGAGGAGTTCTTGCAGGAAACCTGGTTCCATGTCGAGGAGCACGACTTCTTTCCCGAGCAGTTCGACCATTTCGTGGCAAGCCATGCCAGGATCAGGAAAAAATTCCTGTCGAATCACCCGGAACTGCTCCAGCCCGACTACTGGAAAGGCATCCAGCAGGACATACAGAACAACAGGCGGCACGATGTCTTCCCTTACCGCCAGGAAAAACGCTTTGTCTTCAGATACCCCGGACAGTATCATGATCGGGGCAGCCCAACCTCACAGAAGGTTTCCTCTCCATGAAAACGGCCGACCTGATGGATGCCTTTCCCGCATCAGCGCTCTGCAAGCCCGTATTCCGGATCTTCGGAGGCAATCCCTGTTTTCACGGCAGAATCCGCACCATCAGGGCCCGGGAAGACTTCTCCCGTATCAGGCAACTGCTGTCGACACCCGGAAGACAGGGAGTACTGGTCGTTGACGGTGGCGGAGCCACAGACAGGGCCATGCTCGGCGACAGGCTGGCCGCCATGGCCATCGATAACGGCTGGACGGGCATTATCCTGAACGCCGTGATCCGGGACAGTGCCGAAATCAATCGCATGCCGATCGGGGTGAGAGCGCTCGGGACGTCCCCGGCGAAAAGCGCCTGCAACGGCGAAGGCGAGATCGATGTTCCCGTGCGGTTCGCCGGCGTGGCATTCCATCCTGGAGACCATGCCTATGCCGACGAGGATGGAGTCCTGATCAGCAGGTCAGCCCTGTCCCTTGCCTAATCGGTCGACTGAGATCAGCCGGACCGACGTAACACCGTATCCCTGGTGGACCAGTCAGGAAAGCTGTTTTTCCCGTATCTCGTCCAGCGTCTTGCAATCGATGCACAGATTGGCAGTCGGCCTGGCCTCCAGTCGCTTCAGGCCGATTTCCTCGCCACAGTTGTCGCAATAGCCGAAATCTCCCGTCTGCAGATGCAGGATCGAGTCTTCGATCTTCTTGATCAGCCTCCTGTCACGATCACGTCCCCTCAGTTCAATGGCCATGTCCGTTTCCTGGCTGGCGCGGTCGGTAGGGTCGGGGTGATTGGCGGTATCGTCCTGAATGTGGTGTACCGTTCTTGAAGTCTCATCCGTCAACTCGGATTTCCATGCCTTCAGTATGGCCTCAAAATGGGCAAGCTGGGCCGGTTCCATGTATTTTTCGTTCTTTTTCAGCTTGTAGGGCCTGATGCCGTAGATGAGTCTGGATTGTTTCTTCTCAACCATGGTTCACTGTACTGTTAATCGCATACATCGTGGGTTACCTTGCTAATCAGGCAGTCTGACCGAAAAAATCAAGAGCGGGTTTATACCAAAAGCATTACCGGTTTGCAACGGTGGAAACCGTCGAGGTCAAGGCAATACCGCCGAGGACCTCACACTATTGCGGAAAATTGCAATAACCCGAACATTGCATGAGTGCTGTGAAGCAGAGGATATTGTCCGCATGAAGGAACAGTTTTCTCGGGCTGGATGATGTGCAGGAAATATCATGTGCATTTTTCGCTGGAAATTGGTTGCCGCCTTGCGCCATTTGCGGGCTTGAAAACGGGTTGTGTTGAACAGTTGGAACAGTTTGCCCCGGGCATTCCTGACCCTTCGGACGGCCTCATTGTCGCCGACCTCCATGGAGATTGTATTCAGTTCCTCCGGGAGGATGCCAGGCTTGCGGTACTGCACCGAATCCGGCAGGAACCGGCATGAAGGGACCGGACGGTGTAAACCGCAGGACAGAGGGCATTTTGAATGAACACAAGGTTCGAACAAACATCTGTCGTATGCGGTCGGGAAAAACGGCACGACCAGAGATATGCATGCATTCAGGCATCCTGACATGTTTCCGGAGAAGTTGGCAAGAGATCACATCCTGTCTCAGACACGGGTGATCTTGTCTTCGATCCGATGTGCGGAGCCGATACGACTTGCAAAATGGCAAAATCGACGGAACACCGATGGCTGGGAGTCGATATCTGTCGTGAATATGCATCCATTGCCAGACGTCGTCTGAAGGAAATCGGGGAAGACTCCATGCCCCCCGCCTCACGAGAAGATCCATTCGACAAGCCCCTGGGTTTGGAAATCAAGGTACTGGCCAGTGCAGCCGATACATGCCAATGGTGCCAGGACGAAATATCCAGGACGTGGCTGCACCCGAAAACGCTGCTCATGACGATTTTCTGCGTGGGCCGCCCATGTTGGTGTAAGATTGTCATCATGAACGAGAGACCCTTTCCGAAGCCGCCATCAGCCGATCCGTTGCCACTGGAAACCTGGCTGGACCAGACGGACAGATCTGAAGTCGGCCGTGAGCCGTTCTTCCGGGGGCGCGATACGGAATTCAGTGTCTTTCGCAGGGCGGTCGGCAGTCTTCATGATGGACGGACAGGCGGCGGCACGATGGTCTTTCAAGGCGCCCCGGGCGCCGGCAAGTCGGCGCTGATGGCGGAGTGCATGGAGGCGGTCAGGCGTCATTCGACCCCCGAAGATCCCTGGGTCGCGGTGGCCATCCAGCCCGATTCCCTGCAGTCTCCGGTCGATGTCGTCGAGGTGCTGGTG
>JAJDVC010000151.1 GCA_022826305.1 Gammaproteobacteria bacterium | reverse complement strand
GCGCTTGCGGCAGCAGTGGCCGGCGGTGCGGATCATCTTCCGGGGCGACAGCGGGTTCTGTCGGCGTCGCATGCTGGGCTGGTGCGAGCGTCATGAGGCAAGGTACATCACGGGTATTGGCCGCAATCCGCGCATCACCGGGCAGTCGCAGGCGTTGCTGGATGAAGCCCGCAGTCGGCATGAGCGAAGCGGGGAGAAGCAGCGACTGTTCGGGGAGATTGCGTATCAGGCGAAGACCTGGCGCCGGCCGCACCAGTTGTTCGCTGTGGTGGCCGAACCGGTACCGCATGCTGACTGGCGGACTGGCCCATGTGCTGCTGGAGCAGATCCGCCGCCACGGGCTGTACGGTACGCGGCTGGCCCGGGCGCATGTCGGCACGATCCGTCTGAAGCTGCTGCGCAGCGGTGCGGTGATCGTGCGCAATACCCGGCGGGTGGTGTTCATGCTGTCTGGAAGCTGTCCGTACCAGGACCTGTTCCGCCTTGCGGTACAGCGCCTGGCGCCCTGATGGCGACTGCCCTTCCGCCCGGATACCCGATCACGCCACGGCGTGAGGACTGCTCCTGCCCGGACCTCCGGCAACGACCGCAAACGGCGGCCTGACTGCCTGTTGCCGGCTCTCTGCAGCGGCTTGCACCGCAGGAAATGCCGGGCAAAACCGCTGCCTGTCGCCGATACCGACCTCACCGTCTCCTGATATCGTCAATCTCATCTGCTTCTCGGTGTTCATGCAATGTTCGGGTTAACGTTTCTCGGGACCGACTGTATAAGTGACAAGGAACCTGTAACCGGGCCGGAAAGAGACTCGGATTCTCCTGATTTTCCGTGCCAATGTTTCCATGACAATTGATATCCAGGGAGGCTTTCAGTAGAATTGGATCACTGAAGGTGCGGGCTCCCTCTGAAATTTGACAGTAACGCGCCTGAAAGCAGGCAATAGAGGGAGAAGAAGATGGTGGATAGCCACCCGTTGCCAATTTTAGCAGGTTGAATGGGACCCCGCAGTAAGCGGGGTTTTTTGTTGAGAGGTCGATCAGGATATGTACTGAGCGGCTTTTTTTTGGTTGGCCGATAATCGATCAGCCAGGGCAACAGGTAAATTGTTGGTGCACAGAGATTGAGTCCGGTACAGCACATCCAGGAAATGATCGAGCCATCTGTTGAATCGATGGGTTATGAACTTGTCCACATGACACTGGGAAACGGACCCAATGGATGTCGGCTGAGTATCTACATCGATGCTCCCGGGGGAATACGTGTGGATGATTGCGAAGCGGTCAGCAATCAGGTTGGCGCAATACTGGATGCGGCAGATCCTTTGAGCAGTTCCTACACGCTTGAGGTTTCCTCGCCGGGCCTCGACAGGCCCCTGGTGACCCCTGATCATTTCAGGCGGTTTGTCGGAAATCGGGCGCGGATTGTCATGGATACGGACATTCGGGGAAGACGGCGCTTTATCGGCCAGATAGTCGAGGCTGGTGAGAGTCTGGTAGTTCTGGAAAGCGAAGGAGAAGACTATGAACTGCCATACACACGGATCGAGTCGGCGAGACTTGAATCTGTTTTTTAATTTTCAATAGCGAACTGAGCATGCCTATAACGAACAACGACATCCTCATGATGGCGGATGCGGTCTCCAGGGAAAAGGAACTGGACAAGGAAGTGATTTTCAATGCCATTGAGGCCGCTCTGGCGACTGCTACCAGGAAATGGCATCCCGGAGAGATCGATGCACGTGTCAGCGTACATCGTACAACCGGAGACTACGATACCTACCGTATCTGGGAGGTTATCGACGATGAGGAGGAAATCGAGTATGCCGATCGGCAGATTTCCCTGTCGGAAGCCAGGAAAAACGATCCTACCCTGAATGCAGGGGATCAGATCGAGGTGCCGATGGAAAAGGTTGAATTCGGGAGAATCGCCGCACAGGCTGCCAAGCAGGTGATCATGCAAAAGGTCCGGGAAGCCGAGCGCCACCAGATTGCAGAGCGCTACAAGGATCGGTTTGGTACGCTTATTTCCGGAACGGTAAAGCGCCTGGACCACGGCAACGCAATCGTGGATCTGGGTGACACGGAATCATTGCTGCCAAGAGGCGAGATGATTCCCCGGGAGGGGTTGCGTCCCGGGGACAGGATCCGCGCCCTGCTCAAGAAAATTGATGTCGAAGCGCGGGGGCCGCAACTGATACTGACCCGCCTCTCTCCACAGTTCCTGATAGAACTGTTCAAGCTTGAAGTCCCGGAAGCAGGGGAGGGCATCATCGAGATTCTCGGAGCAGCCCGCGATCCCGGCTCCCGGGCCAAGATATCGGTGCGCACCAAGGATCCGAACATCGATCCGGTGGGGGCCTGTGTCGGGATTCGCGGGTCACGCGTGCAAAGTGTGTCGAATGAAATTGCCGGAGAGCGTGTGGATATCATCGTGCACTCGGACAACATTGCCGAATTCGTCGTGCAGGCGCTGGCTCCGGCAGATGTGGAATCCATCATTATTGACGAAGACCAGAAGTCGATAGACGTGGTCGTTCTGGAGGAAAATCAGGCACGCGCCATTGGAAGAAACGGGCAGAATGTTCGGTTGGCGTCCGCACTGACCGAATGGAGACTTGACATCATGACTGACAAGGAGGCCCAGCAGAAACAGGATGCAGAGCAGAAGGAGCTTATCGAAAAGTTCATGTCCCTGCTGAACATTGATGAAAATACGGCGATCATCCTGTATCAGGAAGGATTCAATACGCTCGAAGAAATCGCGTACGTGCCCAAGCAGGAACTGCTTGAAATCGAAGAGTTCGAAGAGGATCTGGTGGAGGAACTGAGAAACCGGGCGCAAGACAACCTGCTGACTTCCGCAATAGCCCGTCAAGAGTCCATGGAGCCGAGTGAGGATTTGTTGACGATGGATGGAATGACAGAGGAGATTGCCCGGTCTCTGGCGCAGGGAGGGGTCCGGACCATGGCTGATCTTGCCGACTGCGCCCTGGACGAGGTGCTGGATATTGTTGCCATAGATCAGGAAAACGCAAGTCAGCTGATCATGACGGCACGGGCTCCCTGGTTTGAAGAAACGCAGAACGGCTAAATGCATCAACAGGAACTACTGCCATGACCCAGGTATCCATCGAAAGCTTTGCAAGACAGATTCGAGTTTCGGTAGAAAAGCTGCTTGACCAGCTTGCACAGGCTGGAATTTCCAACAAGAAACACACCGACATGCTTTCTGATGAGGAAAAGCTGCAGCTTCTGGAGTACCTGAAGGGTGGAGTCAAGAAGAGCCCTGTCAGGGAGCAGATATCAGTCAGGCGGAAAACCAAGGACGAGATCATGCAGACCTCAAGAACCGGTGCGGCACGTACCGTGCATGTCGAGGTCAAGAAAAGCCGCACCTTTGTAAAGCGTAGCGTAATCGAGGCTCAGCAAAAGGCCGCCAGGGAGGCAGAACTGGAAGCAGAAAAGAAACGGCTTGAAGCGGAAGAGGCTGCACAAGCACAGGCAGAGGCCGAAAGGCGCAGGCTTGAGGAGGAAGCGCAATCCAGGCTGGATACGGAAAGACGGCAGGAAAAATCGGAAACGGCGGAAACAGCATCATCTGATGAGGTTGCTGATCGGGGACAACCTGATGCACAGTCGGAAACGGCACCGCCACAGCCGTCGCCCCCAGTACTTGAAGATTCGAGCCAGCAGCGCCGCAAGGGTGGAAAAAAGCAGAAGAAAGACCGATGGTCGGACGGCGATGAGGAAATCGGTGCCAAGGAAGAACTGCATGCCGCGAAGCGAAGGAAGAGCAGAATGCGCAGGCAGATACGAAAACCCGGAAAGATATCGTCTTCAATAGCAGAACAGCACGTCTTCGAGAAACCGACCGCTCCGGTGGTGCATGAAGTCAATATCCCCGAAACCATCACGGT
>JAJDVC010000209.1 GCA_022826305.1 Gammaproteobacteria bacterium | reverse complement strand
ATGTGCTCTGGGGGATTGATGACGAAACCCATGACATTGTCGGGACGGACTTCGACCCCGGCACTGCCAGGAAGGGCAATGAGGCGCTCGAGAGCTGGCTGTTGCGCCTGTTGAGCCCGAAGATCCGGTTTCGCTTCGATATCGTCCATGTCGAAAGCCGGCGGGTGGTCGTGCTGGAAATCGAACGTGCGGTTCATCGTCCGGTCGGCTTCGGCGGCACGGAATATATCCGTATTGGCGAGGTCAAGAAGCCCCTCAGGGAGGCCCCTGATCGTGAGCGCGATCTCTGGCGCGTTTTTGATCGGAAGCCTTTTGAGGGGCTGGTCGCTGCCGAGCGTCTGGACATGGAAAGGGTTCTGGGCATGCTGGACTATCCGGGCTATTTCGATTTGCTGGAACTGCCGTTACCCGCAAGTCGCGCCGGTATTGTCGAAGCCTTGTCGGGAGATGGCCTCGTTCGGCCCTGTCCTGCTGGTGGCTGGGATATCACCAATCTTGGTGCCGTTCTGCTGGCAAAGCGACTCGCCGATTTTCCCGGCCTTGATCGCAAGGCTGTGCGCATCATTCAGTATCGTGGTACAAGTCGATTCGAAACGCTCAAGGAGCGGCAGGGTGTCAAGGGATATGCCGCAGGATTCGAAGAGGTCGTCGGCGTCATCAACGACCTGCTTCCGAGTAACGAAATCATTGGACAGGCGCTTCGCAGGACGGTACCGATGTATCCGGAGCTCGCCATACGTGAACTGCTCGCAAATGCGCTGATTCATCAGGATTTCTTCATCACGGGTGCCGGGCCGATGGTGGAGATATTCGAAGACCGCATCGAAATCACCAGCCCGGGAAAGCCCCTGGTTTCGACAGACCGTTTCATCGATACACCGCCACGCTCGAGAAACGAGATACTGGCTTCCCTCATGCGTCGTTTCGGCATCTGCGAGGAACGTGGCAGTGGAATTGACAAGGTGATTTTCCAGGTGGAACTGTTCCAGCTACCTGCCCCGCTTTTCGAGACTCCGGGAGAATTCACACGTACGATGCTGTTCACATACAGGAACTTCAGAGACATGAGCAGGCATGATCGCATTCGTGCGTGCTACCTCCATGCCTGTCTTTGCCATGTCACTCGACGCAAGATGAACAATGCTACACTGCGGGAAAGGTTCGGGATGCCCGACCGGAATGCAGCACAGGCTTCCCGCTTGTTGAAAGAGGCCATGGAGGATGGGAAAATCGTCATTGAAGACCCGGCTGCAGGAACCCGAAGTCGGGCATACCTGCCTTTCTGGGCTGGTCCGGGTGCCGATGAGACGGACGGTATTGTTTGATGGTTGTTTGATTATCAAGGGCCGATGTGGTGATTTTTTGTGGTTGTTATCCTCGAACCGTTTGTTTTCAAAGGAGAATTCAGTGTGTGATTTGTTTGATGGTTGTTTGACGGTTGTTTGATTATCAAGGGCCGATGTGGTGATTTTTTGCGGTTGTTATCCTCGAACCGTTTGTTTTCAAAGGAGAATTCAGTGTGTGATTTGTTTGACGGTTGTTTGATGGTCGAGGCTGGTGCTGTGATTTGTCTCTTGCAGGATCCTGTTTTTATTGTAAAAGATCCGCATGGCCCATTTTGATGGTTTTTTTGGTGGAACGCCCGGCATGATCATCGACATTACCGAAAAGTCCTCGGATGCCTGATTGCTCCGGTCATGATGGGGCAACCACTGCGACAACATGCACGACAATCCATGGGGGCAATACCATGACCAACTGGACAAAATGCAAGGCGGTGGAACGTAACCCTCGTAAAATCAGCGGCGCCTGGGCCTTCACCGGGACGAGGGTTCCGGTTTACGCACTTTTCGAAAATCTGGAGAGTGGAGCTACGGTGAAGGAATTCCTGGAATGGTATCCCGAAGTCGAAGCCTGGCAGGTGGCATCCGTACTCAAGCATGAGGCGGAATACCTCAAATCCACTCCCTGAGCATGAAGATCCTGTTCGATCACGGAACCCCGGCGCCACTCCGGCACCACCTTCCTGAACATTCCGTGGATCGATCTGCGGAGAATGGTTGGGAGATGCTGGAGAATGGTGAACTGATCCGCAAGGCCGAAGAGGATGGATACAGTGTCATCGTGACCACGGACAAGAACATGCGCTACCAGCAGAACCTCCAGGGCAGGACGCTGGCGATCGTGGTGCTGCAATCCCCCGCCTGGCCCAGGGTGCGTCTTCGGACGGAAGAAATTCGATCAGCCATAGAAGAAGCTCGCCCTGGTGAAGTGACGGAAGTATCGATCTGATAGACGAAAAACAGAAACGTGGTCATCGATACCAGCGAACAGGGGCTCGAACGCCTGATCTGCACCACCCTTGCAGGGCATCCCTGCGATCCGCACACAGACGCCAGGGAGCAACCAGAGGCCGATCACGGCGGAACTGGTTGGCTTGGTGGACACTGGAAGGATTATGACCGTGAATACTGTGTCGATCGCTACCAGTTGGGATCCTTTCTGCGCACTACCCAACCCAAGGGGGCGGAATCATTGGCACTGGACGAAGATGGCCCGATACGCCGCAAGTTCCTCGCCCGGTTGCAAGGAGAGATCACGAATCGGGGCACAATTGATGTTCTGCGCCACGGTATCCGGCATGGTGCCCACGATCTCACATTGTTCTACGGTACCCCATCTCCCAACAATGAACAGGCAAAGGAACGCTTTGCACGGAATCGTTTCACCATCACCCGTCAGCTTCGGTACAGCCGCGACGAAGCCCAGCGGGCGCTGGACATCGTTCTCTTCATCAATGGCCTCCCGGTCATCACCTTCGAACTCAAGAACAATCTCACCAGGCAGACCGTGGCGGATGCGATCGAGCAATACCGGAAGGACCGCAACCCACATGAAAAGCTGTTCGGGCTTGGACGCTGCGTTGCCCACTTTGCCGTGGATGAATCCGAAGTGCGTTTCTGCACCCATCTTGAGGGAAAGAAATCATGGTTCCTGCCATTCAACCGTGGCTGGAACGACGGTGCCGGCAATCCACCCAATCCTGATGGACTCAAGACTGATTATCTATGGCGGGAGGTGCTTACCCCGGAGAGCCTGACCGACATCCTTGAGAACTACGCCCAACTGGTGGAGACCCGCGACAATGACACGGGAAGGAAGACCCGAAAACAGATCTGGCCCCGCTACCACCAGATCGACGCAGTGCGCTGCTTGCTGAAACACGCTGCCGGACATGGCGAGGGCCATTGCTACCTGATCCAGCATTCGGCCGGAAGCGGGAAAAGCAACTCCATCGCCTGGCTGGCCCACCAGTTGATCAGGCTTGAAAAGGATGGAAATCTGATTTTCGATTCCATTATCGTCGTCACCGACCGCCGGATTCTCGACCGGCAGATCAATGACACCATCCGGCAAACCGCCAGTGTTACTGCCACCCTGGGCCATGCAGAACGTTCGGGCGACCTCAGACGCTTCATCGAGTCAGGCAAGAAAATCATCATCTCCACGGTCCAGAAATTCCCCTTCATCCTCGACGAGATCGGCAATGAGCAGCGTGGACGGCGGTTCGCCATTATCATCGATGAGGCACACTCCAGCCAGGGCGGGCGCACCAGCGCCGCAATGGCGCAGGCACTGTCCGAGTCAGGAGCAAAAGGGGAAGAGGAGACGTTCGAGGACCAGATCAACCGGCTGATGGAATCACGCAAGCTGCTCCGCAATGCCAGCTATTTCGCGTTCACCGCCACACCGAAGAACAGGACACTGGAAATCTTCGGCGCGCCCGACCCACAACCGGACGGCACGGTCAGACACCACGCCTTCCACCGCTACACCATGAAGCAGGCGATTGATGAAGGCTTCATTCTGAGTGTACTCGCTCACTATACCCCGGTAACTAGCTACTACAGGCTGACCAAGACCATAGAGGACGACCCGGAATTCGATGCAGGCAGGGCGCGGAAGAAACTGCGACGTTACGTTGAGAGCCACGACCATGCCATTCGCCTCAAGGCCGAGATCATGGTAGACCATTTTCACGACCAGGTGCTGTCCAAACGCAAGATTGGCGGAGAGGCCCGGGCAATGGTAGTGACCAGTGGCGTCCAACGCGCCATCCAGTACTTCAATGCCATTCGTAATTATCTGGTCGAACGCAAGAGCCCCTATCAGGCCATCGTGGCCTTCTCGGGTGAACGGGATTTCGGTGGATCAAAGGTGAGCGAAGCCTCACTCAACGGATTTCCTTCCAACAGTATCACAAAGAAGTTTCAGGGGCACCCGTACCGGTTTCTCGTTTGCGCCGACAAGTTCCAGACGGGATACGACGAACCCCTGCTCCACACCATGTATGTGGACAAGACCCTGTCGGGTATCCAGGCGGTACAGACCCTATCCCGCCTCAATCGTGCACACCCGAAAAAACACGATGTGTTTGTGCTGGATTTCCAGAACGATTCGGAGACGGTTCGTGAAGCGTTCACGCCTTTCTACCGCTCAACCCTCCTCTCTGATGAAACAGACCCAAACAGGTTGCATGACCTTCAGGCAGACCTGGACAATGCCCAGGTCTACACGCCTGACCAGGTCGAGGATCTTGTTAAACGATACCTGGGCGATGCTGGCCGAGACCAGATCGACCCGATTCTGGATGCCTGTGTAGCCGTCTACCGACAGGATCTGGACGAGGATCAGCAGGTGGATTTCAAGGGCAAGGCCAAGGCGTTCGTTCGTGCCTACAACTTCCTCTCCTGTGTGCTGCCCTGGACCCATTCCGCCTGGGAGGTGCGTTCGATATTTCTCAACTTCCTGATTCCCAGGTTGCCGGCCCCGAAGGATACGGATCTGTCCAGGGGTATACTTGAGGCTATCGATATGGAGAGTTACCGCGTCGAGATGCAGGCGATGCAGAAAATTCGTTTGCCCGACGAAGATGGGGAGGTTGAACCCGTACCGACCAGTGGTGGTGGTCACCAGGCCGACCCCGAGATGGATCGGCTATCGAACATCATCAGCCAGTTCAACGATTTGTTCGGTAATATCGATTGGGAAGACGAAGACCGCATCAGGCAACTGATCACCGAGACGATCCCGGAGCGCGTTGCCGCTGACGCAGCTTACCTGAATGCCCGGAAATATTCCGATGATGAGAATGCACGGATTGAATTCAACAAGGCCCTCAAGCAGGCCATGAACTCGATCATCAGGGACGACCACCAGCTGTACAAGCAGTTCATGGACAACGAGAGCTTCCGGCGCTGGATGACCGATAACGTGTTCGTGCTGACCGAACATCCCGGTGTCCGCCGGGAGCACATGGCGGCAGGGCGGTGAAATCGGAATGTCCGGAAAGCCTCCGGTGACGATGCTGCCATGGCCGCACATGTGCCATCCGCAGTCGCCGGGTGCGGAGTGCGGATGGCGCTCTCCCGGAACCGGTCGGGCTCAGGAGTCCAGCGAATACAGCCATTGCAGCACGGCATCCTGTATCCGGTTTCCATTGTCATGACCGATTCTCCCGGATTCGATGACCATCGCCACCGAATACCGGGTGCCTCGTCGGGACGTGATGTAGCCCGCCATGCTGCGGACTCCGCGGATCAGACCGGTCTTGATCCTGGCGCGACCCCGAACCGGACCGTCCGAAAGACGTTTGCGCATGGTTCCGTCCAGCCCGGAAAGCGCCAGGGATGAGAGGAATTCCGGCCGGTAGTCGCTCTGCCAGCCGTGATCGAGCAGGTTCGCCAGGCCAGCGACGGTAACCCGGGTTCTGCGAGACAGGCCCGAACCGTTGTCCAGCACCAGTCCCGGCATCGCGATGCCGTTGTCCGACAGCCAGCCGGCGACCCTTTTCCTGGCGCCGGAAAGGGTCGCCGGCATCGAACTCTCCTGCGTGTCGAGCGCGAGGAGAAGCATCCTCGCCATGACGTTGTTGCTGAACTTGTTGATCCCCCTGATGACATCCGAAAGCGGTTTCGATGGAAAGGAGATCAGGAGAAGCGCGCTGCTCGACGGGCTGCCGGTCCGGTGGGTTCCCGAAAAAACGCCGCCGCTTTGCTGCCACAGGTGCCTGAACAGGCGGTAGGTGTATTCGTGACTGGATGCCAGCACCCTGAAAAAGGAATGCTCGCCGCAGTCCTTCCGGTAGTTGCCGCGGAACGTGACGTGGATCTCTCCGTTGCGCCTTTCCGTCTCGTGCGTCCAGCCGTCCCGGGCGCCCCGGCATTTCCCCCCGACGGTCTTCAGTTCGTTATGGACATGCAGGCCCCAGAGCGGCGGATCGGCCAGTACGGCGGTGCGCCCCGGGATAGGATCCATGACGAAACGGGTCGAGGAGAAGTTCACCAGGGCGGGATCCGGGCCCACGTTGTAGCTGCGCCAGGGCTTTCCGTCAAAAGCGGCGCGGTCATGCGCCGCGATATCGTACAGGGAATCATCAATGACAAGATCCCCGGTAATGACGCGGATTCCGCGATCGCGAATGGCCGTCACCTGGCGCCAGATGCGCTCGACGGTGATCAACGGATCTCCCCCGCCCTCGAGAACCAGGTTGCCGACGAGCGTGTCGCCCGCCAGCTTGCCTTCGATGTGGTAGCGGGTATGCCAGCGGAAAGCCGGTCCGAGCGTTTCCAGCGCGGCAAGGGTGGTCAGCAGCTTGATGACGGAAGCCGGGTTCCTTGCGGTGTCGGGATTGTGGCTCACCAGAATCCGGTTGCTTCGCATGGCGCGGATCTCGAGGCTTGCATCGTGGGGGGATATTCCATGTTGCCCGAGCACCTGCGCCAGCGGTTCCGGCAGGCGTTCCGCATGGGCGGCCGATGACACGGAACAGGCAATGCCGACGCCTGTCAGGAGGAGGAAAAGATGCGCGAATCTCATTAGGTCCCGTCTGGTGTTATACTATGCAGCTAACTTGGATTCTATTCAGCACATGGGAAAAAAGAAAAGCATTTACAAGGTACAGTTCCACAATCAGGGAAAGCTGTATGAACTGTATGCCCGGGAAGTAATGCAAAGCCACATGTATGCGTTCGTTGAAATTGCGGATATCATCTTCGGCGAGAAGTCCCAGCTTGTGGTCGATCCGTCCGAAGAGCGCCTGAAACAGGAATTCAGCGCGGTCAACCGGACCTACATCCCCCTGCATGCGATCGTGCGCATTGACGAGGTTCAGAAGGAGGGGGTGAACAAGATCATCGAAAGCAGGGATTCGGGGAATGTGGCGCCCTTCCCGATGCCCCCGGTACAGCCGCACAAGGCCTGAGTCCGGCCGATTGCCGGGTGGGGCACTCCCCCGGAGGAGATCGTCATGCGGAGGCAGGAAGATCCGCTAGGCGGCGCGCACCCCGGTTCCGTCCAGTCCGCAGTAGCCGTTCGGATTCTTCGCCAGGTACTGCTGGTGGTATTCCTCGGCGTAGAAGAATTCCGGTGCCGGCCGGATTTCGGTGGTGATCGGTCCGAGACCCGCCTGCATCAGTTTTTCCTGGTATGCATCCCGGCTTGCGGTGGCCTCCCTGGACTGGCGTTCATCGTGCGTGAAGATGACGGATCGGTACTGGGTTCCCCGGTCATTGCCCTGCCGCATGCCCTGGGTCGGGTCGTGGGATTCCCAGAAAACCCTCAGCAGGCGCTCGAATGCTGCTGCGGCAGGATCATATACGACGAGAACCACTTCAGCGTGCCCGGTCAGGCCTGTGCAGACATCCTGATAGGTTGCATGGCGTGTCGTGCCCCCGGAATATCCCACCGCAGTGGTGAAAACGCCATCCAGCTTCCAGAACCTGCGTTCCGCGCCCCAGAAACACCCCATGCCGAACGTGATGGACTCGAGGTTGTCGGCAAAGGGCCCCACGATCGGCCGTCCGGTAACGAAGTGACGGTCGACGACCGGCATGGCTGCCTCCCTGTCCGGAGGACCTTCCGCCGATCGGGACCGCAGGAAGCCGAACATCCGCTACTGCCCGGCCGGATCCATGCTAGAACGGCAGCCCGTGTCCATGGGCCACCATGCACATGATCATGGGCACGGAGAGCATGGTGTTGGTCCTGGATGCGAGCAGGGCGGTATTCTTGGCCTTGGCAATCTCCTCCGCGCTGGCCTCGACGATCCCCAGGACCTTTTTCTGGTTCGGCCATATCAGCACCCAGACGTTGAACAGCATGATCGTGCCCAGCCATGCGCCCACGCCGATCGCGGTTACGCCGCTGGTAGCGAAAAAATGCGTGGCGAATCCGCCGATGTATTCAAGCGCGGCCGCACCGGTCAGCCAGGTGGCAACGGCGCCCCAGCGGAACCACAGGAGCGCCTTGGGCGCCACGTACTTGGATATTCCCGCCGGCCCGGGGCCTTCCTTGTCGGCGGCCGCTTCCGCCAGGGCGGGTACCTGTATGAAGTTGAAGTAATACAGAAGTCCGATCCAGGCAATCCCCGCAAGGACATGCAACCACACAAAAAATGACCAGGTGTTCATGGTACGTAAACCTCTAGGCTGGAATGTTCATTCATCTCGACCGGATCCCTACAGGACAAGGGCTATGATGATTGCGATGACAAAGCCGGAAATGATGGTTCCGGGTATGCTTTTCAGGGGGTTCATGATGCTTGTGCTCCTACCGGGTTGTTGGACTGGGCATGTCTCGACAGTGCTTCCAGATTGAAGAATAATGCCGCAGGGCAGATAATGCAAGTGCGCGACCAGATCCCCGTTTCTCCGGCGACCATGGCAGACCACCCTGCTCGCCGCCGGTCTGCAATCACTGCGGCGGCAGGGTACAGCGCAGCAGCACGAACAGGTTCCAGGTCGTGGTGCACATGAGTGAAGGCACGACCCGTTCTCCCTGGAGCTGCTGCACGGTAGCCGGCTGGCCCCATGTCGGATTTCAACCCCTTGATCCGGTTCCCGGAATGTTCCCCCGGCGCGGCGCGGACCGGAACGCATGATATTTGTTAAGATATGAAGGTCTTTCTTCATCCCTTCAGACCCGAACATCCTGTGGTTGCAGATCAGCCCGGCAAGCTAACGTGAGCGACGGCGCGGAATTCATGATCAGGCCGAACAGCGCCTTCAACACGCGGTCCTGGCGGTGGGTTTTCTCGCTGCTTGCCGTGGTGTGCCTCGGCATAGCGGTGCGTTTCGCCCTGCTCGGTTACTGGATGATCCTGCCGTTCGCCCTGCTCGACGTGCTGGCGGTCGGGCTGGTGCTCCTTGTCATGGCGCGCCGGTCCGCCTATGCGGAGAAGATCATCATCACCTGGCAGTCCGTCACCATACGCCATGTGCAGCGGAAAAACCGTCAGCGGTGGACCTTTCCCCTGTACTGGACGCAGGTCAGGCTCGAGAAGCCCCGGCACCGCTGGTATGCACATCGTCTTCTGGTGGGGTGCAAGGGCAGATGGGTAGAGGTGGGGCAATGCCTTACCGAAAGCGAGCGGAGCTCCCTGGCGACATCCCTGAAAAACCGGATTTCGGACTTCATGCCGGAGCCCGGCAACGGGCTGGGCGGCCTCCCGCAGTACGGGCAGAATCCATGAACACGACAGCGATTCTGCCGGGTCTCTGGCGGGAATACCTGGAATTGTGCAAGCCGAAGGTGGTGTTGCTGATCCTGTTTACCGCTCTGGTCGGAATGTTCCTGTCCACGGAGGGCTGGATTCCTTTCGGGAAATGGTTCTGGGGCCTGGTCGGCATCGGCCTTGCGGCGTCGGCCGGCGCCGCACTCAATCACTGGGTGGACGAGGAGATCGACTCGCGCATGGAGCGGACGTACGGGCGGCCGCTTCCCCGGGGGAATATCACCGGCCGTCAGGCCGTGGCGTTTGCCCTGGTCCTGGCGGCGACCTCGATGTCGCTGCTGCTGTTCTTCGTCAATACGCTGACGGCCGCACTGACCTTCGCGTCCATGGTCGGCTACGCCGTGATCTACTCGATGTTCCTCAAGCGCAGCACTCCCCAGAATATCGTTCTCGGCGGGGCCGCAGGCGCCGCGCCCCCGGTGCTCGGATGGACGGCCGTCACGGGGGAAATGCACGGCGAGGCCCTGTTGCTGTTCCTGATCATCTTTGTCTGGACCCCGCCGCACTTCTGGGCGCTGGCGATCAGGCGGGTCGAGGACTACGCGAAGGCCGATGTGCCGATGTTGCCCGTCACGCATGGTATCGCGTTCACGAAACTGCACATACTGCTTTACACGGTCCTGCTTGTCGTCATCACCCTGATCCCTTTCGTGGTCATGATGAGCGGAACGATCTACCTGGCCGGCGCCATCGCCCTGGGGGCAGGTTTCGTCTTTTATTCGATCAGACTGTACCGCTCGCCGGATGACCGGTATGCGATGAAGACGTTCGGCTACTCGATTTTCTACCTGAGCGCCCTGTTCGCCTTTCTGCTGGTCGATCATTACGCCAGGATTTTCATCCGCGCCTACTTTCTCGAGGCGTAGGCTGCTCCCGGTGCGGCGAGCATGCACAACCGGTCTCCGGACGAACCGGCCGCCAATCAGGGAGAGGTGACCTTTTTCACGATTCCCGGAAGCGGTGCCGCATCATTCTTCCGGGGGCCAGGGCAATGCAGGCAGGAGGCGTGATTTCGAAAGCGGGAAGCCCTGGTATTTCCTTGCGGTCGCCGGGCAGGAACGGAACGTGCCGTCGGTTCCATCCATTGCCCCCGCCCTGTACGCATCTCGCGGAATTTTCCGGATGTGACGCTGTTGAGTGTCAAAGCAACGGGAGAATCGTTATAATCGGAATCCCTTTGACTTGTAACCGGCAACTGGAGTCGCATAATATGCCGCGATGCTGGCTTTTAGGAACAAGGATCGCCTGTTCATCGGTATCTGCTGGACTTCCGGACGCCGTCGGATTTCGGCTGTCCGCAGTCCGACGGCTCATGAAGGACCGGCCGGACTGCCGCGTCCGCATCCGATCTGCAGGCTGTAGTTCCGGTTGAAAATCTATCCGCTGAGGCTTCGAAATTTCATGCATACATTTCATCGAATACCGGGCATACTGCCGGGTGCGGCGCTCTGGCTGTTCAGTCACAGTTCCCTGGCAGACTGGGAGCTCAACCTGACCGAGGGTGTCACGGAGATCAGTCGCGAAGTCTATGACATGCACATGTTCGTCCTGTGGATCTGTGTCTGGATCGGTGTGCTGGTGTTCGGCGCCATGGCAATCAGCATCGTCAGGCACCGCAAGTCCAGAGGCGCTGTTCCGGCCGGGTTCCACGAGAGCACGTTTGCCGAAGTGCTGTGGACGGTGATCCCCTTCGCCATTCTCATCACCATGGCATGGCCCGCGGCCAAGACCCTGATTGCAATGGAAGACACCTCCGATGCGGATATCACGCTGAAGGTCACTGGTCATCAGTGGAAGTGGGAGTACGAATACCTGGATTCCGGCGTCAAGTTCATCAGCAGCCTGCACCCCGAAAGCCGGGAGGCGGCAGCGCTTGGTTCCGGGATCGATCCGGCAACCGTCGACAATTACCTGCTGGAAGTGGACAACCCGGTCGTCCTGCCCGTCGGCAAGAAGATCCGGTTCCTGCTTACCGCAAGCGACGTGATCCATGCCTGGTGGATCCCCGATTTCGCGATAAAGAAGGATGCGATACCCGGCTTCATCAACGAAATGTGGACCAATATCGAGGAGGAAGGCATTTATCGGGGCCAGTGTGCCGAACTGTGCGGGCGGGATCATGGATTCATGCCGATAGTGGTGCATGCGCTTTCGCAGGAGAAATACGACGAGTGGGTTTCCGCGCAGCTTGCGGCGGCCGAGGCGGTCGCTGCCTCGGCCGACCGCGAATGGGCAATGGATGAACTGATGCAGCGCGGCGAAAAGGTGTACGGAACCTATTGCGTGGCCTGTCATCAGGCGAACGGCGAGGGAATCGCCGGCGCGTTTCCGTCCCTGAAGGGAACCCCAATGATGCTGAACGACCTTGAGGGGCATATCGACATCGTGCTGAACGGCAAGCCCGGCACCGCCATGCAGGCGTTTTCGACACAGCTCAATGACGCCGACCTTGCCGCCGTCATCACCTACGAGCGGAACGCCTGGGGCAACGATACGGGCGATGTAATCCAGCCGGCCACGATCAAGGCGGCCCGGATACAGTAATGATGAACAATGCAGGATTGCTCGAACACGCGGGTCCGGGCAACCGAATTTTTCAGAGGAAATACAGATGAACGCATACGCAACTGACGCACACCATGATGATGACCACCATCATGGCCCGCCACCGGGACTGATGCGCTGGGTAACCACGACCAACCACAAGGATATCGGCACGCTGTACCTGTGGTTCTCCCTGATCATGTTCTTCATCGGCGGCGTGATGGCGCTCGTCATCCGCACGGAGCTGTTCCAGCCCGGACTCCAGGTGGTGGACCCGCACTTCTTCAACCAGATGACCACCCTGCATGCCCTGATCATGATCTTCGGCGTGGTGATGCCGGCCTTCGTGGGACTGGCGAACTGGATGCTGCCGATGATGGTGGGCGCGCCCGACATGGCCCTGCCGAGGATGAACAACTGGAGTTTCTGGATCCTGCCGTTCGGTTTTGCCATGATGCTCGCGACGCTGTTCATGGAGGGCGGCGGACCGGCGGCCGGATGGACCATCTATCCGCCGCTGTCGCTGCAGACCGGCAATGCGCTCCCCTACCTGATCTTTTCGATACACCTCCTGGGCGTTTCATCCATCATGGGCGCGATCAATATCATCGCCACGATCATGAACCTGCGTGCGCCCGGCATGACGTACATGAAGATGCCCCTGTTCGTCTGGACCTGGTTCATTACCGCCTACCTGCTCATAGCGGTAATGCCGGTGCTTGCCGGCGCCGTGACCATGCTGCTCACGGACAAGTTCTTCGGTACCAGCTTCTTCGATGCGGCTGGCGGCGGAGACCCGGTCATGTTCCAGCATATCTTCTGGTTTTTCGGCCACCCGGAAGTCTACATACTGATCCTGCCGTCCTTCGGTCTGGTTTCGGAGATCATCCCCACGTTTTCCCGCAAGAAGCTGTTCGGCTACAACTCGATGGTTTACGCCACGGCGTCCATCGCGCTCCTGTCGTTCATCGTTTGGGCGCATCACATGTTCACCGTCGGCATGCCGCTGGCCGGGGAGATGTTCTTCATGTTCACCACGATGCTGATCGCAGTGCCGACCGGCGTGAAGGTGTTCAACTGGGTTTCCACCATGTGGCAGGGCGCGATGACGTTTGAAACCCCCATGCTCTTCGCGCTGGGCTTCGTCATCATGTTCACCATCGGCGGCTTCTCCGGGCTCATGCTGGCCATGACCCCCATCGATTTCCAGTATCACGACACCTATTTCGTGGTGGCGCATTTCCATTACGTGCTGGTTCCCGGGGCCATTTTCGGCATTATCGGCGGCGTGTACTACTGGTTGCCGAAATGGACCGGAAACATGTACGACGAGAAACTGGGTCAGGCGCATTTCTGGCTGTCCACGATTTTCGTGAACATCCTGTTCTTCCCGATGCATTTCGTCGGTCTTGCCGGGATGCCGCGACGGATTCCCGATTACGCCGTCCAGTTCACCGACTTCAATCAGGTCGCGACGATCGGCGCGTTCGGTTTCGGGTTGTCCCAGATCCTGTTTCTGGTGCTGGTAATCAAGTGCATCAGGGGTGGAAAGAAGGCCGACGACCAGGTATGGGAGGGTGCACAGGGGCTGGAGTGGACGGTTTCATCTCCGCCGCCCTATCACACCTTTTCCCCGCAGCCCGTCATCAAGTAGTTCGGCCGGTGCCGGGAGTTCGGGGCTGCGATGGATCAAAGGGTAAAACTGACGGTGGGCGTCCTGGCGACAGTGGCCGTCCTGCTTTACGTCGGATTCATCGTGATGTCGGTCGTCGGCAGCATGCAGTCCTGAGGAGAGCATGAAGAAACGTTCGCGCATCTGGCACCTGTTCGCGATACCCGTCGCCATGTTCGGCTTCGGCTACCTGATGGTGCCCATCTACGACGTGTTCTGCGACCTGACCGGCCTGAACGGAAAAACGGGGAGTCTCAGCCAGGCGCAGGCCGAGCATATCGAGGTGGACGAGGATCGGCTGGTCAGGGTGGAGTTCATCAGTTCCCTGAACCGGAACGCACAGTGGGAGTTCAGCCCGGACATGGTCAGCATGATGGTGCAGCCCGGAAGATCCTACGCCGCAAGCTATACGGCGGTCAACCAGAAGGAAGAGGCCGTGGTGGGGCAGGCGATTCCGAGCGTCGCGCCCGCCAAGGCCGCCAGCTACTTCAACAAGACCGAATGCTTCTGCTTTGTGCAGCAGGAATTCGCGCCCAGCGAGTCCAGGCAGCTGAATCTGGTTTTCGTTGTTGATCCCGACCTGCCGGACGATATCAGCACGGTGACGCTTTCCTATACATTGTTTGACGTGAACAGCACTGTTATTCAAAAACCATTTTCGAGGCAAGACGATGTCTGAATCGGTACAAGAAAAATACTATGTTCCTGAAGCGGCAAGGTGGCCCCTGGTCGGATCGATCGCCCTGACCATGCTTCTGGGTGGGTTTGCAATGCATCTCAACGGCAGCCTGCTTGGACCGACCTTCATGGTGGTCGGGCTCATCCTGTTCATCATCATGCTGTTCGGGTGGTTCGGAACGGTCGTGAACGAAAGCGAGTCGGGAATTTTCCGCAAGTGGGAAGACACGTCATTCCGGATGGGCATGAGCTGGTTCATCTTTTCCGAGGTCATGTTTTTCGCGGCCTTTTTCGGTGCCCTGTACTATGCCCGGGAATTTTCCGTGCCCTGGCTGCTCGGCGAAGGATCCGGGCTGTCCACGCACGATTATCTGTGGCCCGATTACACCGAGATCTGGCCGACCAACGGGCCCGAGGACCTGGGGGAAAGCGATTTTCACATGGGCTGGTGGCCCCTGCCTTTCCTGAACACGGTCATCCTGCTGACCTCCGGTCTGACCGTCACCTGGGCGCATCACGCGATCAAGGTGCAGAACCGCAAGCAGATCGTTCAGGGACTGTTTGCGACCGTTGCGCTCGGTTTTCTGTTCGTGTTCCTTCAGGGTGTGGAATACGTGGAGGCCTATCACGAAGGCATGAAGATGACCAGCGGAATCTACGGCTCGACGTTCTTCATGCTGACCGGGTTTCACGGTATGCACGTGACCCTGGGAGCCATCATGCTGACGGTCATGCTTTTCCGAGCCATGAAGGGACACTTTACCGCGGAAAAGCATTTCCTTCGAGGCGGCGGCCTGGTACTGGCACTTCGTGGATGTCGTCTGGCTCGGACTGTTCATCTTTGTCTACATCCTGTGACCTGACACGGACCGGAACCGGGCCAGGGGGCCATCGAACTGCTCCCGCATTACAGGGATGTGGCGTGCCGACGAGACCTCCTCACATGCCGAATCCGTGAGGCTCCACCCAGCCGAGATATGTCCCGGCCAGCAGCAGGACCATGATGAACAGGGATATTCCAACCCTGACGAACAGGGTATTGACAACCCGCCTGGAACTGGCCGGGTCCCTGATCAGATAGTAGAACGCGGTGACCAGGCTTGCCACGACGAACAGCAGCAGGGCAAGGAGAATGATCTTGAATAACATAATGGTGAAGCATACCTGCTCCGAAGCCGATATGGCTAGATGAAAACGCTGATGAAACGCTGTTCACAAGGGAGTCGCTACTTCTGATTTCCGTGTGTCTTGCACGCTCTCAATGGTCCGGAAGGGGTATCCCTGTACTTGTCGGTAGTCCGGGTTTCTGTCCCGCATTGATCATCAGCCTGTCCAGGCTGTAGGTCCTGTCTGTTTCGCGATTCCCTGCCATGGCGAGGTGCAGGGCATCACCGGACCTCAGGCCAGTCTCAAATCGTCCGGGCCAGTCCCTGGCAAGGTCGAAGTCGTCGCGGTTTGGCAGGAAGACGACAAATGACTCCGCAATCATTGATTCGAAACGCAAGCCCGCTTGCCGTGCTGCTGAAGCGTTCAGACTGCCCATGCGAGCCTTGAGACCCGGGAGTGAGGCGAATTCGACCCGGGTCCAATGACTGACTGCCAGATCGTCCATCGGCAAATCATCGAAAAAGCCGGCAATCCGCGCACTGGTGGCTTCGGGGAGTATGAGCGGAGCAAGAAAACTGGTGTCAAGATGGCGCATTCGGACTGATTCGCCCTGTCACAACCCTTGATCCCGGAGCTCACGCAACAGCTCGGTAGCAGGATGTTGTTGTCGAGGCATGGTAGCCCGGAACTCGGCAAGGTCCCCAAGGGGTAGCGGCTTCCTGGGAGCGATGACGGCGGAAAGATGCGCGACAGCCTTGCCGCGACGGATGATTATTACTTCCTGCCCTGCTTCCACCTTGTCCAGAAGCTCGCTGAGACGGGCTTTGGCCTGAGCCAGATTTACCTTGACCATGGCGACCTCATATGGTCATGAAACTGATCATATGATAATGGATCGGGCGGGCATCATGCCCTGAATGCTGACCGGGTTTGACGGCATGCGCGTGGCCCTGG
>JAJDVC010000159.1 GCA_022826305.1 Gammaproteobacteria bacterium | reverse complement strand
GTGACGCCGGTAGACCCCGTCGAGGCGACGATGGCGACCGGGCGATAGCCGTTGCCGATGTCCCGCCTGATTGTCTCGTGCAGGGCGGCCGGGCACATCGAGCGATCTTCGGGACGCATCCCGACCATTCTCAGGTTATTGCGCCCGAAGCCCGCGAGCAGGGCAGCCTTGGCCACCGACGAATGGGCCTCTTCTGTCGTGTACACGGTCAGGGGAGACGGTTCCGCCTGCAGGCCGTTCTCGAACTGGGGGTATCCGCAGGCCCGTTCCCGGGCGACCAGCAGGCTGACCAGGCAGACCGTGGATGCTCCGTCATGGATGCATCCCTGCCACTGGTCGGAAAGGCCGGAAAGCTGCCGCATCCAGTCGCAGACGACTTCCTCCACTTCGGTGAGCGCCGGGCAACTTTCCCAGGAGATGCCCAGCGTGCCGAGTCCGGCGGCCGCCATGTCGCCGAGCACCGAAGCCAGCGAGGCATTGGCAGGAAACCAGCCGAACTGCATGGGATGCTGCATGTGTGTGATGCCCGGCAGAATCTGCTGTTCAAGGGTCTCGAGCAGTTCGGCGGCCGCAACCGGCCCGCGAGGCGGGGTGTCCGGCAGGGCGGCCCGGATCTCTCCCGGATCGACCTGGGCCCGTACAGGCATCCCGTCCAACCGCATGCGGTAGTCCGCGATCCAGTCTACCAGTTCATGAGCGGCCCGGCGAAAGGATTCAGGATCCATGGGCATGTGGCTGGAGGAAGCGCAGCGGCATCCCGGCTTACCCGGTTTCCTGCAGGTTCCTGCGGCGCAGGGTCGTGCCGTTGCGCCAGGAGAAAGCGATTTCGCGCCAGTATCCGGCAATCTTCTCCAGAATCTCGAGGTGCGCCAGTTCCTCGACCGGCGAATCGGATAGTTGCAGATCGAAGGTTCCGCTGAAACAGCGTCCGATCTCGCTGTCGCAGGCCTGCATGGTGACCAGTTCGTCGAGGCTGTCGGTACCGTCGCCCTCGATGGCCGGCATCCACCGGTTGTGTATCATGGGGTGGGCGTTGACGAAGCCCGAGTGGTCGCTTTGTCCCGTGATCTCGAAACGAGCCTGGGCAAGCTTGTGATCGTAGGCCGCAATGCTTGCACCGAATCTGCCGCCGGGCTCGAGTCTCGGTCCGGCCCGGCCGACCGTAATGGGACGGGAAAGAAAGATCGATGCGAGCTTCTTCGGATATCCCTGGTGATGCCCGCGCACCATCGCGTAATCGGTGTCCACCCAGATATAGATGCAGCGCGAGTAGGTCCGGCCGCGGTACTTGCAGCGGACCACGACGAACGCCTCCTTGTACTGGCTGCGGGCGGGGTCGAGGATCTCGCTGTAATCGTCGCTGCAGTTCTGCCATTCCGCCCAGATGACGGCCACCGCTCCGGGGTCCTCGTCGGCGGGTTCGAGGTAGTCCGGAAGCAACTCGATCACACGCTGCGGATGAGTACGGTATTCAAGCGTCAGCATGGAGCCGGAATAGTGCCAGGGCGTATCCGGAAGCAGCGAGGCGTTGCCGGTCGCGCTGCGCGGGAACATGAAACCTTTCAGGGACATGGCTGATGGTCTGCAATTATGGTTCGGGCGGTCATGCCAGGTGGCCGGTTACAGGTTCAATCCATCCGGCGTAAAATGGTATGATATCGTTTGCTACCTAACGAAATCAAGCAACCCTGCCCCGCTTCCGACCATGACCGAATACCGACGCATACTGCTGAATGGATATCCCGTAACCGTACAGTCCGAGGGCGACCAGCTGGTTTCCCGGGACGGCAGGCGGGTGGATGCGGACAAGGCGGCCCATCTGGCCCCGGTCGAGCCACGGAAAATTGTCTGCGTGCACCTGAACTACGAGAGCCGGGTCAACGAGTACATGACGAAGCTGCCGGCGACCCCGACGTATTTTCACAAGCCGGTAACGGCCCTTTGCGGACACGGCGCCGAGGTGGTGAGGCCGAAGGGGTGCCAGTGGCTGAACTATGAAGGAGAAATTGCCGTCGTGATCGGCAGGCACTGCCGCAACGTCGCGCCCGCACAGGCCGGACAATACATCGCCGGCTACACGATCGCCAACGACTTCGGGCTGCATGATTTCCGTGATACCGATGCAGGCTCCATGCTGCGCGTCAAGGGCGCCGACACCCTGTGCCCGGTCGGCCCGGCGCTCGTGACCGGCTGGGATTTCCGCCACAAGCGGATCCGGACGCTGGTGAACGGCGTGGTGAAGCAGGACGGAAATACGGACGAAATGGAGTGGAACATGCATTACCTCGTGGCGGATATCGCCAGGACGATCACGCTCGAACCTGGCGACCTGCTGTTGTCGGGCACGCCCGCCAACAGCCGTCCGGTTGCTCCGGGCGATGTGGTGACGGTGGAGGTGGAGGGTCTGGGATCGCTGACCAATACGGTCGTCGAGGGACCTGTCGCCGTCCGTGACGACGTGGGACACCAGCCCATGACTACCGAGGAGGTCGTTTCCACCGCGATGGGCGGGGACTGGGAATTCCGGGGAATTCGGGCACCGCACGGCCCCGGTTCCGCGCACTACAGGAGTCGGCTTGAAGACAACGAGGAATAGCCGGTAACGGGTGGCCCGTGTCCGGCTCATTAACGGCCTGCAGTCTGCCCTCGCCTTTCCCGTCACCCGTTACCGGCTATTCCTCCGGCAGCCCCGTATTGCCTTCCCGGTCATTCGGGGAGTATGATCCGGGGAGAACGCCAGACCAGGGCCGGGTTTTCCGTGCGCCGGGCCGGGCGAGAATCCCGAGTGAGGTGAGTTTTCATGTTGTGCCTGGTTTCCGGCCTGATCCTGTTCTTTGCTGCACATTTCATATCGATCATCAATGATTCCTGGCGGGACAGGATGGTCAGGCGGATCGGCGAACTTCCCTGGAAAGCGCTTTACTCCGTGGTTTCCCTGGCAGGTCTCGTACTGGCAATCTCGGGTTACGGCAGCGCGAGGATGGATTCCCAGATCCTGTACGTGTCGCCCGTCTGGCTGCACCATGTCAGCAGTCTGCTGATGCTGGCCGTGTTTCCGCTGTTTGCCGCCGCGTTCCTGCCGGGCCGTATCAAGAGCGCGGTCAAGCACCCGGTACTGGCCGCGACCAAGATCTGGGCGTTTTCGCATCTGCTGGCCAACGGCGCCCTGGTCGATGTGCTGCTGTTCGGCAGTTTCCTGGTCTGGGCGGTGGCTGGTCGCATATCCATGACCCGTCGCGTGCAGCGTCCCGTGCCGGAGCTTGCGCCGACCCCGAGGAATGATGCCGTTGCCGTGATAGTTGGCTTGGGCATCTACGTGATCTTCGCAATTTTCCTCCATCGCTGGCTGATCGGCGTCCCGGTAATGGGCTGACGCACCATTCGTGTGCCATGGAAGAGCGCGCAGGATAACCGGGTTGTCTGTTCAGGAGACCAAAGCCTGACAGGTTAGGGCGTTAGGTAGTTGCTGTAACGCTCCACTAGTCCCAGAGCAGAGCATCACGATGGTCGCTGGTTGTCAGTTTCCGGTAGTCGGCTTGACCATGTGGGAGGGGCATGCTCACTGGTTCGGCCATCTGAGTCTGGCATCATGTCATGAGCAGCCAAAGGATACCAAGCTCCTCCACCGACAACATTTCAACCAAGAGCATCACGCATGTGCGGGCTGGCCGTGCCTCAGCCGTGCGGGAAGCATACGAACCGGGCTTGAGGACATCCAGCGTATTGCCATGCGATGTCTGACTCCCTTGAAATCGTAAGGATCTTCATCGACTTCGTGGCCTGACCCGGTATTGAGGCAGATCATCGGGAACTGTTCTGCACTAGGTACTGTCGTCACGAGTTATCACACCACAGCATGAGACATCGGATGTGGATGGCGGCGAGAAACGATGCGGCATTCTTCGCATATCGCGTGGCAATACCCCGCCAGCGCTTGAGGTGGAGGAAGGCGTTCTCTACCCGATGTCGCTGGCGATACAGCTGCCGATCATGCTGCCGCTGCACCTTGCGGTTACGTTTCGACGGGATCACCGGTTCGATGCCCCGCCTGCGGCAGTGTGCGAGGATTTCGTTGGTATCATA
>JAJDVC010000222.1 GCA_022826305.1 Gammaproteobacteria bacterium | reverse complement strand
GCTAACGCAACGGAGGATATGATAGTGACTGCTGCACAGGCAGCAGTGGAAGCGGAACAGGCGATAGAAGCCATGGACGCCACATACGGGCCGGACACGATGCGTGCCGACGAGGACACCGACCTTGTCGGTATGGCGGCCCGGGTCAACTTGGGTGCCATGTTCGGCATGCTGGGCTGGATCAAGAAGGAGCACGGTGCGGTTGAAGTGTCGGCCACCCAGCTCTGGCTCGGTTCCGATGTCGGCGACAGCACCCGCGTCATGATCGGCTACAGCCAGGAAGATCACAACATGGCTGCCCGCGATGGTGCTGCCGATGGTGAAAATCCGACCAAACTGGTTGCCGGTGTCTATCACAGCTTGGGCGGCGGCCTGTCGGTCGCCTATGAAGGCAAGTCCGCGGACGACGATGTCCAGGGCAATGACAACACCACCGCGCACCGCGTCTCGCTCCGCTACAACTTCTGATCAAGACCTTCCCCAGGTCGAAAGGGAGCCGGGGCTTGCCCCGGCTTTTTTTCGCCTGCACGAACGACAAACCCAGGCACTTCCGGCACCAGCGCCTGCTGTTGCTTTTGCTTGCGGTCGGATCAAGGACACCTTACTGTCAGCACACATGAAACCGCATGCAGGAAATCCTGGTTGATCTGACAGCCCAACGGACTGAGGCCCGTGCTTGCGGTGAGGTACCGCCCAGTCCTGAACCGATGCGTCGTGAAATGATAGAATCCGGTATCTTTCCTGGCCGGATGTTCTGACGTGGAATACCGCAGTACCCGGGGGGCGGCCCCGATCCTGGATTTCGAGCAGGCAACCCTGTGCGGCCTTGCGCAGGACGGCGGCCTGTACGTCCCGGCTTCCTGGCCAGTCATGAACACCGACGCCATCCGCGACCTGCAGGGTCGACCCTACTCCGAGATCGCGTTGTGCATCCTGGGTCTGTTCACCGGAGACCGCGTGGCGGAACCGGACCTGGGTTCCCTGATCAGGCAGGCGTATGCAGGGTTTCATCACGACGCCATTGCCCCGATCAGGCAGCTGGACGACCGGCTCTTCCTCATGGAACTGTTCCATGGGCCGACGCTGGCCTTCAAGGATCTTGCGTTGCAGGTGCTCGGCAGGCTGTTCCAGCATTTCCTGGAAAAAGGCGACCGGACCTGCACCATACTGGGCGCAACCTCCGGAGACACGGGTTCGGCGGCCATAGCGGGCGTACGGGGACTGGATTCGGTGGAACTGTTCATGCTGCATCCGCACGGACGGGTATCGGATGTGCAGCGCCGACAGATGACGACCGTGCTCGACGGCAACATCCACAACATTGCCATAGACGGCACATTCGACGACTGCCAGAATCTGGTCAAGACCCTGTTCAACGATCCCGAATTCAGATCCCGGCATGCCCTGACGGCTGTCAACTCGATCAACTGGGCACGCATTGCCTCGCAGGTCGTGTACTACTTCAGGGCTGCCCTCGTGCTGGGAGCTCCTGACCGTGAAATCAGCTTTTCCGTCCCTACCGGGAATTTCGGAAACGTCCTGGCAGGCTATGTGGCGAAGAAACTTGGCCTGCCTGTGCACAAGCTGATCATCGGCTCCAATGAAAACGACATCCTGACCCGCTTCTTCGAGACCGGCCACATGCAGCAGCAAATCGTCAGGACCACGCTTTCCCCGAGCATGGATATCGGCATATCCAGCAACTTCGAACGCTACCTGTTCGAATTGCTGGACCACGATGCCGATCACCTCAGCCGGATGATGTCCGAATTTTCCCGGACGGGGCAGTTCCAGGTCGGACCGGATCTGCTCAAGAAGGCGAGGAGCGACTTCAGTGCCTACCGGTTCGATGACGATCAGGTGCGCAAGGATATCCTTTCCACCTACCGGACAACCGGGGAGATTGTCGACCCCCATTCCATGATCGGGGTCTCGGCGGCTCGCCGGGAGGCGCATGACGGAGTTCCCGTAGTCATCCTGGGAACCGCGCATCCCGCCAAGTTCCCTGACGCCATCCGCGATGCACTGGACATCGAGATCGGTCTGCCGGATCATGTTGCGGGCCTCCTGTCGATGACGGAGCGTTGCACCCGGCTCGGGAACGATCCCGGGCAATTGAAACGGTTCATCGACGATAGGCAGGACTGAGCATCATGGCAAGGCCGACGCCTGAAAAACTGCGCCTCGAATTCTCGAAGTCGGTGGCCCACCTGCAGCAGGGCCGTTACGCCACCGCCGAGAAACACCTGATCAGGCTGGGCCGCTGGCTCCCGGACAGTGTCGCGGTCTGGAACAACCTGGGAGTCTGCCACCAGTGCCGGAACAACCATGTCAAGGCGGTTCCGGCCTTTACCAGATCCCTGTCGATCGACGCTGGCCAGACGGACAGCTGGGCTGGACTCGGCATCTCCCACAAGGAACTCGGGCAGTTCGACAAGGCGGAACAGGCCGCAAGGAAGGCCCTTGAACTTGACTCCGGCCATGCACGCTCGCTCAACCTGCTCGGCACGATCCAGGCGGAAAGAAAGGAAACCGCCGCGGCGCGCGAAAGTTTCGGCAAGTGCCTGGTAGCGGCCCCGACCGATCCGATCTCCCGGATAAATCTCGCCCTTCTCGAATACCATGACGGCAAGGCGGACAGGGCAAGGGAACTGATCGCGGACATGGATGCCGGACCAGTCCCGGAACGTCGGAAGTTCCGGATCCTCACGGCGTACCTGATGATCTCGGACGGACGGTTCCGGGAGGCCGAACTGCTTGTGGATGAACTGGAGCGCACGACCCCGGAAGACGAGGAGATCCTGCGCCTCGGCATCGCCCTGTCCGAAGCGATGGTGGACCACTTCGGCGTGATCTTGCGGTGCCAGCGGCTGCTCAGGCGGCTTCCCGGGGATGCCGGAATCTGGAACACGATCGCCAATGCGTACTTTCAGCTGCAGGCCGTGCAGGAGGCCGGAAGATGCTACGAGAAGGCGATGAGCCTGGAACCGGACAGCGCCGGTTACCGGTCCAACCTCGGTCTGGCCTGCGCCGCACTCGGTGACAGGAATCTCGCTGAAAGCCACTATCGTCGGTCCCTGGAACTGAACCCTGACCATACCGAAGCCTATCGGCATCTCTGTGCCCTGAAAAGGTTCTCGAGCGCAGATGACCCGGACGCCCGGTCGGTTATCGACCTGTGGGAGTCGGATGACCTGTCGGATAATGCGCGCATCGACTGCGCCTTCGCGCTAGGCAAGATCTACGACGATTGCGGCCTGTACGACCAGGCGTTCGAAATCTGCAGCATCGGCAACGCGCTCAGGTTCAGGATGTCGCACGTTGACCTTGAGGCGTTCTTCATGCATCTCGACCGCATTCCCGAAACCTTCTACACGGCCCCCTACAAGACCGCGCTGAAGCAGCCGAACATCTGCCCGGTCTTCATCGTCGGCATGCCGCGTAGCGGCACGACGCTGGTCGAGCAGATTCTTTCCCGGCACAGCCGGGTTCATGGCTGCGGCGAACTGACCGGCATAGAGAACGCGATCCGCCGGCTGGAGCGTGATGCCGATCCGATGCGCGTCTATCCGGATGATTTCTGGGACATCGATCGAGACGCACTGGAAGCAGAGGGCCGCCACTACGTCTCCTCGCTAACCCGTCTGCATGACATCCGCAAACCCTTCCTGACCGACAAGATGCCGTTCAACTTCACCCACGTGTGGCTGATCCGGGCCCTGTTTCCGGACTCCCCGGTGATCCATTGCCGACGCCATCCGCTTGATGTGATCCTGTCCAACTTCTTCCAGTTGTACGAGTCGGACATCAGCTTCGTCTACGATCTTCAGGCCCTCTCCCGCTACTATGTGCGCTACCACAGGCTGATGGCGCACTGGAAACAGGTCTTTCCGGACGGTATTCATGATGTCCGTTACGAGTCGCTGGTAGGAGATGTGGAGGAACATGCCCGGCAACTGATCGCCGCGACGGGACTCGAGTGGGAGGATCGCTGCCTGGACCCGGACGCTTCTGATACCGCCGTGCGGACGGTCAGCATCTGGCAGGTTCGTCGGGAAGTCTACACCAGTTCCCGGGAACGCTGGAGAAACTATGCTGACCGGCTTGGCGTCGTCGTGGAAATCCTGTCCGAGGCCGGCATCCTGGACCGGAACGGCAATTGGCTGGAGCAATAGCAGGCACGAAGGAGCCGGAAGTCCTTGCTTTGCCGGCTGTCCGGGCAAAAAAGCCAGGGCAGGCCTGGATTTTCGAATTGAGGAAGGTCGGGTCAGGGGTTGTAACGAACGGCGACCGTCATCGGCAAGGGCAGTTGCGGAAGGAGATGACAAGGGGAGGCGGAGATGCTAATCTGAGGGGGATGGGGAGATGCTGTCGGGGTCTGGCTGCACGCAGGTGCAGGGGGGATCGGGCAGGGGGTTGGTCAGGGCAACAGG
>JAJDVC010000149.1 GCA_022826305.1 Gammaproteobacteria bacterium | reverse complement strand
GCGGTCCATGAGCAGGGCCGGGCTGTCCGTCGGTCGCGGCAACCGGTTCAGCAATCTTCGCCCTTGCGGGGTGTCGTGTGCGTGGCCGGGGGAGCGCGTCAAGGCAACGGCTGTTCGGGCATCCGCGGCAACCATATGAAGCCTGGTGTTCCAGCCGCCCCGGGACCTGCCGATGGACTGTGGACCGTTTCCTTCAGTGCCCCCGTGCCGTCGGGGTGCGCCTTGATGCCGGTGCTGTCCGGTCCGTAAGCCTCGACCCGGATGCGCACCATCCGCTCCCGTTGCAACTGCTCGAACACCCGGTCGAGCACACCTTTCTTCGACCACCGGTTCATGCGTGTGTAGATCGTATGCCAGTTGCCGAAATACGCCGGCAGGCCGCGCCACCCGCAGCCGTGTTCGGCCACGTACAGGATCGCGTTGAGCACCTGCAGGTTCGACAGGCCGACATTGCCGCGCGGCTTCGGGAACAGTGGTGCGATGCGTGCGTACTGGTCAGATGTCAGTTCCATCGGTGCTTGCCCTCTCTGTTTCTCAATCAGATCAACAGATAATGAGCATATCATATTTGTCAGGTTATGTTAACACGCCCCAGTCTCTGGTCAGTCACCGTCCTCAAGCAGTCCGAGCACCGCTTCCCGGTCCGCATCATGGTCCGGTATCGCCCCCCGGTTCGGCGGGTCGGGATAAGTCGAGAACTTGAGGGGGTTTCCGGGCATCCGGAATTCGTGGCCCGATGCCCCCCGGGCCGTGACAATCATGTTCCTCGCCGCAACATGCGGATCGTTGACCACCTGTTCGATGTTGTTGATCGGGCCACATGGTATTCCGCCTTCGGTGAGTATTTCGAGCCATTCGGAAACCGGTTTCCGGGACAGCGCCGACTCCAGCCGTTCGTACAGTTCCCGACCGTGCTCGGTTCTGCCCTGGTTGGAGTCGAACCGCTTGTCGGCGGTCAGATCGCCACAATCGAGAAGTTCGCACAGTTTCCCGAAGAGCGTGTCGTTACCGGCTGCCAGGACCAGATATTCCCCGTTCTGCGCCCTGAGCCCGGCGAAAGGGGTGATGGATGGATGCCGCAAACCCGTCTGGGCGGGAACCTTTCCCTCGGCAAAGTATCGGCCTATCGCATTTTCCAGGATGGCGACCTGGCAATCCAGCATGGCTACATCCACCTTGGCGCCCCTGCCGGTTCTTTCGCGGTCGTACAGGGCCGCCAGTACGCCCGAGACGCCGAACAGGCCTGCCGTGATGTCCCCCACGGATGTGCCCACCCGCACCGGGTTGCCGTCTCCGTGCCCGGTCATGCTCATGATGCCGCCCATGCCCTGCACCACCAGGTCATAGGCGGGCCGGTCACTGTACGGTCCGCTGTGGCCGAAACCCGATACCGCCACATACACCAGTCGTCGGTTGATCTCCTGCAGCCTGTCCCAGCCGAGTCCCAGGCGCTCCATGGTTCCGGCCCGGTAGTTTTCCGCCACCACGTCGGCCTTGCCGACAAGTCGTTCAAGAATCCTGCGTTCCTGCGGCTCCTTGAGATTCAGGGCAATGCTTTCCTTTCCCCGGTTGATCGTGGCGAAGTAGGCCGACTCATCGCCGACGAAGGGTCCGAAATGCCGTGCGTCGTCGCCGGCGCCGGGCGTTTCCACCTTGATCACCCTGGCGCCCATCTCCGACAGCATCATGGTGAGATAGGGGCCGGCCAGTACCCGGGTCAGGTCGATGACGACTATTCCCGCCAGGGGGCCTTCACACTCATTCATGTCCGTACCGACTGCTGCTGATCATGTCTGCTTCAGGATAATGCGTTTCGCACGCAGGACTGGAAGAAAATCGTACCCGGCTCGCGTTGCGGGGACAGGATGCCGGTTTCATGGCATCCTGTCTCGAGGTTCTTCTGCACCCGGGCGCAGATCCCGATATCCTCCTCCATGACCCGGCTGGAAAATGCGATCGTCTCCCGCCTGTCCCGTTTCGTTACCTCCGGCAGGAACCAGAACCACCTGTGCATTTCGATGCTGACCGGAGTTTGCGGCCGTATGACCTCGATATTGATGCTGTTTCGCGAGAAATGCATGAGTAACCCGGGGAACTTGCATATCCAGTATCCGGGGCCACTGCCGTCCTTGTAGGCGACCTCGAACCCGATGAACTGGCCATGTTCGTGTGCGCGGATACGGGTTTCCCCGGCTACCAGGGAACGATCCAGCTCTCCGTGGACGGAAGACAGGTGATATCCCTCCGCCGAATTGTCGCTGTAGTTCTTCCAGTTCGCAGGGCACTGGTTGGAGCAGATGGTTTCGAATTCCATCTGCCCGACTCCCGGATAGTTCCGGGCGATATCGACAATGTCTCCCAGCCAGTCCTGCAGGGCAGGACCTTTCGTGGCCAGGCAGGCGAAAACCAGATGATTCCATGTTTCCACCCGTACGGGGATCAGGCCATGCTGCGCCATGTCCATTCCCGGATCGAACCCCGGGGCTTGCAGGAGGGTCCCATCAAGCGCATAGCACCAGGCGTGGTAGGGACAGACGAATCGGGCTATGCGGCCCGTATGTGTCGAGCAAAGCGGTGCTGCCCGATGTCGGCACAGGTTGATGAACCCGCGTAGTGTCCGGTTCCTGTCCCGGCAGACGACGATGGAAACCCCGCCTATTTCCGCCGTGACGAACCGTCCCGGTTCATCGACCAGATCAGCAGGCGCCACGAATGACCAGTGCTTCCTGAAGATCTGCTCCCGCTCCCTGAGAAACATGTCTTCGCGGTGATACCAGTCGGCCGGCAGGGATGCCACGGGGGAGGACATGGTCCGGCTAGCGCCTCGGTTCGGTACCGGCAAACATGTCGTCCTGGTAGGCGAACAGGGCGGGAGTTCCGCCGGTGTGAACGAAGATGACGGACTGGTAACCGGGCAGGAGCCCTTCCTCGAGTTGCCCGGTCAGGCAGGCCAGAGCCTTGCCGGAGTAGACCGGGTCCACCAGCAGTCCTTCCAGATGCGCTGCGGTGCCGATGGTGTTGCGGATCCGTTCGGTCGGTTGTCCGTAGCCGGGCGCAAAGGAATGATCGGAAACCCATACGTCGTCTGCCCTGACCAGGCCGGGTGCGCCGATCATTTCGGACAGGCGGTCACAATGGGAAAGTATCCGGGGACCCTGCAGTTCGGCATTTCTCCTGACGCATGCGCCCATGACGGGCACGTCACAGCCAAGCAGTCGAAGTCCGAACAGCAGCCCGGCGTGGGTTATGCCGCTTCCGGAGCCGACAACGATCAGATCCGGCCCGAGTTCCTGATCAGTCCACTGGTCCTGCAGCTCCCTGGCCGCCTCGATGTACCCGAGTGCGCCGAGCGGGCGCCTGGTCGGCTTGAGCGGGACCACATACGGCTTTCGGCCGTCCGCTTCAAGTTTCCCGGCAATCTCCCTGACCATCCGGTCCGCCCCTTCCTCGTCCTCGCCGTCCGGGCAGTAGGTGATATGCGCGCCGAACAGTTCCGTCAGCATGCGGTTGCCTGAACGGTGATACAGGTCCGACTTTCCGGAGACCCTGTCTTCCAGCTGTATGTGGCACTCCAGCCCGAGTTTGCTGGCGGCGGCGGCCAGGGTTCGCATGTAGTTCGACTGCACGGCGCCGGTGCTGAGTACCGCATCGCATCCGGTCGACAGCGCATGACCCAGGTAGTATTCGAGCTGCCTTACCTTGTTGCCGCCGAATGCCAGCCCGGTACAGTCGTCCCGCTTGATGTGGATTCGGCACGGAGAATACAGACCGGACAGCCTTGGTGCGAATTCAAGGGGGGTAGGGTAATGCCCGAGCGCCACCCTCGGGAAGCCGGACAGCTCGGAAACCCCTGAAGGAACAAGCTCATGCATTGTCTGCACTGACGCGAAATCCGGTCATGCCGACGGGATGCGCGGGAAGTCCCCGCCCCTTCGGTTTACTTCCGGTCTGTCCACGGCTGGCAGGCTGTTACCGGGCACCCGGACGCCTATCCCGTCCCATCCAGTTCGGTCGTCAGGGCCGGTACCGCAGTGAAGAGGTCTTCGTTCCAGCCGTAGTCGGAAACCTGGAAGATCGGCGCCTCCTCGTCGTTGTTGATGGCGACGATTACCTTCGAATCCTTCATCCCCGCCAGGTGCTGGATCGCGCCGGAAATACCGACGGCAATGTACAGGTCCGGGGCGACGACCTTGCCGGTCTGGCCCACCTGATAGTCGTTCGGCACGAATCCGGCATCCACGGCTGCCCGGGAAGCCCCGACCGCCCCGCCAAGCCGGTCCGCCAGTTTCTCCAGCAAGGCAAAGTTTTCCCCGTTCTGCATGCCCCGCCCGCCGGATACCACGATCCTGGCGGAAGTCAGTTCCGGTCGTTCGTTCGAACTCAGCATCTGCTCCACGAATCGCACGGCTTCCGTCGTCCCGGCCGGTTCCACGTTCACGATGTCGGCGCTGCCCCCGTCTTCCGCCGCCAGTTCGAAAGCGGTCGTGCGAACCGTGATCATCTTGACACGATCACCCGAACGGACCGTGGCCAGGGCATTGCCGGCATAGATCGGACGCACGAAAGTGTCGGCATCCACCACTGAACTGATGTCCGAAATCGCCTGTACATCGCACAGGGCGGCAGCGTAGGGGATCAGGGACTTGCCGAAGGTCGTTGCCGGCGCCATGACATGGCTGTAATCCCCGGCAAGAGCCTGTACCAGGGCGGCCATGTCTTCCGTGACCGGGTTTGCGTAGTGCTCGCTGTCGCAGGCGAGAACCCGGCCGACTCCGGAAACCTGTCCGGCCGACCCGGCAAGTTCCGCAATGCCGTGCCCGGCGACCAGTACATCGACATCATCGGCCACACGCAATGCGGCCGTTACCGTATTCAGGGTGGCCGGCAAGAGCGCCGAATCCTGATGCTCTGCAATAACCAGTACTTTCATTCAGATCACCTTTGCCTCGTTCTTCAGTTTTTCAACCAGTTCCCGGGCACTGCTCACCCTGATGCCCGCCTCGCGTTCGGGCGGATCATTCACCTCGAGAACCTCAACCCGGCAGGTGGTATCGACGCCCAGCTCATCCGGAGTCCTGGTATCCAGGGGTTTCCGCTTGGCCTTCATGATATTGGGCAGGGAGGCATAGCGGGGTTCGTTCAGTCGCAGGTCCGTGGTCACCACGGCAGGCGAACCGATTTGCAGTTTCTCGAGGCCGGTATCGATCTCGCGGACTATCTCGAACCCGGTGTCGTTTTTCCGGATGCTCGAGATGTAGCTGCCCAGTGGCCGCTGCATCATGGCGGACAGCATCTGCCCTGTCTGGTTGTTGTCGTCATCAATGGACTGCTTGCCCAGGATCACCAGATCCGTGTCCTCCTGCGTGGCAACGGCCTTGAGGATTTTCGCGATGCCCAGCGGTTCCAGGCGATCATCCGCATGGACATGGATTCCGCGATCCGCCCCCATGGCGAGTCCCGCCCGGATAGTTTCCTTGCACTTTTCCGGGCCGGCGGAAACGATGATGACCTCTTCGGCGTGGCCAGCCTCCTTCAGTCGCAATGCTTCCTCAACGGCGATTTCGCAAAAGGGATTCATCGCCATTTTCACATTCTCGGTCTCGACACCGGACTTGTCAGCTTTCACCCTGACCCGGATATTGGCGTCTATGACACGCTTGACGGGGACCAGTATCTTCATGTCGGGACAATTTCCTCGGAAAGGTTTTGGATTTTCGGGCGGAGGCGGATTCTACCGCAAACCTTCTGAAGTGAATAGCGCCATGACCGTTCAGGCGGACAATTCTACACGAACCGGCAAGGATACGGACTTCATGCCGACCAGTCGCGACATGTTCCCACATTGTTGCAGCGGCAGGTTAGAATTGCCTGCCTTTTCATGCAGTCGGAGAGCCGTTGCCGATGACCGGACACCCCCAGCAGATCGATCGGCATCTGCTTGATAGTTACGCGGAAACTGCCCGCTGCTGTGCCGATCTTTCAGGCAGGGTTATCCGGAAATGGTTCCGTGCCGGATTTGATGTTCACAGCAAGCCGGACAACACGCCGGTCACGATAGCCGACCGGGAAGCCGAAGAAGCGATATGCGACCTGATCGAACGTCGCCACCCGGGCGACGGTATCCTGGGTGAGGAGACCGGGACAACCAATCCCGGCGCAGACTGGCTGTGGGTGATTGATCCCATCGACGGCACCAAGGGCTTCTCGACCGGCCTGCCGACATTCGGTACCCTGATAGCGTTGCTGTACAGGGGAAAGCCGGTCATTGGCGTTATGGACCACCCGGCGCTTGACGAGCGGTGGGTGGGAGTTGCCGGTGCGCCGACCACCCACAACGGCAGGCCCTGCCGGACCCGTCAGACGGACAGGTTGTCCGATGCGTCGGTCCATGTCACCACGCCGGACATGTTCGACCCGCAAAGGCAGGGGCAGATGGATATCCTGACGAAACGCTGCAGATTCCGGGTGTTCGGCGGCGACTGCTACAACTACGGGCTGGTGGCATCGGGGTTTTCGGACCTGGTCTGCGAGGCCGATCTCAAGCCCCATGACTACTGCGCGCTGATTCCGGTGCTTGAAGGAGCCGGAGGCGTGATAACCGACTGGCAGGGAAGGCCGCCGGGACTGGAATCGACCGGGGAAATCCTCGCATCGGGATGCCGGACCATACACCGGCAGGCGCTGGAGGCGCTGAACGCGGCAGGATAGAAAGCGGTTCGCAAGGCTGTTGACCGGGCAGGGACGGTCGCCCCATGCGGCGGGTCGGTGTGCGGTTCAATCCTTTCCCCGACCAATATACAATACGCCGTTTCGATCTCCGAGCAGAGCACCATGGCTGAATATGTTTATACCATGATCGGTGTAGGCAAGCTGGTACCGCCCAATCGCCACATACTCAAGGACATCTACCTGAACTTCTTCCCCGGGGCGAAGATAGGGGTTCTGGGCTATAACGGAGCGGGAAAATCCACCCTGCTGAGAATCATGGCCGGCCTCGATACGGATATTCTCGGCGAGGCCCGTCCGCAGCCGGACCTCAAGGTCGGGTATCTGGCACAGGAACCGGTTCTTGACGAGTCGAAGGATGTCCGTGGCAATGTCGAGGAGAGCATGGCCGAGATCCGGCAGGCCAAGGAAGCGCTTGATGCCGTCTATGCGGCATACGGAGAACCGGATGCGGATTTCGAGGCGCTGGCCCGCGAGCAGGAAAGACTGGAAAACCTCATCCAGGCAGCGGATGCGCACAATCTCGATCACCGCTTCGAAATCGCGGCCGATGCCTTGCGGCTTCCGCCATGGGATGCCGCTGTCGCGAACCTGTCCGGCGGAGAAAGACGCCGGGTGGCCTTGTGCAGGCTGCTTCTGTCCAGTCCGGACATGCTGATCCTGGATGAGCCGACGAACCATCTCGATGCGGAGTCCATAGCCTGGCTCGAGCACTACCTGCACGAATTTCCCGGCACCGTGATCGCGGTGACGCACGATCGTTATTTCCTGGACAATGTCGCGGGCTGGATTCTGGAACTGGATCGTGGACAGGGTATTCCCTGGCAGGGCAACTACTCTTCCTGGCTGACGCAGAAAGAAGCACGCCTCGAACAGGAGCAGAAGACCGAGGCCGCCCGCATCAAGAGCATGAAAAGCGAACTGGAATGGGTTCGCGCCAACCCCAGGGGCAGGCAGTCGAAAAGCAAGGCCCGCATAAAGCGGTTCGAGGAACTGAGTTCCAGTGATTACCAGAAACGCGCGCAGACCAACGAAATCTACATCCCTCCCGGTCCCCGACTGGGAAATCTCGTGGTGGACGCAAGGAACCTTTCCAAGGCATACGGAAGCAATGTCCTGTATGAAGACCTGAGCTTCAGCCTGCCGAAGGGCGCGATCGTCGGGGTCATCGGTCCGAATGGCGCGGGCAAGACGACGCTGTTCCGGATGATGACCGGGCAGGAGGCACCCACATCCGGAGAATTCCAGATAGGCGATACGGTCAGGATCGGCTATGTGGATCAGTCGCGTGCCGCGCTCGACGACGATCTCACGGTGTTTGAGGAAATTTCGGGCGGGCAGGATATCGTTCTGATCAATGGTTTCGAGGTCCAGGCCCGTCGCTATGTGGGCAGGTTCAACTTCAAGGGTACGGACCAGCAGAAAAAGGTCGGGGTTCTCTCCGGGGGTGAGCGCAACCGGGTCCATCTTGCCAAGCTGCTGATCAGCGGCGCCAACCTGCTGTTGCTCGACGAGCCCACCAACGATCTGGACGTGGAGACTCTGCGCGCCCTTGAAGAGGCCGTCCTGGACTTTCCGGGATGCGTGGTCGTGATTTCCCATGACCGGTGGTTCCTTGACCGGATATCGACGCACATCCTGGCATTCGAGGGGAACTCCCGGGTAACCTGGTTTGACGGCAATTACAGCGAGTACGAACAGGACTACAGGCGGCGGTTCGGGGATTCCATCAAGCCGCAGCGGATACGATACAAGCGACTGAAGTAGCCTGTCTCATCTCTTGATCATATCTCTCTGCGGCAGGATATGCGCCAGGACAGGCACGGAATCATCCGTTTCAGTCGAGACCGTTGACTTTCGATGGTAAGGAGTTGCCGGGCCTGGGACCAGAAGTCTGAAGTCAATGTGAAAACATGACTTCTGCGCCGTACAGGAACAACAGTAGAACCAGGATTCCAAGAGCCGAAACCACGTACATGGTCCGTATTGCCCGGCGGATATCCTCCGGTTCAATCGGCCGGGTTGCGTCCCCCAGGCTGTAGTGGCCCTTCTTGTCCAGCATGATGCCCAGCCCTCCGGCCATGGCACTCATTGTCCATCCGGAGTTCGGGCTGGCTGTGCGATCGTGATCGCGTCTCATTACCCGCCAGGCGGCGGCGGCGTTCTGGCCCGGCAGCAGGAGGCATGCCAATAATGAAAATGCCGCTGTCAACCTGGCCGGAACCAGATTGACCAGGTCATCCAGCCTTGCCGATGCCTTGCCGAGATACTCGAATCTGCCATGGTAGCCGATCATGCTGTCGAGGGTATTGATCGCCCGGTAGGCGAATGCGCCGGGTAGTCCGAACAGCGCAAAGGCCAGCCAGGGGCCGATGATGCTGTCGGTGGTGTTCTCGGCAACCGATTCCACGGTAGCGGCAATCGCCTGTTGTTCGGACATGTCCTGCACGTCGCGGCTGACCAGCGACCGCATGTTTTCGCGCAGACCCGCCAGGTCTCCCCGGAGCAGCAGGCGATAGGTCCGGTCTGCAACCCGGTGCAGCATTCCGATCGCGAATGTGGTCTTGAACAGCATGGCACCCGCCAGAATCCAGGCTACCGGGTGTATTGCCTGCAGCCCCCGTTCGGCAAGCCACGCCAGCGTTGCCCAGAATGCCGGTATGACAAGAGCTATCGCGATACCGCATGCGGAACCGCCCGTTCTGCCCAGGGGCATGTGCTGCGTGAGCCGGGAAATGCTTTTCCCCATCCATACGGTCGGATGCAGTTTCTCCGGCACCTCGCGGACGCACAAATCCAGCAGCACGGCCAGAATCAGAACCGCTGTATCCGGGTGCACCAGGAGCGCATATGCATCAATCCCAGACATGAACTGTCTGCCCCGAGGGCTGATGGTCTAGTTTCGAAAGCAACTTCTCGTGTTCGTCGGGAGACTGAAATCATCTGTTCCGACTCATCAGCATGAAACGCAGAGATGTGACGAAACGGATCCGTCTGGCATACTTCGGCAAGCAGGAGTAGGGTATCATCATTAACCTGGGAAACGCAGGAGAAAACAATGAGCAATCCGGTAAAGATCACCGTTTTCCGCTGGGCGGGGGCATGGGGACCTTTCAGGGTCAAGATTCCTTGCGGGGAATGTTCGCTGACCAAGGACATCATCCAGGACTGCGTCGATACCGACCTGGCGGCAATCAATGTCGATCTGGAAATGCGTGACTGGCTGACCGAGTGGTGGAAACCGTTGCCGAAGGGCGGCTGGCACGCACCGATAGTACTGGTGAATGACAGGATGGTTTCCCAGGGCGCGGCCCTGAATCGTGGTGTGCTCACCCAGTCCGTCATCGAGGCGGCGGTTCGCGACCTGCCGATCCGGGGTAACCATGTTTTCGGCAAGGCGACCTGCCCGCACTGCGTCAATGCCAAGGCCTATCTGGAGGAGGCTGGTGTTTCCCATACGTATCATGACGTGGTCAAGGATCCGCGTTCGCTTTATGAAATGCTCGCCAGGGTCAAGCCGATCATCGGACCGAAAACCCCGGTTACCGTGCCCCAGATCTGGATTGATGGACGCTATGTCGGCGGTGCTGCTGAACTGAAGGAAATACTCGGACTCAGCGATGTCCAGCCCAACCCCGACAGGGGGCAGTGCTCGCTGTCGCCTGCCAGATGATATTCCGATACCCGTGGTCTTTTCCGGAAGAGAGCAGGGTCGGGTTCCATGCAGGTATCCGAGATCCCGCATGGGTTGAGAAAATCAGGTCTGCCGCCATTGCCGGTTTGTCGCACCGGCTCATCCTTGGCATGGGCGGGAAACACAATCGATCAGCAATCAGCAGGTCGCAGGTTCGACTCCTGCTTCCGGTACTACTTACCCCGAAAAATGCATGAGAGAGGAGGGTGGAACCTCTGCTACATGACATGATTCAATCAGTTGAAACAGAATTACCGGAGCTTCCACCCTACTCCTTCATGAATTTTTCAGGTTAAGGCGGACACTATCTATCCAGCCTTTCCACAGTCTGAATGTGCTGATTATCGAATTAAATATTCTTACCCTTGAGAAGCACTTCTTGGTTCGCCTCAACTCTGAATTCGTCAGGATAAAGTTCGCTCAGCCACCGCTTGGTCAACTGCCAACGCCGAAGTGCGTCGGCTGGCGCGATACTACATTGTTCGACTAGTAGTGGAAGGGCAACAAGATCAGTAAGGCCCTCGCGCGAAAGCTGATCAACCTCTTGGAAAATCCGGGTATGCCTGAAAGATGTCCTGAGTGCCTTTTCGAAGGTAGTCTTGTTCATACCAGGAGGTAAGCTTAGTGTTGCAAGATCGGACTTTGCCGATGCAAGAGCGCTGCTCGGTAATTGTTCTTCATCGCCGGAATAGACTTCCCATAGGCCGGTTGATCTTGGGCACTCGGGAACCCAAATCGTATTGTCATCAGCATGGTCAGCCTCTGGTCGCGAGATTTGATTTCCAGAAGCTCGAAGTTCAGCCGCTGAAAGTCCCAAAGCAGCTTTGATTTTTTCTGTTGCCTCGATGGCTTCCGCCAACAACCCAGCCCACCAATCATCCAGCCCATGGTCGGACGTGTCGAGTTGTACCAGAAGTTCAAGATTTGAGGGTGCTCGCCATCCCAGTGCCGTATGTGAGAGGTTGGCAGATCCCACAAGGCAGGACGTGTCGGCAGCGAAAAACTTGGCGTGGAGATGGGGGTGTATCAGCAATACTGATCTATTTCGAGTCTTAGATACTGTCGTCACAAGTCAGGGGATTCATGATATGATGTAGTGGAGCAATTTTCCGGAGAACCCGAGATGACCGAAGCGCACCACAGACATGATCTTTCGGATCAGACATGGTCCCTGCTGGAACCCCATCTGCCGGGGCGCCGGGGCCGCTGGGGCGGGGTGGCCCGGGACAACCGGCGTTTTCTCGATGCGGTGCTGTGGATCCTGCGCACGGGCGCGCCCTGGCGGGATCTGCCGCCGGACTACGGAGACTGGAAGAACACGCATCGGCGATTCTGCCGCTGGCGCGACAAGGGGATCTGGGAGAGCCTGCTGGAACAGCTCATGGATGAACCGGACTACGAATGGCTGATGATCGGCGGGAATCAGGAGATGGGTCGCACAAGAAGGGGTTCAACACGAAACTGCATCTGGCCGTGGATGCGCATGGTCTGCCGCTCCGAGCGATTGCAGCAGCAGGTACCACGGCGGATTGCAGCCAGGCTGACGTCCTGATCGAGGGGGTGGATGCCGGGGCGTTGCTGGCGGACCGGGCTCATGACACCGACCAGATCCTGGCACACTGCCGCAGGTGGGGCATCGAGCCGGTGATCCCGTCGCAGCGCAACCGCAAGGTACAGCGACAGCACGATCGGCAACTGTATCGCCAGCGACACCGGGTGGAGAACGCCTTCCTGCACTTCAGGCGTAGGCGGGGTATTGCCACGCGATATGCGAAGAATGCCGCATCGTTCCTCGCCGCCATCCACATCCGATGTCTCATGCTGTGGCGTGATAACTCGTGACGACGGTACCTGGAAGACAAGGGTTTGGTATTCTGTAATGTTGCCATGGGTATCCTCCTGAATTGATGTCAGTTTGCCCGATGCAATGGAAAAAGTGTAACTTTTGTATTTCAAGGAAAAGTTACACTTCAAGTTACACTTTTTCCTGAGATTGGATGATATTTCGTGAGACTCGATGAGACCACGAGAGACGACGTAAAAAAGATGAATATATATAAATCAATAATTAAATCAGCGTAACGGCATGAGTTCACTAGAAAAGAAGGAACAACATACACCGATGATGCAACAGTATCTCGCCATCAAGCGGGACTATCCGGACATGCTGTTGCTCTACCGCCTGGGCGATTTTTACGAGCTGTTTTACGAGGATGCCGAAAAGGCCGCCAAACTGCTCGACATCACCCTGACCGCCCGCGGCAAATCGTCCGGCGCACCGGTGCCGATGGCCGGCGTGCCGGTACACAGCGTGGAACAGTACCTGGTGCGACTGGTGAACATGAAACTATCCGTTGCGATCTGCGAACAGATCGGAGATCCTGCCACATCAAAGGGTCCGGTTGAGCGCAAGGTGGTTCGGGTCATCACGCCGGGCACACTCACCGAAGAGTCCCTTCTCAACGACCGGGAAGAAAATCTCACGGCCGCCATATTCGAACATGAAGACCGGATCGGGATTGCAACACTCGAGATATCGAGCGGCCGGTTCCAGGGATGCGAAGTGGCGGACCGGGGGGCGATGGTACGCGAAATCCAGCGCGTCAGGCCGGCCGAGTTGCTGGCATACAGGGCGACAGAGGAAATTCCCGGTTGTCCTGCCATGCATGAGCTGCCGCAATGGTACTTCGATCAGGCGCGTGCCGAACAAACGTTATGCGAACTCTTCGGAGTCCGCTCCCTGGATGCATTCGGAAGCGGCGACCACCCTTTTGCTACCCGCGCAGCAGGCGCACTGATCCTGTATGTCCGGGATCTGTATGGCACCGGGATTCCCCATGTGAACGGCATCGAGTACCAACAGGCCGGCCATCACATCGTTCTGGACAACGTGACACGCAGCAACCTTGAAATCGAAACGAGCCAGACCGGAGACGACCGCTGCAGTCTGCGGGGAATACTGGACAGGTGCCAGACCTCGATGGGCGCGAGACTGCTCAACAGATGGCTGAATTCCCCGACCACGGACCGGGCCGAACTCGGTTTGCGGCATGATGCGATAGACTGGCTCAGAACGGACTACCTGTACGAAGGCATCACCCCGCTGCTGAAACCGGTCACCGACATGGAACGGATTCTTTCGCGGATAGCCATCAAATCGGCAAGACCCCGCGACCTGGTCGGACTGCGCTCCAGCCTCAGGATCCTGCCCGATCTCAGGGACCGGATCAGGGGAGCGGAATCCGGACTGGTCCTTGGTCTGGTCACCCCCCTGTCAGTACCTGAATCGATCACCGAACTGCTGGAAAAGGCGATAGAGGACGAGCCCCCCGCACTGATACGGGATGGCGGTGTGCTGCGTGACCGATACGATCCGGAATTGTACGAGCTGAGAGTGCTGCAGCGCGATGCCGGAACATTCCTCATGGAACTTGAGTCCCGGGAAAAGGAGCGGACAGGCATATCCACTCTCAAGGTACGGTACAACAAGGTCCATGGATACTATATTGAAATTCCCCGATCCCAGTCCGAAAACGTTCCCGGGGATTTCATCAGGCGCCAGACCATCAAGAACGCCGAGCGCTACATTACCGAGGAACTCAAGCGGTTCGAGGATCGCATCCTGAGCGCAAGGGGCAAGGCGCTCAACCGGGAAAAATGGCTTTACGAACAACTCCTGGATACCCTGATCCCCCATGTCAGCCTCCTGATCGCCTGCGCCCGAGCCCTGGCCTGTCTGGATGTGTTGTGCAATTTCGCGGAGCGGGCTGTCTCCCTGGAACTGGTGCGACCACGATTCGCGGACGGCGGGCAGATCAGGATAACGAACGGAAGGCATCCGGTCGTGGAGCAGGTTCTGCCCGGGAAATTCATCAGCAATGACACCCATCTTCATCCCGAAGCGAAAATGCAGGTGATCACAGGTCCGAACATGGGCGGCAAGAGCACGTATATGCGGCAGATTGCAATTATCGTGCTGCTCGCCCATACCGGCTGCTACGTTCCGGCCGACAGCGCGTCAATTGGCCATATCGATCGTATATTCACGCGTATCGGTGCAGCCGACGATCTTGCGGGAGGGCGCTCCACGTTCATGGTGGAAATGACTGAAATGGCCAGCATACTGAGGAATGCCACACCCCACAGCCTGGTAATCGTCGACGAGATCGGCCGTGGTACCAGCACATTTGACGGGCTGGCCCTTGCCTGGGCCTGTGCCCGTGACCTGTCCTTGCGGATCGGTGCGTTCGTCCTGTTCTCCACTCACTATTTTGAGCTGACAGCGCTCGCCAACCAGATCCCCGCCGTCAGCAACGTCCATCTGGATGCCACTGAATACGGTAACGAAATCGTGTTTCTGTATAACGTGAAGGAAGGCCCGGCAAACCAGAGTTACGGCCTGCATGTCGCCAGGCTGGCAGGGATTCCCGAGCCGGTCATCGAGCACGCCCGGCAGAAACTGGACAATCTTGAGGACGATTACGTACGGACGACACGGGACACGGCCTGGCTCGCCTCCGATCAGAGCCTGCTCCCCGAAATCCATGCCGAGGAACAGGCTGCGATTGCCCGGCTCAGGGCGCTGACCGTAGATGACATCTCTCCGCGTGAAGCGCTTGCCACGCTGTATGAGCTGCAACGTTTCGTGTCCTGATCAGCCAAACGAAAGGTAGCGGGCAGGGGCAATCTCCCCCTGTACCTTGCAGAGCAGAATCACTACAATACGATCCCCTTGACCACTTGCACCAACTGACTGCCAATGACCTTCGTTGTAATCGAATCCTGTATCCGCTGCAAGCTGACGGATTGCGTCGAGGTATGCCCGGTTGATTGTTTTCACGAAGGCCCGAACTTTCTGGTCATTGATCCCGAGGAATGCATAGACTGCAGTCTCTGCGAGCCCGAATGCCCGGTCGACGCCATCCACTCCGAGGACGAGTTGCCGGAAGGTCAGGAACACTTCCTTGAGTTGAACGCCGAATTGAGTCAGGTCTGGCCGGTGATCTCCGAGGCCAAGGATCCGCCTGAGGATGCGGACGACTGGCGCAGCGTCAGGGAAAAGCTGCAATACCTTGAACGGTAGCAGGGTATCCCCGGCCGCCAAAGTCTCAAAGTGAATACAGGCGCAACACACACCACATTCCTGTCGGACTACTCCCCTCCTGACTTCCGGATCACGCATTGCCGCCTGAATGTCACGCTGGACTATGAAGAGACGATGGTGGATGCCCACCATTCGATTGAACGCAGGCGCAAGGGAGCCTCGGACCTGATACTCGACTGTGAGCATGCGGAGGTTCTGTCCGTCAGCATCGACGGCGTCGAACTGCGGGACGACCGATACCGGATCACGGACTCCCGGCTGATCGTGAGGAATGTTCCTGACCGCTTCGGTCTTTCCATCCGCAACCGGATCCGTCCCTGCGACAACACTGCCCTGACGGGGCTCTACCAGTCCGGTGACATGCTCTGCACCCAATGCGAAGCGGAAGGATTCCGACGCATTACGCCAGCGATCGACCGGCCGGACAACCTGTCCGTCTACGAAGTCACCCTGAGTGGGAAACAGAAGGATTTTCCGGTCCTGCTTTGCAACGGAAACCTTGTTGACTCGGGCTGGACCGATGCGGATACCCACTACGCAGTCTGGCATGACCCGTTTCCCAAGCCGACCTATCTGTTTGCCATCGTTGCGGGAAATCTTGAATGCCACGAGGACACATTCACTACCTGCAGCGGCAGGCGGGTCAAACTCCGTTTCCACGCACGCGGCAGGGATATCGGCAAATGTGCACACGCCATGGAGTCCCTGAAACGGGCAATGGCCTGGGATGAGGAGGTTTACGGACGCGAATACGATCTCGACCTGTTCAATGTCGTTGCGGTCGAGGATTTCAACATGGGCGCCATGGAGAACAAGAGCCTCAACATATTCAATACTGCGCTGGTGCTTGCCGATACCCGGATGGCAACCGATAACGACTTCGTTCTGGTCGAGAACGTGATCGGCCACGAGTACTTCCACAACTGGTCGGGCAACCGCGTCACATGCCGGGACTGGTTCCAGCTCAGCCTGAAGGAAGGCTTCACGGTGTACCGTGATCAGGAGTTCAGTGCAGATACAGGTTCCCGGGGCGCCAGACGCATTGCCGAGGTGAGTCGCCTGCGCTCCCACCAGTTCAGGGAAGATGCCAGTGCCCTGGCTCATCCAGTACGCCCGAAATCCTACCAGAGAATCGACAACTTCTACACCGAGACAGTGTATCAGAAAGGCGCCGAGGTGATCCGGATGCTGAACCTGATACTCGGCAAGGAGGACTTCCGTCGGGGTACGGACCGGTATTTCGAGACCTTCGACGGCCAGGCCGTCACCATCGATGATTTCATTGAGTCAATGGAACAGGCCAGCGGCACCGATCTCAGGCAGTTCAAGCACTGGTACAGCCAGGCGGGAACACCTGTAGTGACCGCCGCATGCAGATATCTGGAATCCGAACATGCATACGAGATCACTCTCTCCCAGCGTTGTCCGCCGACCCCGGGGCAGGAAGAAAAAGCCCCTTTCGTCATCCCGGTCCGCACAGCATTGCTCGACGAGAACGGCAATGCCGTCACACTCCGCAATGGCATGCACGAAACATTGCTGATACTGGACTGCCCGAAAAAAACGTTCCGCTTCGAACGGATTTTCTCGCCGCCCGCACCTTCCCTGCTGAGAGGATTCAGCGCGCCAGTGAAGCTCGAGGCCGAACTCGACCCGCAGACCCTCACCCTGCTCATGCATCATGACGATGATCCCTATTGCCGCTGGGAAGCCGGGCAACGGCTTCTGTGCGGCCAACTGCTGCAGGATATCGAGGCCCTGAAGCAGGACGGCCGGGAGTCCGATCACTCACAGACATGTGAACTGTTCAGGAAACTGGTGGAGGGTCGGGAAACCGACCTGGCGCTTCTTTCCACGCTGATCACGCTACCCGATTTCAACTACCTGTCCTCCATGACGATTCCCATTGACCCGGCAATCAGCCACCAGGCGCTGCAGACCATGAAGTACGACCTCGCGGCTCACGCGAAGGATGCCCTGCTGACGCGTTATCACGAGTGCAACAGGGTCAATCGGGGTCAGCCCGTCTCCGAGGAGATGGCAGCAAGACGTCTGCGCGACACGTGTCTGGAATACCTGAGTGAACTGGATGACGAAACAGTCCGGAATCTGGTCCTTGAACAGCTGGAAGGAGGGCGATGCATGACGGACACGACCAGCGCCCTGACCCTCCTCGCCCGCTCGGATCTCCCGAACCGGTCCGCAATCCTGGAGCAGTTCTACCGCAACTGGCGGCACGAGGCTCTTGTCGTGGACAAGTGGTTCCGGGCACAGGCGACGGTCCCGGACGCAACGACAATCGATACGGTCGTAGCACTGACTGAACACCCCGGATTCGAGCCAACCAATCCCAACAAGGTCCGGGCGCTGATCGGTGCGTTCACCCACGGCAACCCGGTGGGGTTCCATGCTCCCGACGGTTCGGGCTATGCATTTGCCAGGGAGTGGATCCTGAGACTGGATGCCGTCAACCCCCAGATCAGTGCCCGCATTGCCTCGGCATTCAACAACTGGAGGCAGTACACCCGGGAGCTCGCTGACCAGATGCAGAGCACCCTGAAGGCACTTGATCGGCACACGGACCTCTCACCCAATGTACGGGAAATAGTCTGCAAGAGTCTCGTCGAAGAATAGCAAGGTGAACCATGGGGCGCATACGGGACAGCCTCGGCACTTCAGAGACAATTCGAGACAATCTCACGAACCTGCTTCAACGCACCACGGTTTTCCTCAACAAACTGCCTGCCTGCGGCTCCGTACTGCTCCCGCAGACCGGAATCCTGCATCAACCGTACGACGGCCTGACCCAGTTCATCGCTGTCCATGACCTGAATTCCGGCACCCCGGGAAAGGACCTGATCCGATATCTCCTGGAAATTGAACATATGCGGCCCGAACAGAACGGCCACACCAGCCGCGCAGGCCTCCAGGACATTGTGCCCACCTGAACGCACCAGACTGCCGCCGACAAAAGCGACATCGGCGGCGCCGATCAGGATCGGCAATTCTCCCATGGTGTCTCCCAGATAGACGTCCGTGTGCCCGGGGAGATCCGTGCTGTGAACGGACCTGCGGAGTGTTGACAGCCCCTGGCGGGTACACAGCCGATACACGTCCTCAAATCGCTCCGGATGACGGGGAACCAGTATCAGGAGAAGATCGGGAACGGTTTTCCTTGCCATCGAGAAGGCTGTCAAGACCTGTCCCTCTTCCTCTGCGTGTGTGCTGCCAGCGACCCAGACCGGCCGGTCCGGTCCGAAACCGTGCCGTACCGACCGGATCGCCTGCCAGCTGTCGGCGGACAGGCCCACCTCGAACTTGATGCTGCCCGTAACCTGAACGGAAGATGATCTTGCGCCCAATCGAACCAGGCGATCAGCCTCGACATCCGATTGCACCGCGATTCGGTCCACCCGCTGCAACACCGGCCGCAACAGACATCGGAACCGCCGGTAGCCCCGGAAGGATCTTGCCGACAGCCGGACGTTTGCAAGTATGACCGGAATGTTTCGCCTGGAGCAGGCATCAATATAGTTGGGCCAGATTTCCGTCTCCATTATTACGGCAACATCCGGTCTGGCACAATCCAGGAATCTTCTGACCGCCCCCGGGTAATCATAGGGCAGATAGCAATGCTCGACCTGCTCCGGCAGAACCTGGCCGACCTTGAGCGAACCGGTCGGAGTCATCGTGGTCACGACCAGATGAATTCCGTCCGGTTCCTCCAGCAGACACCGTGCCAGCGGCACTGCGGCATTTACCTCTCCGACGGAAACCGCATGAATCCAGATTCTCCGCATATTCCCGCCTTTCGGCGGACTCAGGCCCAGCCGGAACCCGAGCCTCTGGGGGAGACGATCCCGGTACTGTCTGCTGTACACAGCCCGCCAGACAAAGCGGACGAAGACAACCGGCGCTGCGGCGTACAGAACGATCCGGTAGAACCACAACACTTCAGATCTCTCCGGAACGCCCGATATCCGGCACCTGCAGGCATGCCCAGTCACGGGGCACCAGAAAGTACTCGGTCAACCGTGCCTCCTCGCTGCCGGGAGGGGCCTTGTATCGGTAGGACCAGCGCACCCCGGGAGGCAGTGACATCAGGATGGACTCCGTACGGCCACCGGACTGCAGGCCGAACAGCGTCCCACGATCATATACCAGATTGAATTCCACGTACCTGCCCCGCCTGTAAGCCTGGAATTCGCGCTGGGCAGGCGTCCAGGAGATATCCTTCCTCCTTTCCATGATCGGGAGATACGCAGGCAGGAAACTGTCACCGACGGACCTGAGGAATCCGAAGGCCTGCTCGAATCCGTCATGGTTCCAGTCATCGAAAAATATGCCGCCGATACCTCTTGGTTCATTGCGGTGCGCAATGAAGAAATAATCATCGCACTGCCGCTTCAGCTTCGGATAAACCCCCGGCCCGAATGCATTGCAGGCATCGCGCGCGGTCCTGTGCCAGTGCACGCAGTCATCGACGAATCCGTAGTAGGGTGTCAGGTCGTACCCCCCCCCAAACCACCACACCGCCCGTTCCGCACCTGTTCCCGCACAGAAGAACCGGACATTCATGTGACAGGTCGGGATCAGCGGGCTGCGTGGATGAATGACCACCGAAACTCCCGTTGCCTCAAAGGGCAGGCCGACGATTTCAGGCCTGTCCTGGCTGGCTGAAGGCGGCAGGCTTTCACCCTTCACATGGGAGAAATTGACTCCGCCTTTCTCGATCACCGATCCCATCTCCAGAACCCGGGAAACACCACCGCCGCCTGCCGGATGCTCCCAGCCATCGACACAGAACCCGGCGGCTGGCTCAAGCGTACCCAGCGAATGACAGATGACATCCTGCAACGTTTTCAGATAGCCGGTGACAGTTCGGATATCCGGTTCTCCAGGCATCGTTTTCAGACCCGGATACAGGAACCATCAAGGGCATTTCGGATAGTGGACGGGTTTTTCCGCCGACCGACATCTCCCTCGACGATTCCATCCACCTCATGCCCCAGGGACTCCTCCAGGATGGCGAGCGAACGGATGGCGGGCCGGCCGGCCCGGTTGGCGCTGGTCGATATCAGGGCCCTTGATGTTTCCCTGCACAGCATCCGTACCACCCTGTGCCGTGACACCCTGACCGCGATCAGTTCGTGGTTGCCACGAAGCAGTCGGGACACGTTCCGGCGGGACGGCAACAGCCAGGTACAGGGTCCCGGCCAGCTGCTCAGGACAGCCTCCCGGGTTGCGTCCGGTATTTCACGAAAATAAGGCCGCAACCGGATCAGGTGATCGGCAACCAGAATCAGTCCCTTGCGGAAATGGCGGCGCTTGATCGAGAGAATCCGGCGTACGGCAGGACCGTTTGCGGGGTCGCAGCCCAGCCCGTAGCACGACTCGGTCGGGTATGCGACGACCCCACCCTGCCTGATGATATGTGCTGCATCCAGAATGGTTACAAGGCTCAACGGTTCCCCAGCTCCGCCTGCAGCGCGCGATCCTTCTCGACAATCGTCGCCTGGTTCTCCATCCGTTCCTGGCGGACCCTGTCCGAAACGGATGGATCGGATACGCCGAGAATCTGTGCTGCGAGATACCCCGCATTCTTGGCCCCGGCCTTGCCGATGGCGACACTGGCGACAGGAATCCCTCCCGGCATCTGCACGGTTGACAGCAATGCATCCTGGCCATTGAGCGGGCCGCCGTCCATCGGCACACCAATCACCGGCCTGACGGTCAGACTTGCCACGACGCCAGCCAGATGGGCGGCGAGCCCAGCTGCGGCGACAAACACGGCGCAACCGCGCCTTTCAGCATCCTTGACATATTCGTGCGTCTGATCGGGGGTGCGATGGGCGGAGGTGACCCTGGCCTCCCAGGCGACCCCGAGTCCGTCCAGCACGTCGAAGGTCGTCCGCATCACGGGCAGGTCCGAATCAGATCCCATAAGAATTGCAACAAATGGCTGTTTCATGTTCGATGTATCAGTGTTTCAAGTGATTATGAAGATGCAAGGTCAGTACTCCCGGCTGCCTTTGGTACGGGCACGACAGCTAGCTTAAATCACCTGCCTTGCCATTATCAAGCATCCGTCCGGATACAGGCAGGCAGCAGGGATCAGGAGTCACGGTCTATCGCACGATGCCCGATGTCATCCCGATACCAGGAACCGTCCCAGCGGACGGTGCGTGCGACGGAATATGCCGCATCCTGCGCTTCCGCAACGCTGTCTCCCAGGGCGGTCACGCACAACACCCGCCCCCCGGCTGTCAGGATGCTGTCTCCCTGCCTGCGCGTACCGGCATGAAAGACCTTCACGGCACCTGATCCGGCCCGGGGCAGACCATCGATTTTCCGTCCTGTTTCATAATGTTGCGGATACCCCCCGGCCGCCATGACGACTGCCAGCGCGGACTTTCCGCTCCAGATCGCCCGCTCCCGGGACAGCGTTCCTTCCAGCGCGGCCATGCAATGCCCGACCAGATCCGATTCCAGGCGCATGAGAATCGGCTGGGTTTCAGGATCCCCGAGCCGACAGTTGAATTCCAGCACGCGCGGCACCCGATCCCGGCCGATCATCAGTCCCGCATAGAGAAAGCCGCAATACTCGATCCGCTCGTCATGCAGCCCCTTCAGAGTCGGCCGGATGACCTGCCTGACAATCCGCTCCAGCATGTCACGATCAACGACCGGAGCCGGAGAATAGGCGCCCATGCCTCCGGTATTGGGGCCGGTGTCCCCGTTATGGGCCGCCTTGTGGTCCTGGCTGGAGGACATGATCAGGAAATCCCCTCCACCAACCAGACACATGATGCTGGCCTCCTCTCCCTCGAGGAACTCCTCGATCACCACCCGGTGACCGGCTTCGCCGAACGCCTCTCCCGACAGCATTTCCGATACGGCCGACACGGCGCTTTCGCGATCCTGTGCGATAACCACGCCCTTGCCCTGGGCAAGACCATCAGCCTTGATCACGATCGGCCAGTTCACGTCGTCCAGATGCCGTACGGCATCCTCCAGCCGGGTAAAATCTGCATGGTGCGCCGTGGGAATCCCGTGTTTCCGGAGAAACTGTTTCGAAAACGCCTTGGAACCTTCAAGCCTCGCGCCGTCACTGGTCGGCCCGAAACAGCGCAATCCCCGTTCCCGGAACAGGTCCGAAACGCCCGCCACCAGCGGCGCCTCCGGGCCGATGATCGTCAGGTCGACGACCTGCCGACGGGCGAACTCGGCAAGCTGCACGACATCCGTTGCGGCGATGGGAACATTCGATACGCCCGGTTCTGTTTCCGTGCCGGCATTTCCCGGCGCCACGAACACGGTCTCCACCCCGGGTGATTGGGATACCTTCCAGGCCAGCGCATGCTCGCGCCCGCCGGATCCGATTATCAGGACCTTCATGATGCTGCCGCCATCCGATCGGAATCCGGTCCGCCGTTCAGTGCCTGAAGTGACGCATGCCCGTGAACACCATGGCCATGCCGTGCTCGTCCGCTGCCGCGATGACCTCGTCATCCCGTACCGAACCGCCTGGTTGTATCACGGCCCGGATTCCTGCATCGGCCGCATTGTCGAGGCCGTCGCGGAATGGGAAAAACGCATCCGAAGCCATCACTGCCCCGCGCACTGCCAAGCCGGCATGCTCCGCCTTGATCGCGGCAATCCGGGCCGAGTTCACCCGACTCATCTGGCCGGCCCCGATCCCTATCGTCATGCCGCCCGTCGCATAGACTATGGCATTCGACTTCACGTACTTTGCCACCCTCCAGGCAAAGACCAGATCGGCCATCTCGCGCTTATCGGGCTTGCGCCGGGTAACTACATCAAGCCTGTCGTACAGTCTTGTATCCTTTTCCTGTACCAGCAGTCCGCCCTGCACCGTCCTGACATCGAGACCCGGGGTATCCGGATCCGATGACTGCAGGAGCCCGGTCTCGAGCGCCCGGATATTCCTGAATCCTTCCAGAACCGAAAGGGCTTCCTGCTCGAACGCAGGTGCGGCGACCACTTCCACGAACTGCCGGGAAACGAGGTCCGACACGGTCCGGCCATCAAGGCCGCGATTGAATGCAATGACGCCGCCGAACGCCGACTCCGGATCCGTCCGGTAGGCACGATCATAGGCTTCCGTCAGTACATCCGCGACCGCCACGCCGCAGGGATTGGCATGCTTCACGATGACGCAGGCCGGACTCTCGCCAAATTGCCGCACACACTCCAGCGCCGCGTCCGTGTCCGCGATATTGTTGAATGACAGTTCCTTGCCCTGCAGTTGCCTTGCACCCGATATGCCTGACATCCGGCATTCCGGGTCGATATAGTATGCGGCGCTCTGGTGGGGGTTCTCCCCGTAGCGAAGGGACTGCCGGATCTGCCGTCGAAGGGAGAGGGTTTCCGGGAATCCGGTAGCCGCTTCGCCGACCAGCCCGTCCAGATACGCAGCAATCGCCCCATCGTATTCGGCCGTATAGGAAAATGCGCTTCTGGCCAGGTCGAAGCGCAATGCGTCCGAAACGGACCCGCCCTGGCGCCTCATGTCTTCCCTGACACGCGGGTAGTCCTGTACATGCACCACCACCGTCACATCCCGATGATTCTTGGCTGCAGACCGGAGCATGGCCGGACCGCCGATATCAATGTTCTCGATCGCCATGTCCAGCGTACAATCGACCTGCTCGACAGTGCTGCGAAACGGGTAGAGGTTGACCACCACCAGGTCAATCCCGCGGATGCCGTGACGAACCATATCCCGGTCGTCCTGCCCGCGCCGCGCCAGTATCCCGCCATGGACCAGGGGGTGCAGTGTCTTGACCCGACCATCCATCATTTCCGAAAACCCGGTATAGTCGCTGACCTCCAGAACCGCAATCCCGTTGTCGGCAAGATATCCCGCAGTCCCGCCGGTCGAGAGAATCTCGACTCCCGCATCCGCCAGGAAACGGGCAAACTCGAGGATGCCGGATTTGTCCGAGACACTGATCAGGGCACGTCTGATCTGATCTGACATGGCGGATTTACGTTTGCGGCGCGCAGGGAGACATCGAATCGGAACTGGACATCCAGGCGGCGGTTACCTGATATCTCCTATTTCAGGCCATAGGTTCCGAGCTTCTTTCGGAGGGTGTCCCGATGGATACCGAGAATCCGGGATGCCACGGTCTGGTTGTTCCGCGCATACTTCATGACGATCTCGAGCATGGGCCTTTCCACCTCACCCAGAACCAGCTGGTATACATGGGAAGGCTGCTCACCATCAAGTTTCTTGAAATAGGCCTCAAGCTTTACCCTGACCAGTTCGCACAGCAACCCGTCCTGATCTGACGAAACGTCTTCCAACAGTCTTCCCGCTCCTCGTGCTAATGGCGTGTCAAACCGACCGCAACCGCCTTAATCAATGTATGCTTCCCATCAGAAACCGGGTCTGCAAGAACCCGCAAGGCGCTATTGTAACGCCATTTCTCCCGCACTTTCATCATATGGTACATGCTTTTTCACTTCAGCGCTGCCGATTCCTGCGGAAAAGGGGCACGGAAGATTTCATGCGTCCGGGCAACGGTCTCCCATGCAGACAGGCTATCTCCGGACTGTCTTCCCGGCTCTCTGCCTGAGCAGCATGAGCAGTTCCTGGCGCTCCTCCTGACGCAAGGGCCCAAGCCTGGATTTTTCCAGCAATTGCAGCCTGCGCTGCCTGGACGGCTCCTCCCTGAGAACATCCAGGGTGTCGCTGAACTGGGTCTTCAAGGCGCTTTCAGCAATGTAGTTGGAACGCGCCGCAAGCTCTTCAAGATAACCGTGACTATCGGATCCCCGATAAGCCTCCAGCAGGTTCGCGGTGTTCTGCCCGGGCCGGTCGCTGCATCGCTCCAGAAGTTCCAGCAGTATCCTGGCTCCCGGCAGGTCAAGTTCGGCCAGGCTCTCGATGTCTGAAACCTCTCCCGCCAGGGACGGGTTCTGCAGTACCATGCTGATCGCCATGGCAACCGGGGTAATCTGGCCGCGGTTCAGTCTTGCCGAACGTTTGAGGGGTGCGTCGGGAAGCGGGTCAGACCTTGCAAAATCCTCCCGGAGCCTGGAGTCCGGCAAATTGCTGATCGTCGAGAGGCGACCGATGATCAGCTCCCTGATGGCGCCTTCGGGCAACTGGGCCATCAGTGGCCTGGCCAGGCTGACCAGCCTTGCCTGACCATCCAGGCGACTCATGTCAGCCTGGCCAGTCAGCGTATCAAGCAACAGGTCCGGTAGCGGGGTAGCCTGGTCAAGCCGTGCCTGAAACCCCTCCCTGCCCTCCTTGCGAATCGTTGTATCCGGATCTTCTCCTTCAGCCAGGAACAGGAAACTCGCCTGTCTGCCGTCATGCATCTCCGGCAACACGACCTGCATCGCTTTTTCGGCCGCCGCCCGACCAGCCCGGTCGCCGTCGAAACAGAAGACGATGTCCGCGGTTACCCGGAACAGCCGCTGTACGTGTTCCCGTGTCGTGGCTGTACCCAGCGTGGCAACGGCGTTACCGATGCCGAACTGGGCAAGTCCGATGACATCCAGATATCCCTCGACGATGATGCAGCGCTTTTCCTGCCCGATCGCGCGCCGGGCCCTGTGCAGACCGTACAGTTCCGTACGCTTGTGAAACAATGGGGTTTCCGGAGAATTGAGGTACTTCGGATCTCCGTCGCCGATTATGCGCCCGCCGAACCCCACGACCCTGCCCTGAAGGTTTTCTATCGGGAAGATGATTCGTCCGCGGAAACGGTCATAATGCCTGTGGGCAGCACTACCGCCCTTTTCCGAGCGCCCGGCCAGACCCGCCTCCACAAGCAGGTCCAGGTCCGGCTGCTGCTTCCCGAGCTCGCCGACCAGTCCCCGCCATTCTTCCGGCGCAAATCCGATTCCGAACGACTCCACGGTTTCCTGGTCCAGGCCACGCTCCTTGAGGTATCCCCTGGCAAGCCAGGAGCCCTTGTGGGTCTCCAGCTGTTTCCTGAACCACGCATTGGCCCGGTCCATCATGTCCTGCAGGCTCCTGGAGCGCTGGATTGCCGCACCGTCGCGCGGGCCGGAACCGGCTCCTGGCACTTCGAGTCCGATGCTGTTGGCAAGCGTCGTCACCGCCTCGACGAATCCCAGGTTCTCGTAATTCATCAGAAATCCGATCGCCGTGCCGTGCGCCCCGCAACCGAAACAGTGGTAGAACTGCTTGACCTGGCTGACCGAAAAGGAAGGGGTCTTCTCTTCATGAAACGGACAGCACGCCATGAACTCCTTCCCCTTTTGCGTCAGGGGAATGCGTTGATCGATTACCGACACGATGTCGACTCGCGCCATGAGCTGATCGATGAATGTGTCGGGAATCGGTCCTGCCATGACGGGTATTGTAAGGTAGGCAGGAGGCTGACGCATCAGGATCGGCACCAGGGTGCCCGTACCCGCACCCGGGACATGCGCGCACATTCAGGATTAATCGGTTAAAATCCGCATGCACTGAAAATGCGGTATCCGTCAATGACCAACGAATACAATGCTGCTGAAGTCGAGGCATCTGTACAGCAATACTGGGAGGAAAATGACAGTTTTGCGGTTTTTGAAGACCCGGACAGGGAAAAGTTCTACTGCCTCTCCATGCTCCCCTATCCTTCAGGCAATCTGCATATAGGGCATATCCGCAACTACACCATCGGAGACACCATCAGTCGATACCAGCGCATGCAGGGCAAGAACGTGCTTCAGCCCATGGGCTGGGATGCATTCGGACTGCCGGCCGAGAATGCGGCAATCAAGCACAAGACCCACCCGGCCGAATGGACCTATGGAAACATCGCCGCCATGAAACGGCAACTCAAGCAGATGGGATTCGCCTACGACTGGAACCGCGAACTTGCAACCTGCACCCCGGACTACTACCAGTGGGAACAATGGTTCTTCAATCGACTGCTGGAAAAGGGGCTCGCCTACAAGAAGCTGAGCTACGTCAACTGGGATCCCGAGGAGCAAACGGTCCTTTCCAACGAACAGGCGGGGAAAGGACGCGGATGGCGTTCCGATGTCAAGGTGGAGCGTCGGGTCATCTCTCAGTGGTTCCTGCGCATCACCGGATACGCCGAGGAGCTGCTTGAGCATATCGAGAAACTGGACGGCTGGCCCGAGATGGTCAGGACCATGCAGAAAAACTGGATTGGCCGCTCCGAAGGCGTCGAGTTTTCATTTGAGGTGCCGGGAGAGGAGCCCCTGCTGGTTTACACCACCCGCCCGGACACCATTATGGGGATCACGTTCATCTGTGTTGCGGCAGAACATCCCCTGACCCGGAAGGCCGCAGCCGGAAACCCGGAGATCATGGAGTTCATCGAGCAGTGCAAGCAGACGAACACCACCGAGCAGGAACTGGAAACCATGGAAAAGAAAGGACTGCCCCTGGGGATTTGCGGGACACATCCTGTCAGCGGGGAGAAAATCGAGATCTGGGCAGCCAATTTCGTGCTGATGGGTTATGGAACCGGGGCCGTTATGGCTGTCCCGGCCCATGATCAGCGAGACTGGGAATTTGCCATCAAACACGACCTCGAGATCCGGCCAGTGATCAGACACGCAGACGGTTCAACCCATGATTACAGCCAGGGCTCCCTGACGACCAAGGAAGGTGTGGTGATCAATTCCGGGCAGTTCGATGACCTTGACTTCGGAAAAGCATTCAATGCCGTGGCGGATTTTGTCGAAACGCAAGGCGTGGGCCGCAAGACGGTTAACTATCGGTTGCGCGACTGGGGCGTATCCAGGCAACGATACTGGGGTTGTCCGATACCGGTCGTCTACGGTGAAGACCAGGAACCCGTGGCGGTACCGGACGGCGAACTGCCCGTGGTACTGCCGGAAGATGCGGAATTCTCCGGCGTGCATTCCCCGCTGGCAAGGCATCCGGACTTTCTCCGGGCTACTCTTCCCGGATCCTGCCAGGTCGCCACAAGGGAAACCGACACACTCGACACATTCGTCGAATCATCCTGGTACTATGCACGCTATTGCTGCCCCGGCGCCCCGGCCATGCTTGATGAACGGGCCAAGTACTGGTTGCCCGTGGACCAGTACGTGGGCGGTGTTGAACATGCGGTGCTGCACCTGCTGTACGCGCGCTTCTTCTACAAGCTGATGAGGGATTTCGGCCTGGTGAACGGCGATGAGCCATTTACCCGGCTACTCTGCCAGGGCATGGTGCTCAGCAAGGGATCCAAGATGTCCAAGTCGGCAGACAACACGGTTTCGCCCCAGCGCATAGTGGAGAAATACGGGGCAGACACCCTGAGGCTGTTCATCATCTTCGCTGCGCCACCTGAACAGTCCATGGAATGGAACGATGACGCGGTAGCCGGGCCCAACCGGTTCATCAAGCGCTGGTGGGCACTGGTGCACCGGAATGCGGAAACCGTCCTGTCGGCACGGGATGCGCTGAACCGGAACAACTGGCAGGATGATATCGGTGACGGCGACGCCAGGACACTTCGCCGACTAACCCATCGCCTTCTGGAAAGGATCAATCGGGACTACGAACGGACCCACCTGAACACGATAGTCGCCGGCGCGATGGAACTGCTGAACGCCCTCGAGCGCTTTGACGCCACCAGGAATCCGGATTGCGCAGCCGTGATGCGCGAAAGCATGCTTGTCCTGAACAAGGTTCTTGCTCCGATTACGCCGCATGTGGCCCATGTGCTGTGGTCGAAGATGGGCGAAGATGGCGAAATCCTCGATGCCAGGTGGCCGGTCGTGGACACACGGGCAATCGACACGGAATCACTCAACCTGATCCTCCAGGTAAACGGCAGGAACCGCAGCCAGATCTGCATTTCGGCCGGAAGCGACCGGGAGATGATCGAACAGGCCGCACTGGCCGACAGCAGGATACTGAAACACATCCAGAACAAGCCGGTGAGAAAAATCATCATCGTGCCCGGGAAACTGGTAAACATCGTGGTCTGATTGAGCGGTATCCGTGCGTTTCTTCAGACAAACTGAAAAACCAGACCTGAAAAGACCCCCGCAACCGGATTTTCGAATCGTGACGCGCATGTACAGAAAACTGCTCCTGTTGATGGTCGGCCTTGTCCTGCTATCCGGATGCGGATTCAAGCTGAAGGGCACAGCCACGCTATCCGATCGACTTGCAGAGATCTCCATTGTCGGCGGAGAGACGGACATGGTCGGTCAGTTGACACTCCTGCTGACCAGGAACGGCGCCTCGGTCGTGGACGACGAATCCGGCGCAGTCAGCATACGGATCATCCGGAGCGAATTCACGAAAGAGGTCAACACGACCAGCACGGCAGGCATCGCGACCGGCTATCAATACCGCCGGACCGTCGCATTCACCGTAATCGACCGCGACGGAACGACCCTTCTGCCCCGGTCAACGCTCAACCAGACCCGGGCACTGGACTACACGCAGGGAAACGAACTGGAACTGGAAGAGGAAGAAGGGTTCATGCGCCAGGAAATGAACGCCGAAATCGCCTCCCGGATCATCAGGCTTCTAGCCAGAATCTAGTCACCGCTGCGGTCCGTTGCAAGTCAGCCTGTCATCCCTGCCCGCCCGGATCAACGAGGGGATCGCCCCGCTGCACCTGATCCATGGACCCGAACTGCTGCTGGTCGAGGAAGCGCTGGACCGGATCAGGAACGCTGCACGCGAACAGGGCTACACGGAAAGATTGCGGTATATGGTCGAGGCAGGGTTTGACTGGCATGTCCTGGCACAGGAAAGCCAGATGATGTCCCTTTTCTCCGAGAAAAAACTCATCGAGCTGCGCATGCCGTCGGGGAAGCCCGGGGAAACAGGTGCCAGGGCACTGGTTGAATACGCGAATGATCCCGCCGACGATACTGCCCTGGTGGTCATCTCCGGGGCCCTGGACAAGCGGGGGAAAAACACGAAATGGTTCAAGGCCGTGGATGCGGCAGGTATCACGACCGAATGTCCACTCGTACCGGCTGGCCGGCTCTGTGACTGGTTGAACCGAAGAATGTCGGAAACGGGGCTGAAATACGATTACGAAGTGGTCGAGAGGGTAGCTCACCTGGCGGAAGGCAACCTGCTTGCGGCAGCCCAGGAAATCAACCTGCTGAAACTGCTGTGTGACGGCGAGAAAATCACCCTGGAGTCAGCCAACCGGATCATATCCGATCACGCCAGGTTCAATGCATTCGCCCTGATCGATGCCTGCCTGGCCGGTGCCGTCGAGCGCGCCCTGCGGATCCTGCAAAATCTGAAACGCGAAGGTATCGAGCCTGTGATCATCCTGTGGGCACTGACCCGGGAGGTGCGCGTTGTGTGCCGGATATCGGCAACCGCCGAGCAAACCGGGAAAACGCCGCAGTCGCTGTTCCGGCAGCACGGAATCTGGAGCAGCCGCGCACACCTTGTCAACACCGCACTGAAACGTCTGGACAATACAGGGTGGGAAGATATCCTGATCCATCTGAATCACGCCGAACTGGTCGCGCGGGGCGCCACGCCAAGACTGCGCAAGGACATCTGGGAGGAAATCGAAAGCGTCGTTGTCGGCATGTGCGGACTGAACCTGCCATAGCGCCTGTTCGTGTCCGCGACCGTTTGGCGGCCCGGCAATTCTTTTGTTATCATCCGTCCACTGGTCCGCACCAGTGGACGGCCACATGCCATGCAGTAGCTGCGGGCGGGTGGCACAACCCGGACAAGGTCGCCATGCCCTGCACGAATATACGAGACCCATGACTGCCAATACCGCCGTTGCCCTCGATCCCTCCGCCCACATGGACGAACTGGGCATGCGTGCACAAGTGGCGAAAAGGGAGATTTCCTCGGCGCCCGAGGCGACCAAGAACAAGGCGATTGAATGCATCGCCCGGACAATCGAGCAGAATGCTGACCGGATCATGTCGGAAAACGTACTGGACATGGCCGCCGGACGCCAGAACAGGCTGACGTCAGCCCTGCTCGACAGGCTGTTTCTCAATGAGCCCAGGATTGCGGCAATCGTCGAGGGCTGCAGACAGGTGGCCAGACTGCAGGACCCTGTCGGTGAAATGACCGCTCAACAGACCCGGCCGAGCGGTATCAGGGTCAGCAAGATGCGGGTTCCGCTCGGTGTCATCGGCATTATCTACGAGTCGCGCCCCAATGTAACCGTTGATGCCGCCATCCTGTGCCTGAAATCCGGAAACGCCGTGATCCTGCGTGGCGGGTCGGAAGCCATGCATTCCAACCGGGTTCTTGCGCACTGCCTCAGAAAGGGGATCAGACAGGCCGGGCTGAGTCCGGACTGCATCCAGCTGGTCGAAACGACAGACCGCTCGGCAGTAGGCAGGATGATCACCATGCCTGAGTACATCGACATCATCATCCCCCGCGGAGGCAAGAGCCTGGTCGCGCGGATTGATCAGGATGCCACGGTCCCGGTGATCAAGCACCTTGACGGCCTGTGCCACGTCTACATAGACGATGAAGCGGACATCGACAAGGCACTGCGGGTGGCCTACAACGCCAAGGCGAGGCGATACGGCATATGCGGCGCCATGGAGACCCTGCTTGTCGCAGAGAAGATCGCGCCGGCCGTGTTGCCCGAACTGTGCCGGAAATACCGGGAGAAGGGGATTGAACTGCGGGGATGCGAACGCACCCGCCTGATCGAGCAGTCAGTGTCCGAGGCAACGGATGAGGACTGGGTAACGGAATACCTCGACGCGATACTGTCTATCCGGATCGTTGACGATCTCGCCCAGGCGATCGATCACATCCAGACGTATGGATCGCACCATACCGATGCCATAGTCACTGAAAACCGCGAACACCAGAGACGCTTCCTGCAACAGGTCGACTCAAGTTCTGTCATGGTGAACGCCTCAACGCAGTTTGCCGACGGATTCGAATACGGGCTCGGCGCGGAAATCGGCATCAGCACCAACAAGCTCCATGTACGCGGACCAGTGGGTCTGGAAGGGCTCACCACCCAAAAGTACGTGGTGGTCGGCGACGGTTCGATCCGGGACTAGTCACACCGTTTCGGCACCAGCGACCGTGGCAGGGCGCGACTCAGTTCCCTGTTCCTGAAACCGGATTCAGGAACCCGCCCAGAACCTCTCTGGCATCATCCACTCCCAGGCGGGTACGGGCCGAGAACAGCTGCACCGTCGTACAGGACTGCGTCTCAAGTTCCCTGCAGACCGACCGGTACACGTTCAGCGCCCTGCCCTGCTTGTACTTGTCGGCCTTGGTCAGCAGGATATGCACAGGCAGGCCGATCTGCCGGCAGCAGTCAAGCATCATCCTGTCGAGGCGGGTCAGGGGCCTTCGGATATCCATGGGGATGAACAATGCGCGTAATGTTTGCCGATGCGAAAGGTAATCCGTGATGAGCGACTCCCAGTGCCTGCGCACATGCTCGGGCACGCGCGCATAACCGTAACCGGGCAGGTCCACCAGAAACCCGTTGTCCGGCAGCCGGAAAAAGATGATTTGCTGCGTACGGCCGGGTGTCTTGCTGGTTTTCGCCAGGCCCTGTCTTCCGGTGATCACATTGATCGCACTGGATTTGCCGACATTCGACCGGCCGGCAAACGCAACCTCGGGGCCGGATGCGGCAGGCCACTGATTCGGAGTGTGCGCGGCACTCAGGAACTGTGCCTGGCTGAAGTGGACGGAAACCAAGTTTTTGACGAAAATAATTGCTATAATCCGCGCTCGATTTTACGAGTTTCATATCCTGCTGGATAGCTGATTTCCGATCAACCGGAATCGTATCGGCAGCATTCCTGACCTTGAC
>JAJDVC010000162.1 GCA_022826305.1 Gammaproteobacteria bacterium | reverse complement strand
GTCAGACCGAGTCGGCGATCCTGCTCGCTCACCAGCATCACGCCGCCGTTGCCGGTGATCGACCCGCCCTGGAAATCGGCTTCGACCTTGCGCCTTCTGCGGTTTGAAAATCGGATCGTTCTGCGGGTACCATGTGTCATGGGTGGAAGCTCCGGTAATTTTATTTTAACTGATTGAATTATATCACATAACGGAGATTCCACCCTCCCTGTTCATGCATTTTTCGGGCTAGTAAAATGCTACTGGTAGCAGTAATATCCTGCGCTTGACTTTGATTATGAGGGGCACTGGGATGTGCGGTTCTATTTTTCACAAATTGAGGATAATTCGGAGGCCCTGCTTTTCATGGCATTCAGGCAGAAAAAATCTACCATTCCCGCTCCAGCTACACCTGTAGGTCTCCTACCACTTCTGACGCGCCGGTCAATTCCTGATGCAATGTCACATCAAAAGGAGATGCTGGAAAATTACGCTAATGACATGGTCGATAATTGTGACGTCGCGATGCAACTGCCGACAGGAAGCGGCAAGACTTTGGTGGGATTGCTGATTGCAGAATGGCGTCGAAGAAAGTTCCAGGATCGGGTTGTCTATCTATGTCCGACCCGTCAGTTGGTTCACCAAACAGCTGAACAAGCACATAAAAGTTATGGAATCGATGCCGTCGCTTTTACCGGGCCGAAGCAAGAATATCTACCAGATGACATTTCGTCCTATACGACCGGTGCACAGGTGGCGATTACAACCTATTCCAGCCTATTCAACTCACATCCCTTTTTCCATAACCCTGACATAATAGTCCTAGATGATGCCCATGCGGCAGAGAATTATGTAGCCAAGATGTGGTCGCTTGAGATTCCAACTGGTGATGAGTCTCTCTCGTCTCTGCATAGTGCACTTGTAGGCGAATTTAAGCGATACATTTCGCATCAATCTTATGTTCGTCTGACTGGAGATATAAAAAGCCCACTCGACTTAACATGGGTTGACAAACTCCCAAACAAGGCTGTTGCTGAATTGACGCAGAAATTAACGGGAATTTTCGATACCCACGGTAAAGCGAGCGACGGAATGCGTTTTACATGGCCCTTGCTCCGTGAACATCTCCACGCGTGTAATATTTTCCTTTCTGCTCAGGGAATCCTAATTCGACCATTGATCCCACCAACTTGGTCTCACGAGCCTTTTGAAAACTCCAAACAACGAATCTACATGTCCGCGACGCTTGGGAAAGGAGGTGATCTAGAACGACTTACCGGGCGGAAGAAGGTCTTCCGTATTCCGGCGCCCGAAGAATTCCAGACATCAGGTGTCGGCCGTCGCTTTTTCATTTTCCCGGGCTTGTCTTTAAGGCAAACGGCGTGTGAGAAGCTACGTAAGAATATGCAGATATTTTCAGGTCGGTCAGTAGTTCTTACGACGAACAGTGATTCTGCGGAAGCAATTTCCGAACAATTCAAAAATGAAGCGGAATTCAAGATCTTTACTTCCGACAACATCGAAACTTCAAAAACAGAATTCATCAATACGGAGAAGGCTGCAGCCATCATGGCAGGTCGCTTCGACGGCATTGATTTTCCGCATGACGAATGTCGTCTGCTTTGTCTTGATGGAATGCCAAAAGCGACGAATGCACAAGAACGATTTTTGATGAGCAAATTGGGTGCAGGAGTGCTGCTGAACGAGCGAATGCAAACACGAGTACTCCAGGCGGTAGGTCGTTGTACTCGGGCCCTTCAAGACCGGTCGGCAGTGTTCGTGACAGGTGATGAGTTGCTCGGCTATCTCTCCGATGATCGAAATTGGCGCCACTTCCCCCCAGAGCTACAAGCTGAGTTGTCATTTGGTGTCTTTCAGTCGAAGGACGGGGGAGAGGAGGAGCTTATGGCAAATTTCAGAAGTTTTATTGCAAATGATGCTGATTGGGATGAAGCCAATAGACAGATTCACGATGACGCAGAGAACCACACTCAACTTCCGTATCCTGTCATGGAAGATCTTGAAAGTGTAGTTAGTCACGAAGTGGGTTATCAGAAAGCGATTTGGAGCGATGACTACGAGCAAGCATTGAGTGAAGCGCGCACTATCATTGCAAAACTGAATGCGGACGAGTTGCGTGGTTATCGGGCTCTCTGGCACTATCTTGCCGGTTCGGCGAGTCAAATGTTGTCGACAAATCCGAGCGATAGTGCTGCCATGGTGGCCAGAGAGCAATATACAGCAGCTAAACGAGCGGCTCCGAATGTTTCCTGGCTGGCTCCTCTCGCCCGTGGAGAAGATGCTATTGAGGACGGAGAAGACGAAGGCTTGTCTGAGGATGTCAATGTTCAAGTAGAGCGCCTAGAGAGTGCGCTCTCGTCGCTAGGCACGACTACTGACCATAAATTCGAAAAACGTGTCAAGGATATTCTGGAATCGCTTGCGACCCCTGATGCCTTTGAAGAGGGGCAACGACAGCTTGGCGAACTATTGGGATTTGTAGCTGGTAATGATAATAGCGATGCAGCCCCTGATCCTTGGTGGCTAGGTGCAACCAAAGGAATTGTATTCGAAGATCACGCAGGTGGCCAAGTAACGACAGTACTTGGGGCGGATAAGGCTAGGCAGGCTGCATTACATTTGGATTGGTTAGAGGAGAATGTTCCAGAAGCGAAAGGCATGGATATTGATGTTGTGCTGGTGACACCCTGTACTTCGGCAACGGTAGGAGCTAAACCCGCATTGAGAAAGGTGCGATATTGGAATCTTGACGAGTTTCGAGCTTGGGCGAAAGGTGCGGTTGAGGTATTGCGAGAGTTGAAATCATCTTTGCCACCCAATAGTGATCTCTTCTGGCGGGGAACTACTGCCAGATTGCTTCTCTCTCGAGGACTGACCTTAGAGACCATCATCAATACTCTCCCTGTTGCTTCTGATGGGATGAAATTTAATTTTAGGGCCTGTTAACATAGCCGCAAGAATTCGATGATGAGTGCGCTTATGTTAACAGGCCCTAGCCAATGTGCGACTTGAGAACTTTTTTTGGGAATGATTGGTATGTCGCGCACCAACGAAATCGTGTTTAACGGACATTTTGCGGAAGTTCTTCGGAATAAACATCCACTCTGGAGAAACTGCCTTGCTGTCGAGCAAACCAGGGGTTTTCGTGATCATCCGCGCTTGCAACCAGATATACTTGTTCAGCCGCCGAATGCACAACCTGTGGTTGTGGAAACCGAATATGCTCCAGCTGCCACAGTGGAAGATGATGCGAAGACCAGACTCGGTCTTGTTCCCTTGGACTCCGAAGACCCGATTGAGCAAACTATTGCTGTTCGAATTCCAGGCTCTCTAAGTCATGGTCAGTCACATCTGGCTGAACGCATTTCAGGTGCAGACTTCGACTACTGCGTATTTTCCGGTGATTCGTCTGCACCACTACGCTGGCCTGAGAAAGGATGGCTTACTGGTGATGTCGACGATATTGTCCGATGCATTGAGCATGCGATGGTTTCACAGCGCCTGATTGATGAAAGCATGTCGATACTTGAACATGGTGTTCGGGCGGCGGCAAGGGTGGTCCAGGATGCTGTTGATCTCGGCTTTACCGATATTGAGCATGAAATGGGGCGTGTTCTCAATCAACATGTCGGCGAACAAACAAATCGTATGGCAATGACCATAATTGCCAATGCCTTGACTTTCCATTCAACAATTGCCGGTATTCATGACATTCCTTCAGTCGCTCAACTTCGAAATGATGCGACAGGCTCTTTTCAGATATCGATTCTGGATATCTGGCGCAGGATATTGCACGACATCAATTATTGGCCGATCTTCAAGGTCGCATCAGACCTGCTTGCTCCGATACGTGCAGCAACGGCAAACCGCATTCTGGACGTTCTCGTTGCAGCATCTGACCGCCTTGCGGACATTGGCGTTACTACGCGACACGACTTATCGGGCAGGATGTTCCAGAACCTGATCGTTGATCGTAAATTCCTGGCCACGTTCTATACCTTGCCAACCAGCGCGACACTATTGGCGGAGATGGCAGTTAACCGTCTGGGTGCAAACTGGAACAATCTCGAAGAATATCCTGATCTCACAATTGCCGATTTTTCTTGCGGCACGGGTACGCTTCTGTCCGCGGGCTATCACGCCATAATTACCCGATATCGACATGCGGGAGGAGACGACAACGATATCCACAGGCGCATGATTGAACGCTCTGTTGTTGCCACAGATATCATGCCTGCAGCGGCGCATCTTTGTGCTTCACAGCTTTCCAGCGTACATCCGACCGTGACCTTCGACAATACCCGTGTCTACACGATGCCCTATGGAATAGGGACTGGCGATGAACAGTTCCGTGAGATTGCCATAGGCTCACTGGATCTGATTGTTACTGGGCAGACTCGGTCATTATTTGCAACTGGACAGCGCCAAACCAGTGGAGCACGAGGTGATATTGAGATTCAGGACATTGAGCTTCCTCATGAGTCGGTTGATCTGGTAATCATGAACCCACCATTCACAAGACCGACAAACCATGAAGTGACAGATGTACCAGTTCCTTCGTTTGCCGGATTTCGAACAACCAGTGATGAACAGCGCCTGATGTCCAGTCGTCTGGCGCAGATTCGTGGAAGCATCAATAACCCCGCAGGCCATGGTAACGCAGGTCTTGCATCCAATTTTGTTGATCTTGCCCACGCCAAGGTCAAGCTGGGTGGTACTATTGCCCTCGTTCTTCCCATCGCTGCGATACAAGGAACCTCATGGCAACCGGCTCGGAAACTGCTTGCTGGTAGATACGAGAATATTACTGTCGTTACGATAGCCAGTATTGGCAGTCGCGAACGTGCTTTCTCCGCAGATACCGGTATGGCGGAAACGCTGATTGTGGCAACGAAGAGAATGTGGAGCCCTGATCCTGACCCTGATCCCGAGGTGCTCTTCGTTAATCTGCATCGGCGTCCATCCAGCCTGCTGGAAGCCGTCGAAGCGGCTAAACTTGTCGAGCGCTTGCCTGCATCGTCAACTGCGGGACATATCCGGGTCGGTGAGCAGACACTTGGAAGCTATATCCGTGCACCGCTTAGCGAGGGTGGATGCACAAGTTTGCGCGAGTCAGCATTAGCTGACATGATGATTGCATTACGTCAAGGCGAACTGCGGATGCCACAATATCTTCCTTGTCATGCGATCCCTGTCGTTTCTCTTGGACAATTGGGTGAACGTGGCCTGTTGCATCGAGATATTGGCAATGGAAATGATGATGGGCCACCATTTCGAGGACCATTCAGTATACATTCCATAGAGGGTGTTCCCAGCTACCCCATCCTCTGGAGTCATGATGCGAATCGTGAACGACACCTGCTTGTACAACCTGATAGCGAGGGTGTCGTGCGTCCTGGTTGCGAGGAGCGTGCGATAGCAACTTGGCAAACTGCTTCAAGGCTCCATTTTACTCTTGATTTTCAACTGAATTCTCAAAGTCTTTCGGCTTGTTTGACACCAGGCCCCACTCTCGGCGGACGAGCATGGCCGAATTTCCGACTGCATGAGGATGGATGGGATGAAGTAATCGTACTCTGGGCAAACTGCTCACTTGGCTTGATGGCTTTCTGGTGGGAGGGATCGCGGCAGCAACAGGGGCGGGCGATATTGACAATAAGCAGATTACCAAACCTCATGGTTCTTGACCCGCGCAGCTTTTCCGGGAACAAGTTGGCGCAAGCCAGGGAGATTTTCAGGCGTTTCAAGGACAGCACTTTCCTGCCAGCTAACGAAGCTTATCGGGATGAGGTGCGCAAGGCATTGGATATCGCGGTTCTCGTTGACCTTCTGCAACTACCTGAAAGCGTATTGACCCCCCCTGGAAACCTTGCGTCGGCAATGGTCCCATGAGCCATCCGTTCATGGTGGAAAGAGTACATCACCTTGAATGGTATGGTTATCCAATATGCCTGCGTTACCTCATGCTTCCAACCACATCGGACTTCATGAACCTGTACTTTCTCCCCCCTGGATTGGCATGAAGACATCATCCAGGAAATCTGTTGATGGGTTACTCGGAAATGGGGGAATTACACTGAATCGTGACAGCGAAATCAGGATAATTCATGAAGGTGCAGTTGCAGCCCACATGCATGAGCAACCTGCTCCATAATCGTCGTCGAAGGTTTCAGGGGTAGCGAACTGGAGTTGGTTCATACCCTGTCCAGCCCAGGCTGAGGCACATTACGGGAACAGGGCGGGAAAGGGAAACGCAGGGACATCTTCTGATGGATGAACTCTATCAGGATGAAAGAGAACAACTGATCACGTGACCACCGCTGATAAAAATGCAAAACAATATTGACACTATCTACCAAATGCATGATCCGTCCTGATTCAGGCCCGCACATTCTGCGAGCGACATCAATAGAACTGGTACTGCAATTGGTCATTTCACAATTTGCTTGTGTTGTATCAGACCCTGTTAACACAATCTGACAAACGTGACATGCTCATTGTCCGTTGATCTGATTGAGAAACAGAGAGGGCGAGCACTGATGGAACTGACATCTGACCAGTACGCACGAATCGCACCGCTGTTCCCGAAGCCGCGTGGCAATGTCGGCCTGTCGAACCTGCAGGTACTCAACGCGATCCTGTACGGGGCCGAACAGGGCTGCAGGTGGCGCGGTCTGCCGGCGTATTTCGGCAACTGGCACACGATCTGCACGCGCATGAACCGGTGGTCGAGGAAAGGTGTGCTCGACCGGGTGTTCGGGCAACTGCAACGGGAGCGGATGGTGCGCATCCGGGTTGCGGCGTACGGCCTGGACAGTACCGGCATCAAGGTGCATCCCGACGGCGCGGGGGCGCTGAAGGAAACGGTCCACAGTCAATCGGCAGGTCCCGGGGCGGCTGGAATACCGGACTTCATGTGGTTGCTGCGGATGCCCGGACAGCCGTCGCCTTCGCACTCTCCCCCGGCCCCGCACACGACACCCCGCAGGGGCGCAGGCTGCTGAACCGGTTGCCGCGACCGACGGACAGCCCGGCCCTGCTCATGGACCGCGCGTACGAAGACGACGCGACCCGCCAGCCGGTCCGGGCGCGGGGTTTCAGGCCGGTGGCGCCGCCGAAGCGGAATCGGCGCGCGCCCTGGCAGTATGACAAGGAGTTGTACAAGCGGCGCAACGAGATCAAGCGCCTGTTCCGCTACCTCAAGGGCTTTCGCAGGATCTTCTCACGTTTCGACAAGCTTGATGTCATGTTCCCCGGCTTCGTGACCTTCGCACCCATCATCGAATTCCTGTGTTTGCGTTAACACACCCTGATATCGACCAGGCATTCTCTGGACCCACGACGCGCCCTGACGATTCCGCTGATTATGTGCCGACCAAGTGATCGCGGAGTTATTCAAGAACGAGGGGTTTAACGAAATGGCATGCAAAAGTGTGTTGGGGAAAAGAGGTTACAACATCGTTCTGCTCGACCCCGACGATGCACAATTTGGAACTGAAGCTTGACCACCGTCCGAACACCAGATAAGGTCATGGACGAGAGTTTGTGCTTGCATGCTCGGAATTTCAGTTATCCGATAGAAGCGAGATTGATTCAAAACACCATGACGCAGGAAATGGTTCCGGTCGGTAGTGACTGTTGCCTGCACTTCGTTGCCATTGCACGCCACGGTGCGAGCTATAACCGAAAGTGGTGTATGGCCGCATCGACTCAGGCGGCCCGGGATTGATTATCAGTATCGTGATTCTGCTCTATTCCGTTTTCAAATGGAACTCCCCGAATGACCTTGGCAAGGTAATCGAAGCCTCGCAATCG
>JAJDVC010000255.1 GCA_022826305.1 Gammaproteobacteria bacterium | reverse complement strand
GTGAGGATCTCGCGGACATGTGCCTCGCTTTCCATGTCCTTCAGGGTTAGTTCGCCTACCGGGCCCTTGAACCCATGTCTTCTGTCATAGGCGATCAGGCCGTTCCTGAGTGCCGTATTGGCTTCGGTCTGATAGTCGCTGTTGATCGTGAGATAAACATCAAGCCCCATCTGGTACACGGCTTCACCGTAATGGTCATACAGTATCTGACGGGCCATTTCAGAAGCATATGGAGCGCTAAGATCGACATCAGCCACGTGTCTGCTGGCGGTGATCGGCGCATTCCTGGCCTGCTCATAACTGAATGTATCGATGCGGCCCAGTTCATGAAGTCGCTTGAGAACATGGGCTCGCCGCTCCTTGGCGCGTGTCGGGTTACTGAGGGGATTATCCCGGGAAGGGGCCTTGGGTAATCCGGCCAGCATGGCTATCTCGGGCAGGCTGAGATCTGACAGTTCGTTTCCGTAGTAGGATCGTGCGGCAGCCGCAAAGCCATAGGAGCGATGTCCAAGAAAGATCTTGTTGAGATAAAGCTCAAGAATCTCGTCTTTGGTCAATGCCCGTTCCATGTTGAAGGCAAGCAGGATTTCCTTGAGTTTGCGCGTATAGGTCTTTTCGGGCTTGAGGAAGAAGTTTCGGGCAACCTGCATGGTGATGGTGCTTGCTCCTTGGCTGCGTGACTGACTGGCCACATTACTGATTGCGGCTCTTATCAGGCCGGGGAAATCAACACCGGTATGATGGTAGAAGCGATCATCTTCAGTGACCAGAATTGCATCAACCAGCAGTGGAGGCACCTGGTCGAGCAATACGGGAATTCTTCTTTCGTTGCCGTATTCAGCAATGAGCTTGTTATCTGCACTATAGATTCTAAGCGGTATATTCAGGGGAATCTTGCGTATCTCTTCCACTGTCGGGAGCCCGGGAAGCAATGTAAACGCATACAGGGCCAGCCCGACTCCCATGGCAACCGAAAACAGGATACTGAAGGACAGGAGTTTCAGGACAAATTTGAAAAATGTTGCCATATATGTAGAAAAACAGCCCGCAAGATAAGGATTTTACGGTGAATATCGCTCCCGAATAGATGAAAAAACATTCACATGTTACCGCTTACAGGTTATTATAGCTTTAATGAATGTGTGGTTGTTGCTTGAAATCATGGGGTTGCCGTTAGGTTATGGGTAAACAAGAAAGGGCTGAAGTTCATGGCATGTCGCCCCGGAATTTCCGTTTCTCAGGGACTGGTTCTCGGAAAGAGGCGTTTGAGCATGCTGACGACAGGTAGAAACAGTGTTATTCGCTCGCGGAAACCGTGACAGAGTGCTTGGGATCGATATTGGTTCGGCATCGATCAAGGTGCTTGAACTGTCCGGATCAGGCAAGCCTTCGGTAAAGGCAGAGCGGTATGGACTTCAGGTATTGCCCTCCGGAGCCGTTGTCGATGGCAAGATAAAGGATGTCGATATGGTGATTGAAACACTTCAAAAGGCGATCAAGAAGTCCGGTTCCAAGATCAAGCGGGGTGCCGCCTGCATCTCGTCCAGCGATATTATCTCCAAGGTTATTGCCGTTCAGTCCAGGTTGCGTGAAGATGATTTGCTCAATCGGGTCGAGATGGAAACTGATCGCTTGATCCAATACGATCTTGAAGAAGTGAGCATTGACTTTCTCAATCTTGGCCCATCCGTGGCCTCGCCTGAGGAGGACGATATACAGATTGTTGCCTGTCGCAAAGCCATTGTTGAGGAAGTGGTCGATGTTCTGGAAAGCGCTGGTATCGAGCCTGCGATAGTAGACATTGATATCCACGCACTGGCCCGCATCCACAGCTATATGAAGCATGGCTTGCCAAGAGGGAAGGGGAAGCAGGTGTCAGAAGAGGATAAGGGACTGACCGGAATCGTTGATTTCGGTGCAAACGCCACCCGATTCATGGTGTTGCAGCATGGGCAGGTAATCTTCTACCGGGATACGGCCTTTTCAGGCAAGCAATTAATCGACGATATCCGGGAAAAATACGACATGTCCCAGAACGAGGCGACACGCACTCTCGGAAAGGGTGGTCTTCCTGAGGATTTCAAGGGGGAAGTGCTGAAACCATTCGTAAAGACCCTGATTCAGGAAACTGCGAGGCTACTGCGCTTTTTCTATTCTTCCACGACGTATGATTCGCTTTCGGAATTGAGGATTACGGGAGGTTGTTCACAAATCGGCAACCTGGAAACAATCATTGGGAAACGTCTCAATGTCCCCACTCATTTGCTGAACCCATTTGATTCGGTTGCCATCGACTCCAGAATTGACAAGAAACGTCTCGAGAAGGAAGCCGCTACACTCGGTGTTGCATGTGGCTTGGCCTTGAGAGGTGTCAAATGAATGGTATAAACCTGCTGCCCTGGCGTGAAGAGAGGCGCCGTGCGAGAGATCGCAGGATGATAGGTATTGCGGCTTTCCTTTGTCTTTCCTGCGTACTATGCATTTTTGCCGGGTTCACCTATTTGAAACTGTTGCAGAATAACCAGAAGGAACGCAATACATATTTGCAGAATGAAATCAATGTGCTTGACAGCAAGCTTGAAGAAATAAAAGGTCTGCAATCAAGGAAGAAGGACCTGATTACACGCATGGAAGTCATACAGGACCTGCAAAGGGAGCGGTCCAGAATCGTTCAGGTATTCGATGATATGGTACAAAATATCCCTGAAGGGGTTTTTTTCGACAGTCTGGTAAAGCAGGACCTCCACTTTACAATCACGGGAACCGCCCAGTCAAACGCCCGGGTTTCCAACCTGATGGGGAATCTTGATGCTTCAGACTGGTTTGGCAATCCATACCTGAGTGTGATCAATGTCACCCCGTCCGATGGTGTCCGGTTGAGCGAGTTCAGTATCGGCGTGACCGAGAGAGCCAGGACAGGGCGCATTGATCCAGGTGGTCAAGGTCAGGCGGCACGGGCTGGGAACGCGGGCCCGGGAGGCAGTTCATGATAGATTTTTCTGAGCTTCAGGATGTTGATTTCGGTGACCTGAGCACTTGGCCAGACTGGTTCCGCTGGGCCATGACCGGAGTGCTTGGATTGGTTATCCTGATCGCTGGCTACAATTTCGTCGTCAGGCCGCAACAAGGTGTCCTGACCGAACTGGAGCAGGAAGAGAGGCAATTCAAGGAGATATTCCTGGAGAAGAAGGAAAAGACGATTAATCTGCCAGCCTACAAGGAGCAGTTGCAGGAAATCCGGAACAGGTTCGGTATTGTTCTGAACCAGTTGCCCAGTCGTGCGGAAGTGCCCGCCATGCTGATCGATATTTCACAGGCCGGTTTTGCCAGAGGGTTGCAATTTGAGCAACTCATGCCCGACTCGCCCAAGGAAAAGCAGTTCTACAAGATTATCCCCGTTTCAATCAAGGTATCCGGGAAATTTCACCAGTTCATCGAGTTCATCAGCGATCTCGCGTCCCTGCCACGAGTGGTTACCATGGGCGACATGTCGATCAAGAGAATACAGGGTTCAGATCAACTGATCATGGAAGCACAATTGCGCACTTACCAGTATCTTGAGAAGTCGACATCCGAGAAAAAGGGCTAGGGGGTGTATGCAATGGCGGCACGTATTCTGACTGGTTTGATGCTCGTTGTGCTTGCGGGTTGTGATATTAACAGCAACATGGAAGAGTTGGAATTGTTTGCCCGGGATGCATACAGGAACCACAAGCCGGATATTGATCCGCTGCCCACGCTCACACCGATTCAGGTTTTCATCTACCAGTCATCGGGCAAGACGGACCCGTTTGACCGGACTAACCTGAGAATCCAGAAGCCGCTGGAAAACAGGGTTGAACAGGGAGAACTCGCTCCTGATCTCACTCGGCGCAAGGAGCCGCTCGAAACCTTCCCTCTTGATTCGCTTGAACTGGTCGGGGTCATGCAGCAGGGCGTGATTGACTGGGGAGTGATTCGGGCGCCAAACGGAACTGTGCATCGAGTCACGGAGGGGAACTACATCGGAGAGAATTACGGAGAAGTCATTGATATCGAAGAGAGTAGAGTCAGACTGGTCGAGTTGACAAGAGATCCTTCCGGGCAATGGAAAAAACGCAGGGTCGAGATTTATTTGACTGAATAATCATTGGGTTGTATTTGGTTTCTATATCAGATTATAATACTGTGCATGATTCGGTTCGGAACATCAGGGCTCGTCCGGTTTGGACGTGCCGATCAGACGATTCCCTGGAATAGCCAGTCTGTACACTCATGAAGCGCAACGCAATTGAAATCACGACATGGTTCCTGGGATGGATACTTGCCGGTTCATTATCCTGTTCGATTGCTTCTGCTTCCCAGCTTGAGGGGCTGTCCTGGAGCAAGACGCGCGATGGTCGAGATGCGTTGCTGGTTGAAACCGACCGGCTCCCCGGATATCTGCTCTCTTCACATTACGAGGACACGATCATTGAACTGGTGCTTGAGCAGACCAGTCTTCCGGATAGTGTCGGGAATCCGGTAGCTGCGGGAATCGTCAGCCGCTCCGTCGTGTTGCCTGATGGGGAGGATGTGAAGATCCAGTTCATCCTGTCCCAGGCAGGCAGGGCGAACATTGTGGTTGTTGAGCAGGGGCTGCAGGTTGTTTTCAGCCGTCTGGAAGAGGCTTCGGAGCCAGCTGGAGCCAGTGCTTCCACTGTTTCAGACAGCCAGGGTCAGATTCCCGGAGATTCGGTCAGTGAGTTTACCGACCTGAGGTTTTCCAGAATCGGGAACGATCAGGTACAGATAGATCTGACAATGGCAGGCGCTCCTGTTGGAGACCCCGTTATTTTTCGAACGGCCTCTCCCCCGAGAATCGCTCTTGATTTTCACGGCGTGGCCAATCGATCCGGAAAATCGGCCTTCCGGATCGGCATTGCCGGATTGGACCGGGTTCTGGTTGTCGAGGACAAGACGAGAATGCGGATGGTCATGAGTCTTTCATCTCCTGCAGATTATGATCTGGCTCGGATAAAGGAAGGGTTTGTTCTCACCCTGGGTCCCAGTACACGGCTTGCTCAGGCGCCAACGAGCAATGTACAGACTGAAGTGATGAAGAAGGATGCAAGTCGGTCGGATAGTATCGGGCAGCATGTCATCCACAAGGTCGATTTCCGCAGGACACCGGATGGCGGGGGCAGGGTGATGCTGGAGTTGTCGGATAACGAGATCGCGGTGGATTTGCAGGAGCGCGGCAGCGAAGTGGTTGCACTGTTCAGTGACACGACGGTCCCGGTTGAGATTGAACAGCGGCTGGATGTGACTGATTTTGCTACTCCCGTGTCGTTTATTGATACGTATTCAGACGGTCCGAATGCGAGGCTTGTGGTTACCTTGAGCGAGCGGTTCAAGCAGTCATCGGTGCAGTCCGGTTCCACTCTGGTAATTGATATCTCCCCTCTGACGGAAGAGCAGCTGGAAGTTGAAGTTGAGGACGAATTCGGCTACAAGGGCGCGAAACTGTCACTGAATTTCCATAGCATCAGCGTCAGGGCGGCTCTGCAGGTCATTGCCGATTTTACGGGATTCAATTTTGTGACCAGTGATGCCATAGGAGGGGACCTGACCCTGCGTCTTGAGGATGTGCCCTGGGATCAGGCTCTGGACGTCATCCTGCAGACAAAGGGCTTGGCGATGCGCAAGAAGGGAAACGTGATCTGGGTGGCGCCAGCTGCTGAAATCGCAGCCAAGGAGGAACAGGCGCTTACAGCCCAGCAGGTAAAGGTCGAACTTGAACCGCTGGTAAGTGAATTGATCCGGGTCAGCTACGCAAAGGTGGAAGATGTTGCCAAGATGCTGAAATCGGTCAAGGCGGTTGATACAGGTATCTCGCAGTCCGGGTTCGGAAGTGTCAGCCTGGATGAAATAGCAACAGAAGAAAACAGCCTGTTGTCGTCCAGGGGCAGTGTTACTGTGGATGTGCGAACAAACTCCATCCTGATTCAGGATACAGCCACCAAGCTGAAAGAGATCAAGGCGCTGATTGCCAAGCTGGATATTCCTGTGAGGCAGGTACAGATTGAAACCCGTATTGTCCAGGCCAGTGATGATTTCAGCAAGAATATCGGAGCGCGCCTGGGATATAACCGGGTCTCGCAGCAGACAGGTCAGGGAGACGTATTCTCGGGCGGTTCGGTGGACCAGACCAATACAGTCAGGACCGAGGGCACCACGGACTTCGGTGATGATGCCTTGAGCATCAACCTGCCGGCTGGCGCAATCGGCGATGATCTGCCCGGTTCCTATGCGTTCACCATTGCCAAGCTGGGTTCGGGATATCTGTCGTTACTTGATCTGGAACTTTCCGCGCTGGAAGCGGAGGGCCGGGGGAAAATTCTGGCAAATCCAAAGATATTGACCACGGATAAACGCTCTGCCAGCATCGAACAGGGTCAGGAACGGTTGACGACATTCGGTTCTGCGTTCGGAACGGCGGAAACACGGGGTCAACGTGCGGTTCTGAGTCTGACCGTATTGCCCCAGATCACTCCCGATGACAGGGTCATTCTGGATGTCGACATCACCAATGATTCATTTGTCGCGGCCAATACAGACACTGTCAATACAAAGCGGATCAATACCCAGGCGTTGCTGGAGAACGGGGAAACCGTGGTGATCGGAGGCATTTATAGCCAGAACGAAAGCTTCAGTGTTACAAAGGTGCCGGTACTGGGAGATTTGCCATTCCTGGGTGCATTCTTCAGGAAGAAGTCCTCCAGGAACGACCGGTCGGAATTGCTGGTGTTCCTGACTCCCAGAATTATTGATCCGGCATTGTCTGTACAATAGCATTCCGTGGAATTCAAAATAGTGGACGGTTTTGAAAAACAGCCTATACCTGGTTGGTTTGATGGGATCCGGAAAGACAACGGTCGGCCGGAAACTGTCCGCAATGCTCCGGTTGCAGTTTCTTGATACGGACCAGGAACTGGAAAGAAGAACCGGGGTTTCCATAAGCCAGATTTTTGACGTAGAGGGCGAGAAAGGTTTCAGAAAAAGGGAAACCCAGCTGTTTGAAGAGGTCTGTCCGCAGTCTGGGCATGTCTTTTCGACGGGCGGCGGATTGATACTTGATCCCGAGAACTGTGCCCGCATGCATCGATACGGGCAGGTGATTTATCTCAAGGTTCCGCTCGAAGTCATATGGGAGCGTCTGCAGTTCTGCAAGAACCGTCCACTGTTGCATGCCGACAATCCTCGTGAAGTACTTGAACAACTGTATCGGGAACGGGATCCCATCTACTCTCGTGCAGCCGATTTTGTTGTCCGGGCCGGACAGGAGCAGGCTATTCAGACTGCCCAGAACATTGTCAGGATGCTGGATTCCGAAGCCACGGCAGTCCCGGTGAATAACGCATGAAGAATGTCCATGTGGGGCTGGGTGACCGGAGTTATTCGATCAGGATCGATTCGGGAATCAGGAACAGGAGTCAGGAATTTCTACCATGGATTGCCGGGTCGCAGGTGTTCGTTGTTTCAAACGAATTCGTTGCGCCGCTGTATCTGGCGGAAGTGCGTGCGGCGCTGGGCGGCAAGGAGGTCACCGAGGTGATCATACAGGATGGAGAGCACGTGAAGAGTCTCGAAACCGCCACGATGATGTTCAGTCGAATGCTTGAAATTCCGCTGGATCGTCAGGCCACGGTCATTGCCCTTGGTGGTGGCGTTGTCGGAGATATTGCCGGATTTGCCGCCGCCTGCTACCAGCGCGGCATCGCCCTCATTCAGGTTCCGACAACCCTGTTGTCGCAGGTCGACTCCTCGGTAGGTGGAAAAACCGGGGTTAATCACCCACTGGGAAAGAATATGATTGGTTCATTCCATCAGCCTCGGCGGGTAATTGTCGATACTGAAACCCTGGGGACACTGGATACGCGACAGTTTTCGGCCGGCATGGCCGAGGTGATCAAGTACGGTGTGATAAATGACCCGGATTTTTTTGAATGGCTTGAGCACAATATTGATGCCGTCATGGAGCTCGACCAATCGGCAGTCGAATACACGATCGAGCAATCCTGCCGGAACAAGGCGAGCATTGTGGAGCAGGACGAGCGGGAAAGCGGTGTCCGGGCCTTGCTGAATCTGGGCCACACGTTCGGACATGCCATTGAGACTGCAACGGACTATCGCTCATGGCTGCATGGCGAGGCCGTCGCTCTGGGCATGCTGATGGCCGCTACCCTGTCGTGTGTACAGGGATGGATCACGGAACTGGAGTTGGGGCGAATTCAGACGCTGCTGGAGCGAGCAGGTTTACCAACCCAGCCATCTAGGGACTTCTCTTCAGACACCCTGAAGGAAAACATGCTCAGGGACAAGAAGGTTCAGCAAGGCAGGATACGTCTGATACTTTGCAGGGGAATCGGCCGGGCAGTTGTTTCGGATGATTACAGCATGTCCGCGCTGGATCGGACATTGCGTGAATTCGCCAATGGCTGATTGCCGTGTGAGCTACAGGCAACTGGCCACCAGTCACAAAAGAGTTCGCATGTCTGTGCTGGAGCAACATGTGCAACTTTAATTTTCTTGTGGCCGGAGTTAGAATCAGGGGATCACAAGCAGTTGATTTGAAGGCTCGTCGGAAGATTCAGTATGGCTGGTCTGACGAGCTTTTCAGTCTCTGGGCACCCGGTCTTTAGCAGGTCTGTTCCAATATGTCCTTGCCTGAAAAAAACGGTCTGTATGACCCGGCCAACGAGCATGACTCCTGTGGGGTCGGATTCATAGTAAACATAGATGGCAGGCCATCCCATGATATCGTTCAGCAAGGCCTGAAGATACTGGAGAATCTCACACATCGAGGCGCAGTAGGAGCCGATCCGCGCGCCGGTGATGGGGCGGGAATTCTGTTACAGGTATCGGATCGGTTCTTTCGTGCCCGACTTGCCCTGGAACTGCCCGACCCGGGGCATTATGCAATCGGCATGATTTTCATGCCGAGATCTCCGGCTGCCTTGGCGGAGGCACGCGGGGTTGTCGAGAAATACATACTTGGCGAACAACAATCAGTATTGGGCTGGCGCAAGGTTCCGGTCAGTAATCAGGGATTGAGCGATAGCGTGTTGCCCACCGAGCCGGGAATATGGCAGGTCATCATCGGGAAAAATCCGGATCTTGTATCGCAGGATGAGTTTGAAAGGAAATTATTCGTAATCCGCAAGCAGATAGAACGTCGAATTGCACGTTCGGATATTGACGGCCGTTCGGATTTCTACATTGCCAGTTTTTCGTCACGTCTGATCAACTACAAGGGAATGCTGATTGCCGATCAGGTTTCCGAATACTATCCGGATCTTCTGGATCCCGATATCGAATCTGCCCTGGCCCTGGTTCATCAGCGATTCTCTACCAATACCTTTCCCGCCTGGAACCTGTCTCACCCGTTTCGCATGATTGCCCACAATGGCGAGATCAATACCCTGCGCGGAAACCTGAATTGGATGGCTGCCCGCAAAAGCACCCTGTATTCGGAAATCCTGGGTGCGGATATAGAAAAAATCTGGCCGGTTATTCCAGAGGGGCAATCGGATTCGGCCGCATTTGACAACGCGCTCGAACTGCTGGTAGCCGGTGGCTATCCGTTGGCTCATGCCATGATGATGCTGATTCCGGAGGCTTGGTCGGGCAATACCCTGATGGACCCTGAAAGGCGTGCCTTTTACGAATACCACGCTGCCCTTATGGAACCATGGGATGGCCCGGCGGCGGTTGCCTTTACCGACGGGAAGCAAATCGGTGCGACATTGGACCGTAATGGTCTGCGCCCCGCAAGATACCTGATCACCCATGACAATCTGGTGGTCATGGCCTCTGAAATGGGCGTATTGGATATCCCTGAATCTTCAATCAAGAAGAAGTGGCGTCTGCAGCCCGGAAAGATGTTTCTGATTGATCTGGAGCAGGGACGCATCGTCAACGACGAGGAAATCAAGCATCAACTGGCCTCCCGGCATGATTACCAGAGATGGCTCGATCAGGCCCAGATCGATCTGGGGTCTTTGCCCATAGCGGTCGGCGCCATGTCGCCTGATCCGGATACTCTGCTGAAATCCCAGCAGGCATTCGGTTACACGCAGGAAGACCTGCGGTTTCTGCTGTTGCCGATGATGGAAAAAGGTGAGGAAGCCCTGGGATCAATGGGCACGGATGTTCCTCCGGCTGTCATGTCGGACAAGCCAAAACATCTTTCACATTACTTCAAGCAGAATTTCGCACAGGTAACCAATCCGCCGATTGATCCCATCCGGGAAGAACTGGTGATGTCTCTATTGACCCTGATCGGACCACGCCCGAATCTTTTCGGACAGGCGGCTGGCGGGCAGGAAATGCGTCTTGCAGTCCCTCAGCCTCTGCTGACAAACAACCAGTTGGAGCGGGTTCGCCAGATAGAGGATCACACATCGGGCGCATTCAGAACCAGGACATTGACCTTGTGTTTCCCCGTCGAGGAGGGGCCGGATGGGCTTGAGGCAGCGCTCCTTGTGCTGTGTGAAAAGGCGGAGCGGGCGGTTTTGCAAAACGGATACAACATATTGATCCTGTCCGACCGACATGTTGATGCGGACAACATCGCGATTCCGGCCCTGCTTGGCACATCGGCCGTACATCATCACCTGATACGCAAGGGGTTGCGTACGAAAACCGGGCTTGTAGTTGAAACGGGTTCCTGTCTGGAGGTACACCATTTTGCCACTCTGGCTGGCTATGGTGCCGAGGCGATCAATCCCTACATGGCGTTTGACACAATCAACACGTTACGACATCTTCTGGCCGGCAAGCCGGATTTCGAAACAATCCAGGCCCGATACATGGCAGCCGTCAACAAGGGGCTGAAAAAAGTCATGTCAAAGATGGGAATTTCAACCTATCAGTCCTATTGCGGAGCGCAGATCTTTGATGGGGTCGGGTTATCCCGGACATTCGTTGACCAGTACTTTACCGGAACCACCAGCGTGGTCAGTGGTATCGGGGTCGAGTCGGTTGCCAGGGATATCTTTATCTGGCATGGCCAGGCCTATGGAAACCAGCCCCTCTTCAGAAACATGCTGGACCCTGGCGGAGACTACGCATACCGTACACGTGGAGAAAGACATATATGGAATCCGGATACCATCTCCAGTCTTCAGCATGCTGTCCGTTCGAACAATGTCTTCCATTACCGAAGGTTTGCTGACCGGATCAATCATCGGGATACGGGCCTTTTTAATCTGAGAAGTCTGTTCGAGTTCGATTGGGCGGAAACACCACTGGATCTGGAGCAGGTTGAACCGGTTTCGGACATTGTGAAGAGATTTGCAACAGGCGCCATGTCCTTTGGTTCCATTTCCCACGAAGCCCATTCCAATCTTGCTGTCGCCATGAACACGATTGGTGGAAAATCGAACACCGGAGAGGGCGGGGAGGAAGTTTCCCGGTACCAGCCGCTGGCAGACGGTTCTTCAAATCCGAGACGCTCCGCGATCAAGCAGGTTGCATCGGGACGTTTTGGGGTGACAACTGATTATCTGGTCAATGCGGATGATATCCAGATCAAGATGGCCCAGGGAGCGAAACCGGGCGAGGGCGGGCAATTGCCCGGACATAAGGTAAGTCGTCAGATTGCAGATGTGCGTCACTCGACACCTGGTGTGGGGCTGATTTCTCCTCCACCTCATCATGACATTTATTCGATCGAGGATCTGGCCCAGCTGATTTTTGACTTGAAGAATGTCAATCCGGAAAGCCGGATTTCAGTCAAGCTTGTTTCAGAGATTGGGGTAGGGACTATTGCTGCCGGCGTTTCCAAGGCGCATGCCGATCACGTAACCATATCAGGCTATGAAGGAGGTACCGGGGCCAGTCCATTAACCTCAATCAAGCATGCAGGGTCGCCGTGGGAAATCGGGTTGGCGGAAACCCATCAGACGCTGGTGAAGAATCGTCTTCGTGGCCGGATAGCGGTTCAGGTAGATGGAGGGTTGAGAACAGGCAGGGATGTTGCCATAGCTGCATTGCTGGGAGCGGATGAGTTCGGTTTTGCCACCGCACCGCTTGTTGCGCAGGGATGTATCATGATGCGCAAGTGTCACCTCAATACCTGCCCCGTAGGAATTGCCACACAGAACCCGGAACTGCGCAAGCTGTTTGCCGGACAACCCGAGCATGTTGTCAACTTTTTCGTTTTTGTCGCCGAGGAACTCAGGGAGATAATGGCAGGACTGGGTTTCAGGACTCTCAATGAGATGATTGGAAGGGTTGATCGGCTGAACACGATGAGGGCGATTGAACACTGGAAAGCGCATGGACTGGATTACTCAAGCATTCTTGGGAAAACGCATGCTCCTGAAGATGTTGCCCTGTACAACTGCGAGCAGCAGGAGCATGGCATTGAGGATGTGCTGGACCGGAAGCTGATTGTGCGCTCCCGGCCTGCTCTCAAATTCAGGCATCCCGTTGTCATCAGGACTTCCGTTGCCAACGTGAATCGTACACTGGGCGCCATGCTGTCAGGGCAGATAGCCCGGAAGTTCGGGCACGAGGGCTTGCCTGACGATACCATAAGGATCCGGGCCACAGGCACGGCCGGGCAATCCATGGGAGCATGGCTTGCACATGGGGTTACCATTGATCTTGAGGGCGAGGCGAACGATTATGTGGGGAAGGGGCTGTCAGGCGGGAAAATCGTTATTTATCCCCCGGCGGATTCCGGAATTGCGGACCGCAGGGAAAATATTCTGGTTGGTAATACAGTGCTTTACGGAGCGATCTCCGGAGAGTGCTATTTCAGCGGTGTTGCAGGGGAAAGGTTCTGTGTGCGCAATTCCGGGGCAGTTGCCGTGGTTGAAGGGGTAGGTGATCATGGTTGCGAATATATGACCGGGGGCATCGTGATCTGCCTTGGCCGAACCGGAAGAAATTTCGCTGCGGGCATGTCCGGGGGCATTGCCTATGTCTATGATGAAGATGGGCGCTTCCCCGAGAAATGCAATCAGCAAATGGTTGCCCTGGAATCCGTGGATGCTGATCAGGCGCATGAGTCGCCGGAAAATCTTCTCGAGGCAGATGAAACCCGGATTCTCCGTTATCTTGACAGGCACTTGACTGCCACAGGCAGTCCGATTGCCAGACAGCTACTGGATAGCTGGGAAACCGCCAGGGGGCGTTTTATCCGGATCATGCCGCACGATTATCAGCAGGCACTCCTTGCGCTTGCCGAAGAGATGGATGCCGAGGTAACTCACCGGGTTCGAAGGCATGGGTAAGGTAACCGGTTTCCTGGAAATCGATCGACTGGAAGGTCGTTATGAGCCAGTGGTCGAAAGAATCCGGCATTTTCGGGAATTTGTTATTGATCCTTCCGAAGCCGAGGTCCGGGAACAGGGGGCGCGGTGCATGGATTGTGGTATCCCGTACTGCCAGACCGGTTGTCCGGTAAACAACATCATTCCTGACTG
>JAJDVC010000073.1 GCA_022826305.1 Gammaproteobacteria bacterium | reverse complement strand
TGGAAGCCTTGCCTGATGAATATCGTCATGAGCCGGCCCTGGCTCTGGGTGGCGGCAAGGACGGGCTTGATGTGATCGCATCGGTACTGTGTGACGCCGGTGACTTCCTCAAGCCTCACGGTATAATCATGATGGAATCCGGCACGTCATCCTTGTCCCTGGAAAGTATATGCGAGCAGGCGCCCTTCATCTGGCTGAGCACCTGCCGCGACGAGAAAGTTGTCTGCGCACTGGATGTCGAGGCTGTCGGCATGGTCAAGCAGGCATTCATCCATGCAGGCAGGGGATCGGGGCTGGTCAGCGGGGTATGAAGCATGAAGAATGAATCGTTGTTTGAACAGGCCAGGAGCGTGATTCCCGGCGGTGTCAATTCGCCGGTGAGGGCCTTTGGTTCGGTCGGTGGAGCGCCTGTATTTGTCGAGCGTGCCTCAGGCCCGTATCTCTACTCTGCCGAGGGCATCCGGTACATCGACTATGTCGGATCCTGGGGGCCGATGATACTGGGGCATGCGGACCCGGCTGTTGTCCGCGCGATCCAGCAACAGGCGGAAAAGGGTCTGAGTTTCGGCGCGCCCACTGAACTCGAGACCCGACTGGCTCGTCTCATCTGCGAGCTGCTGCCCTGGGTCGAGCAGGTGCGCATGGTGAATTCCGGAACGGAGGCGACGATGTCGGCCATTCGCCTGGCGAGGGGCTTCACGGGTCGGGACAAGATAATCAAGTTCGCGGGGTGCTACCACGGGCATGCGGACGGCCTGCTTGTCAAGGCGGGATCCGGGGCTCTGACTTTCGGTATTCCGACGTCTCCCGGCGTCCCGGCCGGCTTTGCCGAGCAGACATTGACCGCCCGGTACAACGAACCGGAATCGGTTGCCGGTATTTTCAGGGCAATCGGTGAACAGATCGCCGCGGTTATCGTTGAACCGGTTGCCGGAAACATGAACTGCGTACCTCCCGAGGAAGGTTTCCTGCAGGGCATACGGAATCTGTGCGACGAGCATGGCGCGGTACTGATCATGGACGAGGTGATGACCGGGTTCCGGGTTGGCCTGCGCGGGGCGCAGGGACGTTACGGTGTCAAGGGAGACCTGACCACTCTGGGCAAGGTCATCGGTGGTGGATTGCCCGTAGGCGCTTTCGGGGGGCGCGCCGATATCATGGCCCATCTGGCGCCGCAGGGCGAGGTTTACCAGGCTGGCACGCTGTCCGGGAATCCCCTTGCCATGACCGCGGGGCTGGCGACGCTGGAACGACTCATGGAAGACGGGTTTTACGAGACGGTCAGCGCAACTGGCGCGAGACTCGTCGAGGGCCTGCTGGAAGCGGCATCGGATTCCCGTATTGCCATGAAGGCCAATCTTGTCGGGGCAATGTTCGGCATTTTCTTCACCGATCAGGAATCGGTACGCTCGCTGGACGATGTGATGCGATGTGACAGGGAAAAATTCAGCACGTTCTTTCACGGGATGCTTGGCCAGGGGGTGTATCTTGCTCCTTCTGCATTTGAAGCGGGATTCGTTTCAGCAGCCCATGATCATGGGGTCATCGATGAAACCGTCAAGGCGGCCCGAAGGGTATTGGGCAAAATGACTCCGTAGCTTGCCGAATGCCATGCGGCGCCCGGGTTCAGGGTGGCGCATGCGGACAGGAGATCGCAGGACTGTACCCGACAGGGGACAGGCTAGATATCCCCAGCCTGATCGCCCTTTTTGCTGAGCCAGTCCTTTCGGTCGTTTGCCCGTTTCCTGGAAAGCAGCATGCCCATCAGGGAATCCGTATTGTCTCCATCGAAGACATCCAGCTGCACCAGGTTCCGGGTTGCAGGATTCATGGTGGTTTCCCGGAGTTGCAGCGGGTTCATTTCTCCCAGCCCCTTGAAACGCTGGATATTGATCTTCCCGCGCAGCCTTTCTCCATTGATTTTTTCGAGAACCTGCTCCTTGTCCTCCTCGTTCAGCGCATAAAAGACCTGTTTCGCGATATCGATCCGGTAAAGGGGAGGCATGGCGATGCAGACCCTGCCGTCTTTTACCAGTGCCGGGAAGTGCTTGAAAAACAGTGCGCAGAGCAAGGTGGCGATATGTGCTCCGTCGGAGTCCGCATCGGCCAGTATGCAGACTCTTCCGTAACGGAGCCCGGACGTATCGTCCGACCCGGGATCCACGCCGAGAGCGATCGCGATGTCGTGAACCTCCTGTGATGCCAGAACCTCCGCAGAATCCACTTCCCATGTGTTGAGTATCTTTCCCCTGAGCGGCATTACGGCCTGGATTGCCCGATCCCGAGCCTGCTTGGCCGAGCCGCCGGCTGAGTCGCCCTCAACCAGAAACAGCTCCGTCAGTTCCAGGTCATTGCTGGTGCAGTCCGACAGTTTTCCGGGCAGGGCAGGGCCGATGGTTACCTTCTTTCTCTGGACCTGCTTGTTCGCACGCATCCTGTTCTGGGCGATCGCGATGGCGATCTCGACGATCTTCTCTGCATCCTGGACATGCTGATTGAGCCAGAGGCCGAAGGCGTCCTTCACGGCAGACTGGACCATCTTCCCGGTTTCCCGGGACGAAAAACGGTCCTTGGTCTGGCCGCTGAACTGCGGGTCCCTGACCCGTACCGAAAGGATATAGGCGCAGTTTGTCCAGATATCCTCGGGCGCCAGACGGATTCCTCTTGGCAACAGGTCCCTGAATTCGCAGAACTCACGAACCGCCTCGGTCAATCCGTAACGGAATCCCGTTACATGGGTTCCTCCCAGGGTCGTCGGGACAAGATTCACATAGCTCTCCCCCATCAGGGAGTCCTTGTCGGCGCACCAGGCGACCGCCCAGTCGATTTCCCCATCGTCGCTGCGAAATTCACCGGTGTTTGGGGGGTAGGGAACCAGTTCGGTCGTGCCGGGGGATGTGCACAGGTATTCGGTCAGACCGTCGTGATACTGCCAGGTTTCGTCGTCCGAGCCGTCCGTCTCACTGCGAAAAGCAACCGATAGCCCGGGGCACAGGACGGCCTTCGCGCGCAGGGTGCGCTTGAGGCGCTGGACATGAAACTCCACCGTGTCGAAATATTCGGGGCTCGGCTTGAAGAGCAGCAGGGTCCCGGTATCGCTGTTGCGGCATTTGCCGATATCGCTGAGCGGGGACCGGAGTTCTCCGTCGGCAAAGGCGATATGATGGAGCTTTCCGCCACGCCGTATCCAGACATCCAGATTGAGGGAGAGTGCATTGACCACCGAAACGCCGACTCCATGCAGACCGCCGGAGAATCTGTAATGGTCCCCCGAAAACTTGCCGCCGGCATGCAGGCGCGTCAGGATCAGCTCAACACCACTCAACCCCTCCTCCTCGTGCAGGTCGACGGGCATGCCGCGCCCGTTGTCGGAAACGCTTAATGAACCGTCCTGGTGCAGCGTGACCTCGATGGTGTCGGCATGTCCTGCCAGAGCCTCATCCACGCTGTTGTCGATCACCTCATGTGCAAGATGGTTCGGCAGATCTGTCTCCGTGTACATTCCCGGCCGTTTCCTTACCGGATCAAGGCCGCTCAGAACCTCAATTGCGGATGCGGTGTATCGTTCGCCCATAAGCCGTGATGCATGGAGTGTGCCGTGGTGCTGCAGGTACTGCAGACTGCCAGCTTATAATCTGCTGGACATGCTGATACTATACTCCACAGGATTACGAATTTCGATGATATCACCCATGAGCGACGAGAAAGAAGAAAGGCCAATGGACTTCGAGACGGCACTCGCCGAACTTGAAGCAATCGTTGAAAGGATGGAAGGCGGGGAGCAGACACTTGATCAGACCATGCAGGATTTCGAGCGTGGCATGGAACTCTCGCAACAGTGCCGTAAAAGCCTTGACGGAGCTCAGCTGAAGGTTGAGCAACTGGTAAGAAAATATGACCAGTACGACCTGGAACCGGTCGACACGCAGGCAGGTATCGCGGATTCGGCCGCAGATGATGCCTGACGCCACATACAGTTTTGAAGCAGTACGCAAGGAGTATGCGGAGCGGGTAGGACGGGTGCTTTGCGGCGTTTTGCAGGACGATGAGGTTCCCTCCATGCGCCTCAAGGATGCAATGGGTTATTCAACGCTCGGGGATGGGAAGCGTTTCAGGGCGATGCTTGTCTATGCAGCCGGAGAGATGTTCGGGACTTCGCTCGATGCCCTTGATGCTGCGGCCTGTGCAGTGGAAATGGTTCACGCATATTCCCTGATTCATGATGATTTGCCTGCCATGGACAACGATGCGCTGAGAAGGGGAAAGCCGACCTGCCATATCCGGTATGATGAGGCGCATGCGATTCTTGCCGGCGATGCCCTGCAATCCCTGGCACTGGAAATACTGGCATCGGAGCGGCTGAATCCTGGCGGCCCATCAACCCGCATAAGGATGGTGGAAATCCTTGTGCGGGCCATTGGCTGGCAGGGGATGGCCGCCGGACAATCCCTGGACATGCAATTTGCCGGGCAGCGGGTAGGTGCTGACAGGCTGGCCCGCATGCTCGAACTGAAAACCGGTGCCCTGATAGAGGCTTCCGTGATGCTTGGTGGAACATGCGCCCTCGGTCCGGAGCATGACTATCTGCGGATTCTGTCCGCTTTCGGAAAGAGTGTGGGACTTATTTTTCAGATCAAAGATGATATCCTTGATACAATGTCAGATAGCGAGACGCTGGGAAAGGATGCCGGATCCGATGAGCGCATGAACAAGACGACGAGTATCAGCACAATGGGCATTGAAGACGCTCAGTGCCGGGTGGCCGGGCTCCTTGACTCGGCGATCGGTTCCCTGGGCGGCATGACGGGGGATGGGAGATTCCTTGCGGACCTGGCCCGGTTCGCGGCAGAACGGAAATACTGATGCCAGCTTGCGACGACAAGTACCCGTTGCTTTCAAGGATCGAAACACCCCGCGACCTGAGGCAGCTCGATCAGGCATCGCTTCTGGATCTGGCCGATGAGTTGCGGCAGTTCATGATCGAGGTTACAGCCAGAACCGGTGGCCATCTGGCTCCGGGACTCGGTGCCGTCGAGCTGACAATCGCCCTGCACTATGTTCTGGACACGCCTGAAGACCGGCTGGTTTGGGACATCGGGCACCAGGCCTACCCCCACAAGATTCTTACCGGCCGGCGGGATACTTTCGATACCGTGCGCCAGTACGGTGGAATATCCGGATTCCTGAAACGCAGCGAAAGCGAGTTCGATACGTTCGGCGCCGGACACGCCAGCACGTCCATCAGTGCCGCTCTTGGCATGGCCGTGGCAAGCCAGAAGTCCGGTTCGGGCCGGGAGGTCGTGGCGGTCATCGGCGACGGCGCGCTTACAGGGGGCATGGCGTACGAGGCCCTGAACAATGCCGGTGATCTGGATGTGAACATACTGGTCGTTCTCAACGACAACGAGATGTCCATTTCCCCGAACGTGGGGGCCGTATCGAACTATCTTGCCCGAATCATGTCTGGTCAGGCCTATACGACCGTTCGCGAGGGCAGCAAGACGGTCCTTGGCACGCTCCCTCCCCCGTTGCAGCAATATGCCCGGAGGTGGCAGGAGCATATCAAGGGCATGGTCATGCCCAGCACCTTTTTCGAGGAACTGGGTTTTTACTATATCGGCCCCATAGACGGTCATGATCTTGCCGCAGTCGTCAGGACGCTCAGGAACATGACTGAACTCAAGGGACCACGATTTCTGCATGTGGTAACCCGAAAGGGGAAGGGATTCGCTCCGGCCGAGGGCGACCCTTGCGTGTACCACGGGGTTACCCCATTCAACCCCGGCACCGGAAAGTTCGAACCGAAGAAAAAGGGACGCTCCTACACCAGCGTATTCAGTGACTGGCTGTGCGACATGGCCGAGCAGGACGAGAAGCTGATTGGGATCACTCCGGCAATGCGCGAGGGTTCCGGTCTGGTAGCGTTCTCGCAACGGTTCCCGGACCGGTACTATGACGTGGGTATCGCCGAGCAGCATTCGCTGACCTTCGCGGCGGGCATGGCCTGCGACGGACTGAAGCCCGTTGTGGCCATCTATTCCACGTTCCTGCAGCGCGCATACGACCAGTTCATCCATGATGTCTCCATCCAGAATCTGGATATCCTGTTCGCGATCGACCGGGCAGGACTGGTCGGTGCGGATGGTGCGACACATGCCGGTGTATATGACTATTCGTACATGCGCTGCATTCCCGCCATGGTCATCATGGCTCCGGCAGACGAGGTGGAGTGTCGTAACATGCTGTACACGGGATACCTGCATTGCGGACCGGCCAGCGTGCGCTATCCCAGGGGTGTTGGTCCGGGCGTGACCGAGAGCAAGGAAATGGAAGCATTTCCAATCGGAAAGGCGCAGATTCGCCGCAAGTCCCAATCGGGGCGGGTTGCCATCCTGGCATTCGGCACCATGGTCGTTCCCGCCGAGACGATAGCTGAGCAACTGGATGCAACCGTGGTCAACATGCGTTTCGTCAAGCCGCTTGATACCGACATCGTGCTTGATATGGCAGACAGTCATGAACTGGTGGTAACCGTGGAGGAAAACGTCATCATGGGCGGAGCCGGATCCGCCGTGAACGAATATCTGGCCGCACAGGGCAGGACGCCCCGCATTCTCAATCTGGGCGTGCCTGACCGCCATATCGATCATGGCTCCCAGCAACAGCAGCTGTCCGATATCGGGCTTGATCCGGACGGCATGCTGAAACAGATCGAACGAGCACTACAGCCGTCCGGCAATTCCCCTGATTGAGTTCGTTCCGTCCGCTGTGTGCCGTTCCGGGTTACAGTGGTCGTGCTCCCTGTCGCCCGAAGGTCGACGAGAGCGTCTGTATCAGGTCATGTCCGGTTACGAGATCAATAACCGGCACACGGCAGGACCAGGACAACTGCTTCAGCCGATTCCTGCGCAACCGGCAGATTTCCCGATACCGGTCACGGACAGCCTGATGCCCGGTATTGATGATCCTTGGTCCTTGCCGGCCATCGAAATCCGAAATCGCATAGCGCCCAGGTGGCGGCATGGACACCTCGACAGGATCAAGCAGGTTGAAAAGCGCCATGTTGTTGTGCTGGCAGATCAGGGACAACAGGCGTTCCGTGGTGTTGTCGCACTGATAGAAATCTCCGAACAGGAAAACCAGGCTGCCGGGGTGCACGGCCGTATTGAGATGTTCAAGCGCCTTGTTCAATATGCCTGCTTCATCCGATTCTGGCGGAGTCGCGGTTGCGCCCGACAGGTTTCGAATCATTGCCATCGCGCCCCTGCGCCCGGACTCCGGCTTCAGATTGATCGGCCTGTTGTTGACAATCAGTATGCCGCCCAGCCTGTCACCGCCCAGCACGGCAGTCCAGGACAGCAGCGCGGCGGCTCGTGCGGCAAGTACCGACTTGAATGATTCCCGGGTGCCGAAAAACAGGGACTGGCTGAAATGGGCCACGATAAACACCGGACGTTCCCGTTCCTCGATGTATACCTTGGTGTGCGTTTGCCCGGTTCTTGCGGTGACGCGCCAGTCGATGGTGCGGACATCGTCTCCGGGCTGGTAGTAACGTGATTCGGAATAGTCCATTCCCCGGCCTCTGAATCGCGAGGAATTCTGGCCGCTCAGGACAGATCTTGATATTCTGGACAGTTCCAGGTTGAGCGTTCTGGCCTGCATGTGCAACCGGATAAGTGATGGGGGATCCGCCCGAATCCCCTGCCATGAGCCGCTTTCCATGATTGCTACGGAACGGGCACCAGTTCCAGAATCCTGTTCAGGACCGTGTCTGCATTGATCCCGCCGGCTTCGGCAGCGAACGAAAGAATGATGCGATGGCGCAGGACATCATGCGCCAGATTCTGGACATCATCGGGAGACACATAGTTCTTGCCGCACAACCAGGCATGGGCGCGGCTTGCCCGCTCCAGGCCAATGGAACCTCTGGGGCTGGCGCCATACTGGATCCAGCCCGCAAGTTCACCATCGTATCCTGACGGGTCGCGCGTTGCCAGAACCAGTTCGGCGATATATCGCTGTACCGGGGGCGCCATGTACAGATCAAGCACCTGAATCCTCGCTTCCTCGATCTGGGAAATCGTGAGACGGGAAATCGGGTCGGAGTCAACTGCCCGGTCCAGTGAGGATATGCAGCCCCGTGCCTCCTGGCGAGCCAGTTCCATTATCCGGCTTTCCGTTTCCCGGGATGGATATCCGATCCCGACATGAAGCAGAAACCGGTCGAGCTGGGCTTCCGGTAGCGGATAGGTTCCTTCCTGCTCTATCGGGTTCTGGGTGGCCATGACCATGAAAAGCCCGGGAAGCCGGTGCGTGGTCTTGCCGATGGTGATCTGCCGTTCAGCCATGGCCTCCAGCAATGCCGACTGGACCTTCGCCGGTGCCCGGTTGATCTCATCGGCCAGCACCAGATGATGGAACAGCGGGCCTTGCTGGAAGATGAACTTGGCGTGTTCCGGCTGGAATATGTCTGTTCCGGTCAGGTCCGAGGGCAGGAGATCCGGGGTAAACTGGATCCGGTGATAGTCAGCCTTGATCATTGCCGAGAGTTCCTTGACTGCACGGGTCTTGGCCAGACCGGGCGCCCCCTCTACCAGGAGATGCCCATCGCACAACAGGGTTATCAGCAGGCGCTGGACCAGGCCTTGCTGACCAATAATCCTGTCCGAAAGACTTTTCTCGATCTGGCGAAACCGTTCCTGCAGATCGCCCCCGGTTCCGGATTGTTCCGGATGCTTGCTGCTGTGGGAAGTTTTCTCCATCCTGTCTGGGTTCATTGGCCAACTCGGTGAGTCCTGATTCTACCCCAGATCAGTATTGCGCTGTTTCAGGCCGCGTCGGGCATCCGGAGATTCAGGGAGTGTGCGGACTCCGGAAACGGGATCCATGTGGATCTGGTCGGTTCCCCTGGAGGCTGATTTGAGTCCGCTACGCCATTGCCGGTGTTACAATTGCGGTCAGTGTTCCCTTGCCGTCGGTTCTCCTGAAAAACATACATGCTGTCAACAACAGATCACACGGCCGATCACATTGTGTGTGCGGAAGATCTCGTGTTTTCCCATGGCGAAAGGAATATTCTGGATGGACTCAGCCTGACGATCGCACGCGGAACCGTGACGGTGATCATGGGACCGAGTGGATGCGGCAAGTCTACCTTTCTCGGTTTGCTTGGTGGTCGGCTTCAGCCCGCATCAGGGGCCCTGCGGTTCGACGGCAAGCCGGTGCCCCGCACACCCGGGCCGGACCTTTTCCGCATGCGTCGCAAGATGGGCATGCTGTTCCAGAACAGTGCCCTGCTTACGGACCTGAGCGTCCATGATAATGTGGCGTTCCCGATTCGGGAGCAGACAAGTCTCCCCGAGGAACTGATCAGGATCCTCGTGCTGATGAAGCTGGAAATGGTGGGTCTGAGGGGGGCCAGGGACATGATGCCTTCGCAACTGTCCGGCGGCATGATGCGCCGGGTTGCCTTGTCACGGGCCATCGCACTCGACCCGGTGATGATCATGTATGATGAGCCGTTTGTGGGGCTTGATCCGGTTTCAATGGGGGTGATCCTGAGATTGATCCGCAGTCTGAATGACGCCCTGGGACTGACTTCCGTGGTGGTTACGCATGATGTGAGCGAAGGCTGCAGTATCGCGGATCAGGTATACCTGATGGACAACGGTCGTATTGCAGGAAACGGCACCGCCGAGGAAATGCTGGGAAGCAAGGATCCCTGGATCCGGCAGTTCATGCAGGGGCATGCCGATGGCCCGGTCCGCTATCATCATCCGGCGGGCGACTATCTTGAAGAAATTCGGGGCGGTTAGGATGGAGCCGATCATGAAACTGGGCCAGTGGACCATTGGTTTCACCTGTGGTCTGGGCGGCGCCTGCGTCTTTCTGGTTGTCGCCTTGCGTGGTGCTGCCCGCAGTCTTTTGCGTCCCATGCTGATCGTGCAGCAGTTGTATGCCACAGGCGTTCTGACCATGCTCATCATTCTGGTGTCCGGCCTGTTCGTCGGCCTGGTGCTCGGACTGCAGGGGTACTACCAGCTGGTCAGTTTCAGTGCCGAATCAAGTCTGGGCATGGTGGTGGCCCTGTTTCTTGTTCGCGAACTCGGTCCGGTACTGTCCGCCTTGCTGTTTGCCGGCAGGGCAGGGTCCGCCCTGACTGCGGAAATCGGCCTCATGAAGGCGACCGAACAACTCGCTGCCATGGAGATGATGGCGGTTGATCCCATGGAGAGAATTATCGGGCCGAGGCTGGTGGCCGGGATAATCTCCATGCCGCTGCTTGCGGCCATGTTCAGTGCCGTGGGGGTGCTGGGAGGGTATCTTGTCGCCCATGTTCAGTTCGGCGTCGATCCGGGCATGTTCTGGTCATCCATTGAAAACGGCGTTGACTTGATCGATGATATCCTGAACGGGGTTATCAAGAGCCTGGTGTTCGGATTTGTAGTGGTATGGATCGCCTTGTACGAAGGCCACAGATCGGTGCCGACATCGGAGGGTGTAAGCCGGGCGACCACCCGTACGGTGGTTGCCTCATCCCTGGCGGTGCTCGGTGGAGATTACATGCTTACTGCGATCATGTTTGGAGGGTTCTGACAAATGCATAACAAAAGCCTTGAACTCTGGGTCGGGCTGTTCATGCTGTCCGGGATCGTGGCGCTGGTGATGCTTGCCGTGCAGGCAGGCAGTTCCGGGTCCGTGATCGGCGAGACCTACCGGATCGAGGCCCGGTTCGAAAATGTCGGAGGGCTGGCCGTCAAGGCGCCGGTCAGGATCGGGGGAGTCCGGATCGGGCGGGTCGGGGCGATTCGTATCGATCCGTCTGACTATGCCGCAGTGGTCAGTCTGGACATTGATGCCGAATACGATACACTGGGGGAGGATACCGGCGCGGCAATCCTGACATCGGGATTGCTGGGAGCACAGTTTGTCGGGCTGTCACCGGGCGCCTCGGATCTTTATCTCGAATCGGGAGATACGCTGGAGTTCACGCAATCGGCAATCCAGCTGGAGTCCCTGATCGGACAGTTGATGTTCAACCGCAGCGGCCAGGATGAAGGGCGATGATCGGACAATCAGGCAAGATGACACATGTCGTTGCGGTTCTTTGTCTGCTGTTGCTGGCTGTACCGCTTCAGGCTCCATCGGCACAGGCCGGGGATCCCGGCGAACTGATCAGCCGGACTGTTTCGGACCTGCTGGATGAACTGGTGGCGCGCAGGAGCGAACTGGAGGCAGACCGGAGCAGGCTGTACGAACTGGTGGATCGGGTCGTCGGTCCCCTGTTCAACTTCGACAGTATAGCGAAGCTGGTGCTGGCCAGGAACTGGAGGGTTGCCAGTGAGGCACAGCGCCATGCATTTTCCGAGGAACTGAAGCGTCTGGTCATCCTGACCTATTCGACATCGCTGTTCCTGTATTCGGGCAAGGAGACCATGGAGATCCGGAGAACGGATTTCAGGGAAAAGAAAGGTCGGCAGTTCGCGACGGTCCATTCCCTGGTGGACATAAACAGGGGAGAACCGATTCCGGTATCCTATTACATGATCAGGCAGACTGACGGGAGTTGGAAGATCTTCAACATGGTGGTAGGCGGTCTGGATCTTGTGCTCAACTACCGCACCATCTTTCAGTCGCTGATACGGAAAAAGGGGCTGGACGGAACCATCAGTTCCATGAAAACCGATAACGACGGGAATTCATGATGGACAGGGACATGGACGGTGCAGACAGCCTCAGGCTTGAGGGCGCCATGACGTTTGAAACCGTTGCGCAACGCTTTTTCCACCCCCCCGATTTCACTGCAGGGGATCTTTTGCTGGACCTGAGCCAGGTGGAAGATGTCGACAGCGGTGGCTTGGCCCTGTTGCTTCACTGGCGTTCGCAAGCCCAGGCAGCCGCCTGTCGACTCAGATTCGTGAATGTTCCACGGAAACTCCGGAATCTGGCCAGGTTGAGCGGACTGGAGGCAGTATTCGTTCCCCAGACTACTTGAAACCGACGGCCAGGATTCTTACATTTAGGGAGTTGGATACTACGGTAGCACGAAACGCATGACGGTAACTCCAGAAGATATCAGGCGCTGGCTTTCGGCGGGGCTTGAAGGAAGCCAGGTGACGGTGAGTGGTGACGGTCGCCATTTCGAAGCGCGGATTGTCCATCCGGGATTTGCCGGAAAGTCTCGCGTACAGCGGCACCAGATGGTCTACGGCGTGCTGGGTGACAGGATGAAATCCGAAATTCATGCGCTGTCCATGAAAACACTTGCACCGGATGAAATATAATTATCCATGTGCATTGATCGAGAATTTTCCAGAGGGTAGGACATGTCAATTCGGGAACAACTGAAAGAAGTGATAGAAAACAACGAGATCATCCTGTTCATGAAGGGTACGCCGGATTTCCCCCAGTGCGGATTTTCAGGCCGCACCGCACAGATACTGCGAGCCTGTGATGTCAAGTTTGCCTCCGTGGACGTGCTGGCCGACCACTCGGTAAGGGAGGGGATCAAGCAGTATTCGAACTGGCCGACTGTTCCCCAGCTGTATGTCAGGGGTGAGTTCATCGGCGGCTGCGATATCATGACGGAACTGTATGAAAGCGGAGAGCTTGAGAAGATACTGAAACCGGAGGCTGCCGCCGGCAACGGCTAGCAGGGGTTCACGACATGACGATCAGAACGGCTGCAGAGTTGATTGCGGAGGCCCAGAAGCATGTTTCCTGTCTGGATGCACAATCAGCAAAGAGCCTCTACGACCAGTCCGAGGGTGCGGTGATACTGGATGTCAGGGAGGCGGACAGTGTCGGCGAGTCCAGGCTTTCCGATTCCGTGCATATTTCCCGCGGGTTGCTTGAGATGAAGGCGCCGAAACAGTTTCCAGACAGCGGGACGCCGATTTTCGTACACTGCGGGGGCGGCGGCAGGGCTTCCCTCGCTGCATTCACACTCAGGCAAATGGGATATGAGAAAGTTCATGCGATAACCGCGAGGTATCAGGAACTGAAAACCCTCTTCGGTTGATGCGGATGCACTGAAATCGGGCGACAGCCCGGTCTGCGGAGTTCAACAGCTCAGGTCGGTGGGCAGGACGGTATGCTCCCGGTCTTGTTCCGGTGCTCTCATCCTTCGTATACGATTTTCCATTTTCCCTCCGGATTTTTCTGCCAGAACAGCTTCTTGCGTATCGAGTTGTTGTGGTTGTCGCTTGCGTAGTCCTGGCGAAACGACATAAGGACCATATCCCTTTCCCCGGGATAGGAAAACACACTCAGATCCCGGATACGGATATCAATGAATTTCTTTTGCGAGTTGACGCTCTTCTTGTGCCGGGACCAGCTGGAGAGGTCATGCTGCTCGGTGGCGAAAAGGTTGGGGGAATAGTGCCGGATGTAGCGCTCAAAATCGAGGCTTTCCCAGTCCGTCTTCCAGTCATCAAGCAGCATGGACAGTTCCTCCAGCTGCTTGCGGGCAAGATCGGCGGGCACCCAGTTGTAGGACTCCGCCATGATTACGGGTGTCGTGCCGTCTATATCAATGTATTTGGATAGACCCCTGAAGGCGTCATTGCTCATCGTAATGCATCCATCGCTCGCCATCGGTGTGCGATTGTAGTTTTCCTTCTCCGTGCCATGGAGCCAGATCCCGTATCCCGTGCGATTCCTTCTTCGGTCCATGGCGTTCGGATAATCAATGGGAAATGCTCCGGATCCGTACCGGTCGGGCAGGTTCTGGCCAGGCAGGAACGAAGTAACAAAATAGACCCCTACCGGGGTCCGGAAGTCTCCTTCATGCTGTTTTCTCATCCCGGCCTTTCCTACCGTGACATAGAAATCATCCGCCAGGGAAAAGGACTGACCAGTATTTTCATAGACATACAGCCGTGCCTTGCTTGCGTCGACCACCAGAATGTATTCCTGATCCGTTGCAGCTTGCAGCAGCGTGTCGGGAATCAGTTCCTGCCGCCGCTCCCTTTCCTTGTTCCATTGCCAGCGCAAGGACAGTTCATCGCGCAAGCCGTCAAGTTGTCCGGCATGCTTCGAGTAGTGGTCGGGCTCGACGGGTTTTCCGGACCTTGCTGCCAGGAGGTCGGCCAGAACCAGATAACCAAGCTTGCTGTTCGGATAGTCCCTGACCAGGGCTTCAGCCTGTTCAAGAGAGTGCTGGAACCGGCTCTGCCGGAGTTTCTCGATCGAAGACAGGATTAGTTCTTCATAGCGTTCTTCAGCAAGGCTGACTGGCTGACAGGGCATGAACAGCATGGCGACGGCGGCAACACGACAGACGGCCGCATCGACATTCCGTGGCAGGGAGACAGGCATATGCGTGTACCGATCTTCGCTCGGGTAGTGCAGACAGTTATATCAGATCTTTCGTCAGGGTGAAACAAGACAGGGGAGAGAACGGGATTCCACCTGCGTTCCGGTCCTGACGGAATGTTTCCGGCAATCTGTCCGCCATGTGTCGGGTCACATGGTCGTCTGGTGAGACGCCCCGGGTCTCCGGTAGTTTTTCTGCCTGAATCCGTGCGGAACATTCAGGGTCTCATCGGGCAATGTCAGTTCTCCGGCCGCCTGTTCACGCATTTCCCGGTACTGCTCGCCGGGTACAGCCGGTGGCGTGGTTGCCTTGAGCTTCATCTCCCGGATATGGGTGAGCATGAGCGAGGCCGGTTCCTCGCTGGAATCGAGAGCCTTCAGATAGGCATCCCTGGCCAGCTTTTCGTAGATTGATGCCAGGTTGCTGTAGATGGTCTGGTAGTCCTCGTCGGTGCCGAGAGCGCGTTCAAGCACGCTGGCAGCGGCCTTGAAGTTGCCATCATGTGCATGCAGCACGGCCAGGTTGTTGTAAGGGGCCGGATTCTCCGGATGGTTTCGTATCAATGCCCGGTAAACCTGCATGGCAGCCTTTCGATTACCCATGCCCTCATGAGCAATTCCCTTCAGGAACCGGAGTTCCGGGCCATGTTCCGACGTCGGCAGGTGCTTCTGGATGGCTTCCATGGCAGAACCGTTTTCTCCCTCGGCAATGAGTTGACGAATATGGCTGACATGATCCCCGGCTGCTTCAACTGATTCGGAATCGGCAGTGACAACCAGGAAGGCAAGGCCGAGAAAGTGCCTGAATCGGAAACCCGGAAATCGCGGCATGGAAACTTGTGCATCTGCTCGACGTGACCGCATGGCGGGAGACTCTGGTCGTTCTCCGGCGGCGAGGCCGGATGGTGGACGATTCATGGATCAGGGGATGTCAGGATTCCTACATGATCTGATGATAACCATCGTACAGCATTCTGAGGGCGACATAGAAGATGATTGCAAGACCGACATAGCCGATCCACCTGTGCTTCTGCAGTATCCCCGCGATCAGGGATGCGGCAATCGTCATGAACAGCACGGACAGGGCCAGCCCGAAAACCAGTATGAGATTGTGTCCGTCAGCGATTGCGGCAACCGCGAGAACATTGTCGAGTGACATGGAGACATCGGCCATCAGGATCTGGGAGACGGCCGTCCAGAGTGATGGATTGCCGGTTTCAGGACAAGTCTGCTCGCTGGTGTCGGCAGTCGCCACGGAATGTGGACGCCTGAGGTCCTGCCACAACTTCCAGCACACCCATAGCAACAGCAACCCACCAACCAGTAGCAGGCCCCTGATCTCGAGAAGCTGTACCGTGATCAGGGCAAAGACAATTCTCAGCACAACGGCGGCTCCCACGCCGTACAGGATAACCTTTCGCCGATAATCCTTGCTGAAGCGTGCAGCAACCAGGCCTATGACGATCGCATTGTCTCCGGCAAGAACCAGATCAACGAGAATTATCTGGAAAAGTTTTACAATTTCTTCGCTGTATTCCATCATGTCCAGGGTGGAGAAGGGACAGATTCACCGGCTACTGTACAACCGCGTACGGAGTTTAACATAACGCGCATTTCACAACGTCAATCTTCGATCAGAACCCGGTTGTTCCCGGTTCCAGGGTTTCCGGGCAGCGGGCTGGCCGTGACGACCTGGGGAAGATACGCTCCCATTGGTCGTCCTGTTCTTTCCCTTGATGCCCGGCCGCCCGCGAACAGTCGCCGGGTGCTGTACGATGGAGAAACGCATTTCGGCATACCCTGCGGGTCGTAACCCGCAGGGGCAGGCCGCGTTCGTGCCCGTGTCAAACCGTGCGGTTTGGTGCTATGCTCCTGTACCGTGGCAAAGGACCAACCCCTCCCCAATGGATCTTCCATGTTCAAGAACCTGGCCATCCTGTCCGCATGTCATGCACTCATGCTTGCAGGAACTTCCCTGATCATCACCAGTGCAGCACTCGTGGGGCTGATTCTGGCCCCCAGGGAAAGCCTTGCCACCGTGCCGCTCGGAATCTGCTATGTGGTCGTCATGCTGTCCCTGATCCCGATGTCTGTTTCAATGCAGAAATACGGCCGGAAGTTCGGTTTTTACTGCGGCGCCTTGAGCGGGCTGATTGGAGGGATACTGGCTGGAGTCGGAATCCATGCAGGCAGTTTTCCGTTGTTCTGCCTCGCCGTGGCATTTTATGGAGTGGGCATGGCTTCAGCGCAGTTCTATCGGTTCGCCGCTGCGGAGCTTGCCAGCGATGACTACCGCAGTCGTGCAATCTCATGGGTTCTGGCCGGCGGCCTCGTCTCGGCATTCCTTGGACCTGCCATCGCCAGAAATACCCGTGATCTGGCTTCTCTGCCGCCATTTACCCTGACTTTCAGCAGCATAACGATCCTTTGCATGATGATTCTCGTTCTTCTGCCAATGATCACGCTGCCCGCGATGAAGCCGGAGAGGGTAAAGGCCGAAAGGCGTCACCTGACCAGGATAATCACTCTGCCGACATTCCTGGTTGCCACATCTTGCGCAATGGTCGCTTACGGAACCATGAACCTGCTGATGGTTTCCACGCCTCTGGCAATGAAGGGAGCAGATATAGGTTTCGCACACACCGCAACGGTGATCCAGTGGCATATCGTAGGCATGTTTGCGCCTTCCTTTTTTACCGGACACCTGATTCACCGTTTCGGCGTGTTCAAGGTCATGCTGGCTGGGTTTTTCATGCTGTTCTGTTGCATCGGGTCCAGCATCCATGGCGACAGTTACTGGAATTTCCTTTTCAGTCTGGTTTCCCTGGGAGTCGGCTGGAATTTTTTGTATATCGGCGGGACGACCTTGCTGACCAGGGTTCACAGGCCTTCTGAAAAGGGGATTGTCCAGGGGATAAACGATTTCCTGGTGTTTTCCGGGGTTGCCACGACTGCCGCGGTCTCGGGCACCCTGCATTACGGCTTCGGGTGGGTGAACCTCAACCTGTTGACTGTGCCGGCACTGGTGCTGGTCGGTATGGGCCTGCTGCTGCTCTGGCGGAGCAACGGCAGGACACCTAATCCGGCCTGATACGAACCAGTTTCGTTCCGGACAGGATGTCATGCAGGGAGAATCGCTGTGAATGGAACAGGGCAAGCAGAAATCCTGCTCCCAGCATTGCCCAGGATAGCAGGGATGCAAGAAACCGGATCCAGGCCTGCCTCAAGTGAACCGTGTCCTGCTCCGGGTTTATCGGGACAAGGCGGATTTTCCACGCCCGCATTCCAAGTGTTTGCCCGCCCCGGCACCAGCACCAGCCGAAGTATCCGAAGCAGATGATCAGCAGGTATCCGAGACGCATGCTCCTGTCCAGGTAGGGATTCAGGGATTCCGGCAACAACGGAACCGGTTGCCAGGCGATGAATACGATGCATGCCAGCAGTATCCCATCATAGATGATGATGAAACACCGCCTCAACAGGGTGCAGTTTACGGTTTCATCGGGCCGGTCCATGCATCATCTGATCTGGTGAACGCATGCTTCACTGATTGTCGTCGGCGGCCGGAAGCCGACATCGGTGCAGGCCATCGCCATGGAATCTCCATGCATGTTGATTTTCCCGATTGTCATGTCTTGCCGACTATTGAATCGTATTGACGGAATCACGCAGGATTCCGCATGGTGAGCAGTCCCGTTGCCGGAAACATGGCCTGTATCCGGGACATCACCCTGGACAATTCTACCATCCGTGCGACGGGTCATCCTGCCTCGTTTCCCTGCGTACCGGCATGTAACTGATATGAGCCAGTGTTCCTCCTGAGGAGCGGGCACCGTCCAGATACCTCGATTTGTTGGCAAAATGAGTTGATAAGGGATGGTAACTCCTTGTTTGCAGGTTGAAGCTGTTGGATTTATTCACAGACCAGGGTTTGGCTGCATGGGCGTCCTCAAGCGGTGAAAGGACAATTATTACAGCAAGAAAGCATTATAACTCATTGGATTCAAATGATAATATCAGCCTGTAAAGTGGCGCGATGAAATCGTCTGTCCGAACGAAGCATCAACAGACGGATTTCCCGAAAGTTATCCACAGATTTGTCCACAGCGGTACGCAAGGGCAGGGCTGCCTGTTCAGGGAGGAGTGCATGTTTCCGGATTCGCTGCGGCAACGACTGCACGGAATGGTCGTGATCCTGTTGCCGAAATCGACAACAGGATTGTGCAGGATCCGGATGTCAATCCGGCGGGGTGAGTCTCGAGGCTGGCATGTTCGCCTGTCCGCACGGCGTTCTTCGACAGCAGGGGAGGATGGGGTATCCGTATCCTGTCCGTCAGAGCCTGGAAGCGACCACTATCGAGTCGATGGAACTGCCCAGCATCTGCGTGAATTCCGATTCCGACTGATTGACATTCAGGCCTTCGGTCAGGGCCCTGGAGAAACTTGCAATCATGCCGTGGTTTTCGCCGAGCCGACGGTTAGCCTCTTCCCGGCTGTATCCCCCCGATAGCGCAACGACCTTCAGGACGTTCGGATGCTCTTGGCAACAGCGGTAGTGATTTGCCGTTTCCGGGAGCGTAAGCTTGAACATGACGAGCTGATCCGGATCAAGTGTCGCGAGGTTCTCCATCAGCGCCACCCGCAGGGTTTCCTCGGCATCAGCCTTGTCCGCAGCATGTATGTCGATCTCCGGCTCAATGATTGGAACAAGGCCCTTCGACAGGATTTTCCTGCCGACCTCGAACTGCTGGGACACCACGTCGGCAATACCCTGTCTGCTGTTCGTCTTGATTACCGAACGCATCTTCGTGCCGAAGATTCCATGTTCGAGCGCCCTGTCAAGCAATGCATCAAGCTCCGGCATGGGTTTCATGACCTGCACGCCACGGGACACTTCCGCAAGCCCCTTGTCTACCTTCAGTATGGGGGCGATGCCCTTTTCCTCCCACAAGTAGCTGGCGGTCGGCTTTCCTTCTACATTCCGTTCCATGGTGTCTTCAAACAGAATCGCAGCCAGGATATTCCCGCCATGAAAATTTTCGTTCACCATGATCCGGGTGCGCATTTCGTGAACCTTCTCGAACATTTCTTTTTCCGACGAATACTCGGTTTCATCAACTCCGTAGAGTTTCAATGCCCTGGGAGTGCTTCCTCCGCTTTGATCCAGTGCCGCGATGAATCCGGTGGAATTGCGGACTGCGTTGAGTTGTTCTGCCGTTCGGTTCATGTTGCCTCTGATTAAAGAATGGTAAACGGGTTCTGCAACCTGCTATTTTCCAGAAATCGGGATACCAGTACAAGGAAAAGCGCCCGCCCCGGGCAATTCCTCCTGATTTCGGGGGCTTGATGCAGACGGAGGAGGGCCTGTCCGGATATTACGGGTTTCCGGTATCTGCCTGTCCGGTTTTGTCGCAAGGTCGATGCTTCCCTGGTTGTCAGCAGGCAGGGCATGCAGTACAAACAGGGCTGATTCAGTACAATCCCCGGAAAAATTCCAATGAGTAGTGACGACATCGAACTGGAGCATGCACTGGATGCAGCCCGACGCCGATACATTCAAGCGCACCCCGTTTCCCTGGAGTCGGCGGAACTTGCCGCCTCGTTCATGCCCGGAGGGAATACCCGTACGGTGCTGTTCCATGAGCCCTTTCCGCTGCGGATCGTTTCAGGAGAGGGATGCCGGATAAGGGATGCGGACGGGTTCGGGTATGTGAACCTGCTGGGTGAGTACACGGCCGGGCTGTTCGGACACAGCAATCCGGTCATCCGCGATGCCGTGATGCAGGCGCTGGATAATGGCGTGAATCTGAGCGGTCATTGCCCGGATGAGGTTCTGCTGGCGGAGCTTGTCTGCAACCGGTTCCCTGCGATCGACAAGGTCCGGTTCACCAATTCCGGCACGGAAGCAAATCTCCTTGCGATTGCAACCGCCATACACTCGACCGGAAAACAGCGGGTTCTGGTGTTCAACGGTTCCTATCATGGCGGATTGCTGTACTTCGTCAACGGGGGCATGCCGATCAATGCACCGTATGATTTCCTGCTTGGCAACTATAACGAGATAGAGTCCACAAGGGCCCTGATCAGGCGGCACGCCCACGAGCTTGCGTGTATCCTGGTAGAGCCCATGCAAGGCGCCTTGGGCTGCATTCCGGCATTGCCGGGGTTTCTTGAAATGCTGCGTAGCGAGTCCCGAAAAGCTCGTGTCGTACTGGTGTTTGACGAGGTGATGACTTCCAGACTGTCAGAATCCGGAGCTCAGGGAATTTACGGGATTACTCCCGACATGTGCACGCTTGGCAAGTATCTGGGTGGGGGGCTGACGTTCGGTGCATTCGGGGGAGAGTCCGAACTGATGGAATTGTATGATCCGCACAGGCCGGGCAGCCTGCCTCATGCGGGCACGTTCAACAACAACTCCCTGACCATGGCGGCAGGGGTAGCCGCGCTTGGACAGGTACTGACAGCAGAGCGCCTGGACTCCCTGAACGGCCTTGGAGACAGCATGCGCGATGAATTGAATGGAATTGCCGTTCGGCATGAAATCGCCGTCCGTTTCACGGGTATGGGATCGCTGATCGGAATACATGCCACTTCCTCCCGGAGTATCGACAGCTGTCGCGATCTTGTGGACCGGGATGATCGGGTGCTGGAATTGCTCTTCCTGGATATGCTGGAGTGCGGCTATTATCTTGCAAGGCGCGGATTCATTGCCCTGATGTTGACCATAGGTCGGTCCGAGGTTGATGGATTCGTTGAATCGTTCGAGCGGTTCGCGGGCAACAGGAAATCCGTACTGAAGAAGCCTGTAGCGGACGGACGATCCGCAATTGCGCCACCTAGACCATGCCTGGGCATCCACCGTGCACGCGTTCCAGGGACGGACCGTGAACAACGTGATCGCCGCCATGCTAGGTACTGTCGTCACAAGTCAAGGGATTCATGATACAATGTAGTGGAGCAATTTTCCGGAGATTCCGAGATGACCGAAGCACACCACAGACATGATCTTTCGGACCAGACATGGTCCCTGCCGGAACCCCATCTGCCGGGGCGCCGGGGCCGCTGGCGCGGCGTGGCCCAGGACAACCGGCGTTTCCTCGATGCGGTGCTGTGGATCCTGCGCACCGGAGCGCCCTGGCGGGACCTGCCGCCGGACTACGGAGACTGGAAGAACACGCACCGGCGATTCTGCCGCTGGCGGGACAAGGGGATATGGGAGAGCCTGCTGGAACAGCTCATGGATGAACCGGATTACGCATGGCTGATGATCGATGCCAGTCACATCAAGGTCCATCCTCATGCGGCCGGTGCGCGCGGCGGGAATCAGGCGATGAGTCGCACAAAAGGGGGCTCAACACGAAGCTGCACCTGGCCGTGGATGCGCATGGTCTGCCGCTCCGAGCGGTTGCTGCAGCAGGTACCACGGCGGATTGCAGCCAGGCTGACGTCCTGATCGAAGGGGTGGATGCCGGGGCGTTGCTGGCGGACCGGGCCCATGACACCAACCGGATCCTGGCGCACTGTCGCAGGCGAGGCATCGAACCGGTGATCCCGTCGAAGCGCAACCGCAAGGTGCAACGGCAACGTGATCGGCAACCGTATCGTCGGCGACACCGGGTGGAGAACGCCTTCCTGCATCTCAAGCGCTGGCGGGGCATTGCCACACGATATGCGAAGAATGCCGCATCGTTCCTTGCGGCCATTCACATCCGATGCCTCATGCTATGGTGTGATAACCCGTGACGACAGTACCAGCCCGAACATTGCATGAGTACCGAGAAGTTGGCGAGATTGACGATATCAGGAGGCGGTGAGGTCGGTATCGAGGACAGGGAGCGGTCTTTCCCGGCATTTCCTGCGGTGAAAGCCGCTGCAGAGAGCAGTCAACAGGCAGTCAGGCCGCCGTTTGCGGTCGTTGCCGGAGGTCCGGGCAGGAGCAACCCTCACGCTGTTGCGTGATCGGGCATCAGGGAGGAAGGGTAGTCGCTATCCGGGCATCAGGCGCTGTACCGCAAGGCGGAACAGGTCCTGATACGGACAGCTCCCGGACAGCATGAACACCACCCGCCGGGTATTGCGCACGATCACCGCACCGATGCGCAGCAGCTTCAGGCGCAGCGTGCCGACATACGCCCGGGCCAGCCGGGTGCCGTACAGCCCGCGGCGGCG
>JAJDVC010000226.1 GCA_022826305.1 Gammaproteobacteria bacterium | reverse complement strand
GCTGTCACTGTCGCTGGCCGAAACGGATCCGGACAAGCGGCATGCGATGTATTGCGAGATGCAGGAACTGATTCACAACGGTAGCGGAATGGTTATTCCGGCATTCTCCAATATCAACGACGGTATTGCGGACAATGTCATGGGAATGCCGACTGTTCCGCTGGGACAGCTGGGCGCCTGTGAGTGGCCCGAGTTCATCTGGCTGGCGTAAATCTGATCCGTTGCGTCGATCATCATATTGATAGGGGCCTGCACGAACCCCCATTTTGTGCAGGTCCTTTTTTTTTAAGCTTACCCGGAGTTGTAGTCGATTTATTGCACCTGGCCGATGGAAGCGGTTCAGGTGGACTGATGTCTGTGTACTGAATGGGGACGCACACGCATCGAAACCAACAAAGAGGAACGCAAGTCATGATGATGCAGATGGTATTGCAAAGGATCGCCATAGGTTTTGCTACGCTGATAGTTGTATCGGTCATCGTATTCCTGATGACCAGTGTCCTGCCGGGTGATGTCGCCCAGATCATTCTCGGGCAGAGTGCAACCCCGGAAACCCTGGCCGCGTTGCGCAAGGAGCTGGGTATGGACCAGCCCGGCTACATGCGCTATTTCTCCTGGCTCGGCAACATGTTCACGGGAGACCTCGGCATATCCAAGGCCGGAGGGGCAACGATTGAAAGCCTGATCGGAGGCAGGTTGAGCAATACGATGGTGATGGCGGGACTGGTCGCCCTGATCTCGATACCGATATCCATCGCGCTCGGGCTCTGGGCGGCAATGCATCCCGGTACCTGGCTGGATCGTTTCGTCACGTTCGGAACCCTGAGCACGATTTCCGTACCGGAATTCTTCATCGCCACCATCCTGGTCCTGATCCTCGCGGTTGAACTGCACTGGCTCCCCTCAACGGCCTACCTGACCGGAGAGGAAAACTTTTTTGAACTGCTCGGTGCGCTGGCCATGCCGTTGATTACCCTGGTTATCGTGGTGTCGGCGCAGATGATCCGGATGACCCGCGCCGGCATTCTCAATGTCATGAGTTCCCCCTACATCGAAATGGCCATTCTCAAGGGCGTACCGAAAAGACGGATCATCCTGCGCCATGCCTTTTTCAATGCCATCGGACCGATTGTCAATGTCATCGCGTTGAACCTGGCCTATCTGGTCAGTGGGGTCGTGATCGTGGAGACCATCTTCTCCTATCCGGGACTGGCCAAGCTGATGATCGATGGGGTGCAGACCCGCGACCTGCCGCTTGTACAGGCCTGTGCGATGATATTCTGCGGTACCTACGTTTTGCTGATCCTGCTGGCGGATATTGCCTCGATCCTTTCGAATCCCAGGCTCAGGAATCCGAAGTAGGGGAGCAGGAACATGAACGAAAACAAGTCTACCAAAGAAGAGGCGGTTCTCGCCGAGCTTGATGCATTCGCCGAATTGCCCGATGCGCCGCCGAAGCGGCGTATCAAGCTTTCCTGGGTCGGAAAGCTGTCAGTGGCTGTCGTGGCCTTCTGGCTGGTCATGTGCGTGATCGGCCCGTCCATAGCACCGTTTCATGAAATGGACATGGATGGTGATGACGGTTTCATGGATGCGCACAGCAACGAGTATGGAACGTTCCACCTGGGCACGGACTATCTGGGCCGGGATACCCTGTCACGCATCATTTTCGGTGCCCGCAACACCATCGGCATTTCCCTGGCATCAACGATTCTGGCCTATCTCATGGGAATAACGCTCGGCATTCTGGCGGCAGTGAAGGGCGGATGGATCGATATGGGGATCAGCCGGATAAACGACGCGATCCTGGCCCTTCCCACGATCATGCTCGGACTGATTGCGATCGCCTGGCTCGGGTCGTCAATACCGGTCCTGATCGGAACTGCGTCGATCATCTACGCCTCGAGCGTGTTCCGCATTGCCCGGGCGCTGGGCCAGGACATCATGGTGCAGGATTTCGTGGAGGCGGCCAAGGCGCGGGGTGAAGGGGTTTGGTGGATCATCCGTTCCGAGGTTCTGCCAAACGCCGCAATGCCCCTCGCCACCGATTTCGGCCTGCGCCTGGTGTTCGTCGTACTGTTCATTTCCTCGCTGAGCTTCCTCGGGCTGGGTGTCCAGCCCCCGGCATCCGACTGGGGGAGCATGGTGCGGGAGAACCTCCAGGGCCTGACATACGGTTCGTACGCCGCGATCTGGCCGGCATTCGCGATAGCGACGTTCACCATCGCCATCAACCTGATAGTGGATGACGTGTCCGCCAAATCCGGCGGCAGTCTCGCCAAGAAGATGGTGTAGGGCGATGGAAAAAGAAAAACTCCTCGAGGTCAGGGATCTGAAGATCAGCGCCACCAATGACGATGGCGAGATCATACCCATCGTCAAGGGTGTGACGTTCGACGTGCACAAAGGGGAAGTGGTCGCCCTGATCGGCGAATCCGGTTCCGGCAAGACCACGATATCCCTCGCCTCTCTGGCCTATACCAAGCCAGGGCTTCACTTTGCGGGCGGACAGGCCCTGCTGAACGGCGAGGACCTGCTCTCCATCGAGCCGTTGCGTACCCGGGAACTCCGGGGCGCCAAGGTCGCGTATCTCGCGCAAAGCGCGGCAGCGACGTTCAATCCGGCCATCACGATCGGGGAGCAGGTTACCGAGTCGGCCGTGCTGCACGGCGTAATGACCCAGGAAGAAGCCACCAGGCGGGCCGAGGAACTGTATCATGCCCTGGAACTTCCCGAAGCGGACCGGATCGGCTACCGCTACCCGCATCAGGTTTCGGGTGGCCAGTTGCAACGCCTGATGGCAGCCATGGCCCTGTGCGGCAACCCGGACCTGATGGTGCTCGACGAGCCCACGACCGCACTGGACGTGACGACCCAGATCGAGGTGCTCAAGGCGTTCAAGAAAGTCATCCAGGAAGAGAACTCCGCAGCCATCTATGTCACACATGACCTGGCTGTGGTCGCCCAGATAGCCGATCATATCGTCGTGCTCTACGGTGGCGAGATCATGGAGCAGGGATCTTCGGACCAGATCATCAACAATCCGTCCCATGCCTACACGAAGAGGCTGATGGCTGCGGTGCGGCCTACTCCGCAGTCCGGTCTGGGTACCGAGATCGGGGCCGAGCACGATCGGGATCTGCCTGCGGTCCAGGTGGGGAACATGACCGCGGGTTATGGGGGTATCGTCAGTGGAGAACCGAAGATTACCATCTTGCGGGATATCGATATGGACGTGAAGAACGGGCATGTGGTAGGGGTGATCGGGGAGTCGGGCTGCGGCAAGTCCACCCTCGCGCGCGTCATAGCAGGGTTGCTCCCCCAGGCCAGGGGCAGCATCAAGCTTGACGGCAAGGAGCTTGAAGGCGACCTGCACGGCCGCAAGCTGGAGGAACTGCAGAAAATCCAGTTCGTGTTCCAGATGGCGGATACCGCACTGAATCCCAAGCAGGTGATCGGGGATATCATCGGTCGCCCGCTCGAGTTCTATCATGGTCTGAAGGGCAGGCAGAAACATGCCAAGGTAGTGGAAATCCTCGAAATGGTCGAACTGCCGGCAGACTTTGCCACGCGTTACCCGATGGAATTGTCCGGGGGGCAGAAACAGCGCATCAACATGGCCCGCTCCCTGGCGGCCAATCCGGAGGTGATGTTGTGCGACGAGGTTACCTCGGCACTGGATTCGATTGTGGGTGCGAACGTGATCAAGCTGCTTACCAGCCTGCGGGACAGGACCGGGGTTTCTTTCGTGTTCATCAGCCACGACCTGTCGACCGTGGCGTCGTTTGCTGACGAGATAGTCGTGCTGTATGCAGGCCGCGTCGTCGAGCAGGGACCGACCAACGAGGTGCTGGATCCACCCTTCCATCCCTATACCCGCCTGCTGATCAGTTCGGTGCCCGAACTGCGTATCGGCTGGCTGGAAGAAACCATGCAGAAGCGGGAAATGGCCGTGGGTATCGCCAAGGATGTGGAGATCACGGCGGTGGGGTGTCCGTTCTTCAACCGGTGCCCGATGGGAATCGAGGGAAAATGCGAACAGGAAAGCCCGCCGGTCCGTAATCTGGAGGATGGACACCAGATATCCTGTCACAGGACCATCGAGGAACTGAACCAGGCCGAAATGGAGATCCAGCAGGTTCTGCACGGATATGAGAAACCGGGAGTCGACGACTCCCATCCGACCGCCCATTGATACAGGAAACGAAATGAAAACCTACCCGGCCCTGGAGGCCATGGGGATAAGGAATCCGGGTCAGATCGCCCGGTTCGCCACCTTCATGGTCGATAATACCGATATCCTGAAAATCACCTATGAGCGGAAGCAGGGGTCCATGCTGCCCGAAAGCCGCAAGTACCGCTTTCCTCGGCTGAAGAAGTCGATTCTTGTGGACAGCGGGACCCGGCAGACGGATGTGATCTTTGAAAGCTCCGCCGAGTTTCGAAACGCCCTGACCGAGCTCGAGAAGCTGATGATCGCCCGTCGTTCGGGAACCGAGATCAGGGAGATGATTGCACAGGAAGTGAGGCATCTCGAGGAAGATGTCGCGGTCCGTCTCGCGTATATCAAGTCCCTTGTCGAGCGACTGTGACATCGGCGTATTGCCGCTGTAGCGGCGTCCTGCCAGCGCCGTTCAGTCCGGATCGGATTCCTCCACGGCGTATTGCTGTATGGATTCGATCACGGAACTTGAAGGATGCATGCCGGCGGGAGTGATGGGCCCCTGCCTGTCCGGTGGCAGGGCGGTTCGCCGCGTCATCCTGTACAGCGCGAAGATACAGGTTGCGGCATGGGCGCCCGACATGCACCAGAAGAATGCCGCATTCCCGAACAGGTCCATCGATGCCGCGACCATGACCGGACCGATGACGGCCCCGATGCCTCCGACCAGTACCAGGGAGCCGCTTGCGGCGATCATTTGTCTGGGTTCGAGATGATCATTGGTGTGCGCGATGCATACCGAGTACAGGGGCAGGGTAAGGCCGGCGAACAGGCCTGTCGATACGAACAGCAGGAGGGTTGAATCGCCAGGGAATGCGATGCAGCCATAAGCCGCAGCGGCCGCAAGCAGGGACATGAGCATCAGCACCCGACGCCTGTCGAACCTGTCCGACAGGGCTCCGATCGGCCACTGGAGGATAATCACCCCGATCACTCCCGATGCCATGAGATAGGAAATTTCTTCCAGGCTCAGTCCGAGTCGATGACCATACAGAGGGGCCAGGGCAAAAAATGTGGCGCTTGTCAGGCCCTCGATGAACATGCCGACCACGCCCAGCGGGGACAGCCTGTAGAGATCGCGCAGCCGGATGGCAACCGATTCCGAATATCTCGGGGCCTCACCTGCGGACAGCAGCAGTGGAATCACCGCTACGGAAATCAGGACCGAGGTCAGTACGAACAGGGGGTAGTCCTGCGGTGCGGCAAGATTCAGGAGCAGTTGCCCCATGCCCACTCCGAGATAGGTGACTACCATGTACAGGGAGAGCAGCTGTCCGCGGTTTGCATTCGTTGCCCGGTCATTCAGCCAGCTTTCCGCTACCACGTACAAACCGGCGAAGCAGAAACCGCTGACCAGACGTAGCGCCACCCAGGTCGGCACCTGGACGAACACTGCATGCACCAGGATGGCGGCGGAGGCCAGGGAAGCCAGCGCGGCGAATACCCGGATGTGCCCGACCCTGACCATTATCCTGGGGGTCAGGATGGAACCACTCAGAAAACCGCAGTAGAACGCCGACATGATGAAACCGGTCCTGGTTGCGCTGAATCCCTCGATATCCGCACGCACGGCCAGCAACGTTCCCTGCAGGCCGTCGCCCAGCATCAGGATTCCGAATCCGAGCAGCAGCGCCCAGGTCGCCTTCAGCGAACTGATCAGGCCGGTATCAGGAGTGTTCGGCTGATTCATCCAGGCACCTTCATGGCAGGCGGGAACGGATTTTGAGTATACTCATGACAAAATTTCAGGCAAATCGACATGTCTCGGGAACTCTACTGGCCAGCGGCCAGGATCAGCCGTGAAATTCTTGCCGGCAGGCTCTCCTCAAGGGCGATGGTCGAGATGTCCCTGGGCCGGATCAGGAAAGTGAATCCAGCCGTCAATGCGATCGTGCAGTTATGCGAGGAACGGGCATTGGGGGAAGCCGACCGGCTTGACGCGATGGCGGAAAGGGGGCAGGTCGCCGGACCGCTTCATGGTGTTCCGATCACGGTGAAGGACTCCCTGGATACGGTCGGCATGCCGTCCACCGGCGGGACGCTGGGCAGGAAGGACTTTCTGCCCGGCGAGGATGCGCCGGTCGTCGCCCGGCTACGCTCGGCTGGCGCCGTTCTGGTCGGAAAGTCGAACACCCCCGAACTGACGTTCAGCGGAGAGACCAATAACCTGATCTACGGCCGTACGAACAATCCCTATGACCTTTCCAGGTCTCCTGGCGGCAGTAGCGGAGGGTCCGCAGCCATCATCGCCTGTGGCGGTTCTTTCCTGGAACTGGGTTCGGATACGGGCGGCAGTATCCGTGAGCCTGCTCACCTGTGCGGCATAGCGGGAATCAAGCCGACTTCAGGCAGGGTGCCGAGAACGGGTCATATCGTTTCCCATGTCGGCGGCGTGATGGAATCCCTGACCCAGGTCGGTCCGATGGCCCGGCATGTCGAGGACCTGGTCCTGTCGCTGCCCCTGATCAGCGGTCCGGACGGCGTGGATCCCTATGTTTACCCGGTTCCGTCAGGCAACCCCGATGATGTCGATCTGCAGCGCCTCCGGATCGGGTGGTATTGCGATAACGGCATCCGGAGTCCCTGCGAGGACATTGTACGGGTGACCCGGCAGGTTGCAGATCGGCTTTCGGATCGTGGCCTGTCCATAAGCGAATGCCGTTTGCCGGGGATGATGGAGCTGGTGTCCCTGTGCTGTGAACTGAGGGAAAGCGCCAATGCAGGGTTTGTCATGCGGCTGCTGGAGCGCCATGGAACTTGCGAACCTGGTCCTGATCTGGACGGTTACCTGACGGAAGAGGGCCTGAAGAAATCCGGCAGTTTCGATCCTGTCCTGCTGGAAAGGATCGATGAGGCCAGGAGTCAGGCCCTCAAGTGCTTTTCCAGGCTTGATGCGATTGTCTGTCCCGCCGCCCATGCCATTGCCCGCCCGCACGGGTCTTCCCGTCAGGACACTTTCGAGACGTGGAGCTATATCATCGTCCACAATCTTCTGGGCTGGCCGGGCGGCACGGTACGGGCCGGAACCAGTGAATCAGGCAATCTCCCGGTTGGTGTCCAGGTGGTTGCCGCGCCCTGGCGCGAAGATGTCGTACTGGCCCTGATGCGGGAGATCGAGACCCTGACGGGCGGATTCGAGCCACCGCCGGAATCTTCCCTGCAAGGTGGGCAAACCGCCCGTGTCTGCTAGGAACTTCGTCTTCATCTGCACCGATCAGCAGCGCTCGGACAGCCTTGGCTGCTATGGAAACCGACAGGTCCGTTCACCGCATATCGACGCGATCGCCCGCCACGGCATGCGTTTTGACCGGCACATCACGCCGATGCAGATCTGTTCCCCGAGCCGCGCGACCATGGTTTCCGGGTGCTTCCCCCGGCGCCACTCCCTGATCGTAAACGGCATGGCGCTACCGGCCCACGTGCCGACATTGCCCGGTATACTGGCCGACCACGGATACCGGACGCATGGTGTGGGCAAGCAGCATCTGCAGCCGTTGCTGGCGCCGGCCGGATACCGCATGCCGGATTCGCGCGCATTCTGGAACAGTCCCGGTGCGACGGACTGGACAGGGCCGTATTACGGTTACCAGACACTGGACCTGCTGCTCGGCGAATCGGATACAGCCCATCTGGCCGGACATTACGCGAACTGGTTGAGGGAGCAGTCACCGGACGCCTGGAAGCTGCTCCTGCCGGACAGCGCCCCGGCCGCTCCCCCCGAGGATCTGGATGAAATCTGGTGTTGTGCACTGCCGGTCGAACTGCATTACAACACCTGGATCACGGGGCGCTCGGTGGACTTCATTCGTTCCATGGCCTGTAGCGACATCCCGTTTTTCCTGTTCGTCTCCTTTCCGGATCCCCACCACCCATTCGATCCGCCAACGGAATACGCGCAGCGGTACGATCCGGCCGGGATGCCGCTGCCGGTCGTGTCGGATACGGAACGTCCCGGGATTCCGGCCTATTGCAGGGATCTGTATCCGCATGTACAGGGCTTCAGGGAAAGCTACTGGTCTGGGGACCAGGGAGTCGAGGCGGGTTCGACGATACTGACCGACGCCATCTCGGAGGATTCGCTGCGAAAGGCCATTGCCTATACACATGCCATGGTGGAAATGATCGACGACGGCGTGGGCAGGATCATGGCGGAACTGTCCGATGCCGGATTTGCGGACAACACCAATGTGTTCTTCACTTCCGATCACGGGGAATATCTCGGTGACCACGGCCTGCTTCACAAGGGCCCCGCGTCCTACAGGCAGCTGACCGAGGTTTCCATGCTGATGTGCGGACCCGGCATCAGGACGGGCAGGTCCGATGCGCTGACCAGCCATATCGATCTTGCACCCACCATACTGGATCTCGCCGGCCTGAAGGATGCCATGCCGGGATCCGACGGCGTCAGCATGGTTCCACTGTTCGATGGCGCAGCGGGTCGGGAATTCAATTTCGGTGAATATCACCCCACGGTGAAGCAGGATCTCTACAATCAGACGGTGCAGAACCGCACATGGAGGCTGACCCGCTATCCGGAACATCCGCGCTGGGGGGAGCTTTTCAATCTCGAGGAGGATCCCGGGGAATGCGTGAACCTTTTCGGCGATCCCGGGCATCGGGAGGTCATAAGGGAGCTGTCCGGCGTTCTGGCCGAGAGCTTCCCGCCCTGTCCCGCAGTCGATAACACGGTTCTTTGCAAGTGGTAGCCGGTATGCAGGACACCGTGTCCGCGTTTTTACGGAGAAGCTCCTGAGTCATGTCCGGAACACCGGGGAAAACGATCCGGGATCGCGGTTTCTGAAAGGGATGAGTCAGGCTCAAACACGGTCAACGTTGTGGCGACCGATGGGCTGGCCGGACGGCCCGGGGTAACGGTTTCCGCCATGACATCCGCTTCGGCGGACGGAGAGGCATCGACAATGCCCGTCTGCGGACATCACCTGTCTTCGGCAGCACAGGTCATTATCGACAACGGATGCTTCTGCACGAATATCCTGCGTGATGACCAGAGCTTGATCTCCGATCTTTGCGGGGTGGGTGAATCCGTATCCGGGGACAGTCTTTCCCGTGCCGACTGGCATTCCATGTCGATCGGTTCCTTGCGGCTGAAGGATCCGCTTGCCGCCTTTCGACTGCACGGTCATGAGCAGCGGGCGGGCTGGCACGCACCATGTTTTCATTGGCCAGGTCCGGGATACCTTCATCAGTTCCGGAGTCAGCCCGCTGATGAGCCATGGCTCTCCCGTGAAGATATTTCCCCCACGCTGGTCAGCCCCTGGTCTGCGGGAGTCTTCAGGACGAGGTCAGCAGGTCCCTCGGTGTCTGCATGTCCATGGAATCCGGCGTGCGGTTTCCGTGGTTCCCCACTATGACGATTTCCGTCTCGCGGCACATCACATCCGCGCCATGGGGCCTTCCGCCGGGACCGAAACCGACAATTCGTTGCGACAACTCCTCGCCCGGCAATACATTGTGAATCATTCACCATGTTCCTCTTGCAAATAAAGCAGAAAATTTCCTGGTCCATGCACTAATATAGCGGGTAATCCTCCAGCCAGCCGATCGTCCATGCAAATCATGCCGGCCATTCACGACGCCCAGATCCTGGAGTCCGCCCTGAAGCATGCCCGGGAACAGAAACTGGTGCTGCCTACCTTCGCTGAGCTGGCGTCCCCGCACGCCGTCCGGAAGGAAATTCAACGGTCCCTGCAAAACGTGCCCCGCGACAGGCCTGATCCGCTCAACCTGTTTCGCATCAACTGGTACAACGCCCATGAGGGCGGTGGGCTGAGGGAGCAACCTGAATGGCTGGAAATACCGCGATCCGTCAGCGGTGTCCCGGCCCGTATCCTGGTAGTGCTGGGGGATACCTTTCCGATGATTGCCGCACACAAGGTGCTGGCCGCTTATGCATGCCTGGTGACCCGGCTGGTCACGGGACGGTTCGATCCCCGTGCCGGCAAGGCCATCTGGCCCTCCACCGGAAACTACTGCCGCGGCGGTATCGCCATTTCCCGCATCCTGGGATGCCGCGGCGTGGCGGTTCTGCCGGAACACATGAGCCAGGAACGATTCGACTGGCTTGAGGAATGGACCCTGAAGCCCGATCAGGACATCATCCGCACTCCGGGTTCGGAAAGCAACGTGAAGGAGATCTACGATACCTGCGACAGGCTGGAAAGGGAGCCGGGCAGCGTCATTCTCAACCAGTTCAACGAGTTCGCAAATTACCTGTGCCATCGCGTGGTAACGGGCCCGTCACTGGGTACCCTGTTCGAGTATGCGGCGAACAAGGGTGATCGGCTGCATGCCTTCATCGCTGGCACCGGGTCAGCTGGCACCATTGCTGCGGGCGATTACCTGAAACAGGTTTATGGTGCCCGGATTGCAGCCACCGAACCCCTGGAGTGTCCCACCATGCTCTGCAACGGTTATGGTGAACACAATATCCAGGGTATCGGCGACAAGCATATTCCCCTGATCCACAATGTCATGAACATGGACTATGTGGTCGGCATCTCGGATGTTGGCCCGGATCTCATGAACATCCTGTTCAACACGGATGTCGGACATGCGTTTCTTGCCGGGCGGACTGGTGTTCCCGCCCTGTTCCTCGACAAGCTGAAGCATATCGGCATTTCCGGCCTGGCGAACATCCAGTCCGCCATCAAGCTGGCACGTCATGGCGATCTCACCGAGAACGATGTGCTGCTGTGCGTTGCCACCGATGGCGCGGCGATGTACCGGAGCGAGTTGCGTCAGTGCGAGCAGGAGCATTTCGGCGCGGAAGCCCTTCCTGCGGATGTCGCGGAGATATTCGGCCGCTGCCTGTCTGGCTGCGAACCCGCACATGTGCATGAGTTGACCGGGCAGGAGAGAAAACGCATCTTCAATCTGGGCTACTATACCTGGGTGGAGCAGCGCGGAGTCGATGTCGGGGAATTTGATCGCCGCCGGAACCAGTCTTTCTGGGATGGGATGGCCGCCGAACAATCGTTGTGGGACGAACTGATTGTCGAGTTCAATCATCGGGTCGGAACCTGATACGGTCTGTTTTCAGGATTCACCTGCATATCCGGGAGAAAAAGCATGTTTCAACAACGAGTCGGGACCCTGAGACAACGCATGGCGGACCAGGGCATTGAGGTCGCCCTGATTACCGATGACGATGCCGTGTACTACTTCACGGGATATTACGATTACCTGCACATGGAATTCGGGCGTCCCACCATCCTGGTGGTGCACCGCGAGGGAGAGACCCTGCTGATCACGCCCACCGTGGACTACAACAGTGCTGTCGACCAGGCGCTAGTGGACCGTATCGAGCCATGGAACGACGGCATGGGAAAGGAGTGGCGCGAACACCTGCCCGCGGTGCTGGGCGGAAGAAGCCGGATCGCCATTGAGTTGCATCATATGCCACCCCTGGTGCGTGAGTACATCGACGAACTGGGAGCCGGCATGCCGCTGGACAACATCACCCCGATAATCGCCGAGCTTCGCATGATCAAGTCTCCGGAGGAGTTGCAGCTCGCGAGGCATGCGGGGGAGGTGGCATGCGCAATGATGCAGGCGGGCAGGGGAGCCATCGCGCACGGCGTACCCGAATACGAAGTGGCGCTTGCGACCTCGCAGGCGGGTACCCGAAAGGCCGCCGCACTGCTACGAACCCACTATGCCGGCACCGGCATGTCTCCGAATACCCACTTCCTGCAGATCATGGCATCCGGAGAGCAGATCACCCGTACCCATCACCATGCTTCCAACCGGGTCATGCAGCGCGGCGAACCCGTGTTCCTGTGCTTCTGCGGCATGACGAATTTCCATCGCTTCAAGCTGGGTTTCGACCGGACATTCTGGATTGGCGAAATCGCCGATCCTTCCCAGCGGGCGGTCTATCAGGTTGCGGTGGACAGCCAGGCTGCTGCGTTGAGCGTGCTCAGGCCGGGCGTGCTGGCTGAGGATGTGCATGCCGCCTATGCCGAGGTCATCCAGTCGGCGGGCTACGATTACCCGTTCCGTTGCGGGCGGAGCACGGGATTCAGTTTTCTCGAAAAACCGCAGCTGGTGACGGGAGACCGGACTGTGCTGCAACCGGGTATGGTATTTGCGGTGGACGGGTCGGTGAGCACGGATGATTTCCGTGCCCAGGTCGGCGACAGTTTCATTCTCACGGAAGACGGCCATGAAGCCGTGACGTCCCATCCGAAATCCGTGGAAGAGGTGATCATTCATTGAGACATGGGTATCACCAGATCTGGAACACGTAGAAAGGTGTACTGCTCATGAACGAATTCCATGCGAGGCTGGAGGCGCTTCGCCGGGATTTTCACAGACATCCCGAACTGGGTTTCCAGGAAAGGCGCACCAAGGCGAAAGTCGCTGCAGTACTGCGTGATCTGGGTCTCGAGGTGCATGAAGGCGTCGGCGTGGTCGGTATCCTGCGATCCGGTACCCGCGACCGGGCGATTGGACTGCGCGCGGATCTGGACGCATTGCCCATCAGCGAAACCGGCAGCCACGGTCATGTCTCGCAAAACCCGGGCGTGATGCATGCCTGCGGACATGACGGGCACACGACAATGCTCCTCGGCGCTGCCGAAATGCTGGCCCGAAAAGGTGATTTCGACGGGACGGTGGTGTTCATCTTCCAGCCCAACGAGGAACACGGACTCGGTGCCAGGGCCATGATCGAGGAAGGCGTTCTGGAACGCTTTCCCGTGGAAGAGGTTTATGCCATCCACAATCTGCCGGCCGCTCCCCTGGGACAGGTGTCAACCCGGGTCGGCCAGATCTGCACGAGCGAAAGCCTGTTTGAAATCCGGATCCACGGCCGGGGAGGACACGCCTCGATGCCGCAAACCGGGGCAGACGCCATTACCGTGGGGGCGGAAATGGTCCTGGCGCTGCAGACCATCGTGTCACGCAAGCTGGCTCCAGGTGCTGGAGCCGTGGTGTCGGTGACAGAATTTCTGACGGACGGCCTGCGAAACGTACTGCCGGGCCAGGCCACGCTGAAAGGCGATGTGCGTGCCCGGCTCCCGGAAGACCGCAAGACCGTGGAGCGATTCATGCGGCAAATCGTGGATGGCATAGCCGCGGCCCACGGGGTAAGCGCCGACATGCAGTTCAATACGGAATTCATCGAGGTCATCAATGCCGAGATCCCGACCAGCGCCGTGGTGCGGGCTGCTCGTGCAGCGGGGCTCGAAGCTGTCGGAGATTGTTCGCCAATGAGCTTTTCCGAGGATTTCGCCTACTTCTGCGAGGCGGTACCGGGCTGTTTCCTGCTGCTGGGAAACGGAGAAGACGGCGCCTGCAGCCAGCCCCTGCATTCTGCGGATTATGATTTCAATGATGCGCTGTTGCCTGTCGGGGTGGCTTTCTGGGGGAGCCTTGTACGTGACCGCCTGCCCGTCGGAGAGGGGTAGCAGTCACGGCGCGATCGGGCATCGAGGCCGGGAGAGGGACAAATCGGGATATATCTGTCTGGGCTTGTCCGGCACCCTGGAGGGATCGCCGGGATGCTGCAGATATCCGGATAGCCGAACCCCTGAAGGATGGCGGTGGCAGAACCAGGATTCAGAAGTGCCGTTCGCGGAACCTGATGATCGCGCTGACCACCTCGTTGCAAGGTGCGCGGATACCTGCCTCGGCGGCGACGACAGGCACCATGCCGTTGATCGAGTCGATTTCCGACTTTCTTCTGTCCAGATGGTCCAGCAGCATGGATGGTCTGGCTCCGGAAAGGTTTTCACCGAATTGCGTGATGTGCCGCACGATATCCCCGAAACCGAAGCGGATACCCTTCGCGATGCCGACCTCATAGGCTTCCATGCCGCAGTTTCGGGCGATGGGCCAGGCATGAGGATCCTGCATGACTTCCCCGATGGTTGCGTTGAAAACGGTGCAGGGGGCGCTGTAGGTGACATTGCATACGAACTTTTCCCAGATCAGCTGGTTGATATCCTCGAATGCCCGGGCGTTGAATCCGGCATCCTGCCAGACGGTAACGACCTGCTGCAACCGATCCGTCAGCCCGCCCGCCATTTCGCCCAGCCGGATCAGTTCCATCCTGTTGTGGTGTACATGTCCCGGCGCCTTTATCGAGGCTCCGAATCCTGCCGCCACGCCCAGCAGGATGTCGGGAGTGTCGATTGCGTTGCGAATCCTTTCTGCTGCGCCCAGGCCGTTCTGTATGGTGATAATCAGCGAACGAGGTCCAGTCAGCTTCCTTGCCGAACGTGCGGCGCCTTCCACGCCAAAGGTCTTGGTCGCGATAATCACCAGTTCGCACAGGCCTATCTTCTCTGCCGAGGTATGGGCTGCTATGGCGGATACGATACGATCGCCGCTGTAGCCGCTGATCCTGAGCCCGATTCCGTTGATGGCATCGACATGGTCCTGCCGGATATCCAGCACATGTACCTCGTTGCCGGCCTCGGCCAGCAACGCGGCATAGACGGAGCCCATGGCACCTGCCCCGATGATGGCAATCTTCATGGCCTGTCGCCGCCGGTGCCGGGAAAGGGGATCAGGGAGAGACCCATCCGCCGCAGACGTCAACGGCAGCCCCGGTCATGTAGGATGATCGCTCGCTGAGCAGGAACATTCCTGCACTGGCGATTTCGGACACCTCCGCAGGTCGGCCCAGAGGCACCTGTTCCATGACCCAGTCGAGCCAGTCAGGATTATCCTCGGCCCACCTGACGCTCAGTTCGGTCATGGTTGCACCGGGCCGCAGGGTATTGACGCGAATGCCCTGATCCGCCTGCTCCTTCGCCAGACCCACGGTAAACGTGTCCACGGCGGCCTTGGATGCCGCATAGTCAACGTAGGTAGATGGGCCGCCGTGCTTCGATGCTGCCGAGGAGACGTTTACAATCGATCCCCCCGACCCGCCATGCCGTCTGGCCATTTGCCGGATAGCGTGCTTGGCACACAGGAAACATCCCAGGATATTGATACGAAATACGCCCATCGTCGTGTCCGGATCGATTTCGTCGACCCGGCATACCGCTCCGTTGATGCCGGCATTGTTAACCAGTCCGGCAACCGGCCCGAGTTCAGTGCGAACCTGTTCGAACATGCGCTTGACCTGGGTTTCGTCTCCTACATCGGCCTGGACCGCGATGGCGGTCCCCCCGTTGTCACGTACTTCCGACACGAGCGATTCGGCCTCGTCGACGGATACCGAATAGTTGATGCAGACCTTCCAGTTCTCGCGTGCCGCATGGCGTGCGATTTCCGCGCCGATCCCGCGGCTGGCGCCTGTCACGACCACAACACTCATGAATTTTCCTCGTTACTGATTCAGGGTCTGGGAACCGTATGCCCCGCGCAGCAATGGCCTGGCATCCTTGTTCCGCTCAAGCTTGTCCGACAGGATGCGCAGGGTACTGTAGAAATCTCCGCGTTCGACCTGGACCCACTGCAGCCATCGCCTGCCCCTGAACTTCAGCCGGGTTCTGCCGTGCAGGATGCGGTGGTTGTCGAAAATCGCGATATCTCCGGGTTCGAGTATCTTCCTGATCATCCGGTCCGGGTCTTCCGACAGCTGGAGAAACCGCTTCATGCCCCGGTAGTAATCCGTTATCTGACCAGGGTCGATGCAGGTCGGTGCGGCAACCCGGTCGTTTACCCGTACCCCGCATACGTTACCGAACTGGTCTGTCGAAATGACTGGGAATTCGCAGATCAGATCAACATCCCCGTCGAAAAACCGACGAAATGTCTGGTTGTTCCGTGTCAGGGCGGAAAACCCCTCCGGGTCTTCCCGTTTCAGGGTCTCCGCAGCTTCAAATCCGTCCAGGAAGGTGGAGGTTCCAACCCCGTCTTCACCGGCCTCAACGCAGTGAAACAGCAGGATACCCGGGGGAGACGCCCGATAGGGTTCGTCGGTATGCGGCTTGAGCGGATCGGCATCGTTAGCCATGCTGCGATGCCTTTTATCCGCAATGAGGTCCATGACCTTTCCGTAATTGCTTGTCTGGAGGAAACCGATCCTGCGCGCCAGCTTTTCCGCTGTTCCCGGAGATGCCGACGCCCCGTCCACAAGGCACAGCCCATGATTCTTGATGATGTTGAGCAGGTCGAAGAATGCGGAATCCGCTGTCATGACTTCCTCGAACGGCATTGACGGAGGATTTTCCCGGAGCCCATTGGTCCACAGCGCAGGATGGAACGACTTCATTCTGCGTGAGCGTGCATCATAGGCATGCTCCTTTAGCCAGACGGTGCCGAATTCTCCCTGGTGACCGTCCGACCAGGCTACCCTGATACACTCCCCTGAACCGGACTGCACCAGCCGGGCGTCCGTCAGGGTGACGGACAGATCGATCTGACTCAGTCTCAGTGTACGGCGACCTGTCGACGGTTCCCCGCAGTGGCTGCAACGGCAGTTGTCACGCAACCAGATGGCATGAAAACACGATGATGTTCCATCATTCCACCGAAGGGTCACCTGTGTTCCCTCGTTGCTCAAACGGGTCATGGGCTTTATCCTGCACCATGGAAAGTTTCGACGAATGATACTGTTTGCTGCCGATATGTACCAGAGGAAATGTTTCCGGAAGGTTTGCTGACTGGATAGTCTTCGTGAATCGCACCCCTGCTTGCAATGAGAAACAAAATGTTATAACATTCCAACCTTGCTCTGCAAAGTGAGATCGAAGAGATGACGAAACCGCTGCCCCGACCTTGCCCCTGTGTTGATCCGGATTGCCGCGGGCAGCACTCACCTCAAGAACGGATCGCGCTGGCGGTATCCATTTGCGAGGAGCGCGGCGTACAAATGACGCAACTACGCAGGCGTGTGCTGGAACTGCTGTGGGACAGCGGTGGGCCGACGGGTGCCTACCAGCTGATCGAAGCGATCAAGCTCGGGGATTCCCGCCCGGTAGGACCGCCGACCGTGTACCGGGCGCTTGACTTCCTGATGGCTCAGGGTCTCGTTTCCAGGATAGAAAGCCTGAACGCCTATGTCCCGTGCATCCATCCCGAGCGTGACCACGATTGCCTTTTCTTCATTTGCAACGGCTGCCGGTCATCGATCGAACTTGAGGATCCGAGAATTGGAGGGTTGCTTGCCGAGGATGCCGCTGTCTTCGGGTTCGTCGTGTCACGTCGCACGATTGAGATCGAGGGCATGTGCACACGGTGTGCAGATGAAGAGTCACGCCAGCTGGACGTGAGTGCCGCCACTCGACAGGGAGCGCTGACATGAGGATCCGGCATATCCTTTCATTCCGGTTGCTGCCGCTCGGCATTGGGCCTCGGCTGGTCGGCGCGACCCTGATCGTTGCCATGCTGTGGAGCGCCTTCTTCTGGGCAACGTCGATGCCGGGGGGATCATGACCTGCGCCCTGGAGTTCCAGGATCTGACCCTCGGCTACGACCGGCATCCGGCCGTGCATCGCCAGCGCGGCGAGATTGCCGAGGGCAGCCTGACAGCCATCGTGGGACCCAACGGGGCTGGAAAATCCACGATGCTGAAGGGGGTGATCGGTATTCTCCGACCGCTCGAGGGCCGGATCGCCTTCGGGGGTCTCACGCGCAGCGAGATCGCTTACCTGCCGCAGCAATCGGACATCGACCGGTCTTTCCCGATCACAGTCGCCGACCTTGTGGCGATGGGACTGTGGCGAGAAATCGGCGGCTTTGCCGGCTTGCAAACCGCTCACCACGCACGCATTGCCGAAGCGATAGCTGCGGTCGGGCTCGAAGGATTCGAGAAGCGACCGATCGGGTCGCTGTCTGGCGGGCAGATACAGCGTGTGCTTTTCGCGCGGCTTCTGTTGCAGGACGCTCGGCTCGTCCTGCTGGATGAGCCCTTTAGCGCGGTTGACGTGAGAACGATGGCAGATCTGATCGGTGTGGTGCAGCGCTGGCATGGCGAAGGTCGCACAGTGCTCGCTGTTCTGCACGATCTGGACACGGTACGGACTCACTTCCCCCGCACGCTGATGCTCGCCCGTGAAGTCGTTGCCCATGGACCCACGGCACAGGTTCTGACGGCCGAGAACCAGTTCCGTGCACGCCAGATGTGCGAGGCCTGTGCCGGCCCCCCGCATACATGCGGGCGAATCGCTGCATGATGTGGGAGATCCTCGTCCAGCCCTTCGCCGATTTCGGCTTCATGCGGCGAGCGCTGATGGGTTGCATTGCAATCTCGGTCGGCGCGACGCCGGTTGGAGTGTTCCTGATGTTGCGCCGCATGAGCCTGACGGGTGATGCGATGGCCCATGCGATCCTGCCGGGTGCGGCCGTCGGTTATCTCGTCGCCGGTCTCTCGCTCGGGGCGATGACCATCGGTGGTCTGATCGCAGGCATGGCCGTGGCGCTCCTCGCGGGCTTCGTGACCCGAGTCACGGCATTGCGCGAGGATACGAGCCTCGCGGCCTTCTACCTGATCTCATTGGCGGTGGGCGTGTTGATCGTGTCTACCCGAGGCAGCAACGTCGACCTGATGCATGTGCTCTTCGGAACCGTGCTCGCGCTCGACGACGACACCCTGATTCTGCTCTGTTCGATCACGAGCATTTCGATCTTCGCGCTCGCGATTCTGTTCCGGCCGCTCGTGCTCGAATGTGCGGACCCGCAGTTCCTTCGCTCGGTGAGCGGACTCAGCGCCATGGCGCATTTCACGTTTCTTGCCCTTGTCGTGCTGAACCTCGTGGCCGGTTTCCACGCACTCGGTACGCTGATGGCTGTCGGCATCATGATCCTTCCCGCCGCCGTGGCGCGATTCTGGTCAGTCGGCATCGGCGCACTGATCGTCATCGCCGTCTCGGCTGCGATGCTCTCGAGCCTGAGTGGTCTGCTTTTTTCCTATTACTTCAGCCTGCCGTCCGGGCCGGCGATCATTCTGGTCGCAGGTCTCGCCTATGTGCTGTCGCTGGTCTTCGGACCGATGGGCGGTCTCGCCGGGCGGGTTTTCCCGCGCCGTTATCTCAAAACCTGAAACAAGACCTGAAAGGAGGTTCAATAATGCCAGCCCGCAGAATGTTCATGTTATCCGCCACCGCCGTCCTCGCGCTGTCGCTCGCCGTTCCGGTCATCGCACAGTCCGACAGGACGATTCCGGTGGTGGCTACCTTCTCGATCCTCGGCGACATGGTGGAGCGCATCGGCGGAGAGCATGTCGAAGTCACGACACTCGTCGGCCCCGACGGGGATACGCACGTTTACCGGCCTACCCCTGCCGATGCGCGATCCGTCAGCGAGGCGGAGGTCCTTGTCGTCAATGGGCTGCAGTTCGAGGGCTGGCTGGACCGGCTGATCGATGCTTCGGACTTCCGCGGCCTCCGGGTGGAGGCAACTGACGGCATCGACCCGATTACTGGCGAGCATGACGAACATGCCGAAGGTGAAGGTCACGATGACCATGACGAGCATGACGAGCATGCCGAAGGCGAAGGTCACGATGACCATGACGAGCACGACGAACATGCCGAAGGCGAAGGTCACGATGACCATGACGAACATGACGAACATGACGAGCATGCCGAAGGTGAAGGTCACGGACACCATGATCATGACCATGGTGCCTTCGACCCTCATGCCTGGCAGAGTCTCCGCAATGCAGTGGTTTACGTGGACAACATCACCGCAGCGCTGGCCAAGGCCGATCCCGGAAATGCCGGCCACTTTTATCGGAACCGCGAGACCTATGTGGATGAACTCGAGGCCCTCGACTCGGAAATCCGCAAGATTGTTGCCGGGCTTCCCTCGAATAGCCGGACCGTCGTCACCTCCCACGATGCGTTCCAGTATTTCGGTCGCGATTACGGGTTGACCTTCATCGCACCGCAGGGCCTCAGCACCGAGTCAGAGGCGTCCGCACGGGATGTCGCCCGCCTTGTCCAGCAGATACGCGATCAGGGCATTCGTGCCGTCTTTATAGAGAATGTTGCGGACTCCCGCCTCCTGGAACGCATCGCTGACGAGACCGGAGCTACCATCGGCGGCACGCTTTATCCTGGCGCACTGTCCGGCCCGGACGGTCCGGCACCGACCTACCTCGACATGATACGGCACAACGCGATGACGCTCGTGCAGGCGCTGACCTTGTAGGTTCGGCGCAGCCTGCGAAAGTCAGTATTCCGTCTTTATCAAGGTGGCGCAGTCGAGTGCGCCACCTTTGATGGACTGAACGGTGCGATACTCCAATGTTCCTGCTACACGATGTTTGGCTGACGCAGTCCTGCCTGACCGCTGGAACTGATTCGGAATGCCGCGAACCTGGCGGTTTTGATGTTCGCAAATTCGATCCTGCCGAGAGAGATTTCCAGGGAGCGGGATCCGAATTCCGGATGTAAGGCATCAGGCCAGGATACTGGGCACGGCTAACAGGATTTTTGGCAAACCGGATATCCAGGGCCGTCGGCTGACCGCCCCATGTTCGGGCCAGAATGAAAGGCTGGTCGACTATATTGATCGACAAGTCAGCCAGAGACTGAAATGTCACGATAGGGGAATGCCCGAACCGAAGTCGTGGGGTTTCACAGGTTCCGGAAAGGGCACTGTACAGGAAACTGCCCGGAGAATCGCTTTTTGCAGTCTTGAATTTGGTTGCCGAGGCCCTGTCCAGATCATGCCGTCATGTCGGATGCCGGCCTTTCTGCCCGGGTACTGTCCGGGCCGTTCAGTACACTTTCGATAATGTCCTCGTAAATATCCGTCAATAGCTCGAGGTCCCGGATCGAGACCTGTTCATTGATCTGGTGTATGGTTGCATTGACGGGTCCAAGCTCAACCACCTCGGCGCCTGAGGGGGCAATGAACCGACCGTCGGACGTCCCGCCGGTAGTGGCTGATTCCGGGCACAGGCCGGTTATCCGCCTGATGGACTGCTTGACGACCGCTTCAAGTCTGCCGTTCGGAGTGTAGAACGGGCAGCTCGGTTCTCCCCACGCGATGTCGTACTCCAGCGCTTCATGCCGATTCAGGATCCGGTGTACCGTGCCACGAAGCTGTTCATCGTCGGTTTCCGGTGAATATCGGAAGTTGAACTGTATTTCGACATGGCCGGGGATCACATTGCTCGCACCGGTGCCTCCCCTGATATTGGATATCTGGAAGCTGGTGGGCTGGAAGTGCTCGTTGCCCAGATCCCATTTGGTGTTTACCAGATCATCAAGCGGCCCCAGCGCATGATGCAGCGGGTTTTCGGCCAGGTGCGGGTAGGCGATATGACCCTGCTTGCCGTGAATGGTCAGGCAGCCGTTCAGCGATCCGCGCCGTCCCACCTTGATAGTGTCCCCGCAGGTGCTCGTGCTTGAAGGCTCCCCGACCAGGCACAGGTCGATCCGGGTGTTCCTCTTGTCAAGCTCCTCCATGACCGCTCGCGTGCCCCACCTGGCAATTCCCTCCTCATCGCTTGTGATCAGCAGAGCGACGGATCCGCCATGCCTCGGATGTCTTGACACGAATCGTTCGCAGGCGACGGCAAAGCAGGCAATACTGCCTTTCATGTCTGCCGCACCGCGACCATGCAGCATGCCCTTCTCGATGATTCCGGAAAAAGGTGCATGCGTCCATTCTTCAAGCGGACCCGTGGGCACGACGTCCGTGTGTCCCGCGAACACCAGCAGGGGTGATGAATCGCCCCGCCTCGCCCACAGGTTTTTGACATCCCTGAAGACCATCCGTTCACAGGAAAAGCCTGCGGACTCAAGCCGGGAGCACAGGATATCCTGGCATCCGTTGTCGTCGGGCGTAACGGACTCGATACGGATCAGTTCCCGTGCAAGTTCTACGGTGGGTGTATGCATGGCAACAGACCGGATAAATGCCTGATCCCGATTGTAATGCCATCAACATTGAAAATTCAGGAAATTACATGAATGTTCATGGAGCAGTTGCCTTGCAAGGGCGGAAATGGCGACGGACGGTTGCAATGGACAAATACTTATCGTTGATCTTTCAATGAATTACAGTAACCCCCCCCCGGGTACTGATAATCAATCCGCAATCTTTTTCACCTCATTCATCAGCTACGAAAGCGCGCACAGCCCGCAGTAACCGCTGGGTTGAGGAGTGATGGGATAACAGGTGATTTCGCCGTTGCGGTAGCCGTTGCAAAAAAGCGTGGTCATCAGCGATTCCGGCAGACCAATGCACCGGGTATCTTCCGCAGCAGACTTCTGTCACCCGACAGATGGTTGTGTCCCGGACATGGCGAGACCGTCATTACCCCGGCAGCGGCCTGCACTGCCAAGGTGCAGTTATGGAAATGGTGTTCGGTGTACTTGTCTGCTGGCTGCCTGCGAACCCTGTGCGTCATGCGGAATTCCATATCCGGGATACAACCTCAAGGTTTGGTGCCGCCCCTTTGTTCCGCCAAATTTCATGAAATATTCAGGCGGATGTGCGACAATCATGGACCATGAGCAAGTGCTGGCAGAATTCTTCATTGGGGAAGGCGCTTCTGGAAACCGAGGTCGGTCGATGCCGGGAGCTGATTCCGTCACAGTACTATGCCAACGCATTGCAGGTGGGCATGCCCCGGTTCAGCTATCTCAAGGATCTCGAGGTCAGGCAGCGCCTTATCGTGGATACGGGGAATCTGGATTCCCTGCCCGGACTTGCCCCTGAATACCCGTATTACCGCAATCACCACTACATCGTTTCGGACTCCAGCGCCCTGCCGTTTCCTGAGCGGTCTTGCGGTCTTGTCGTATTGCCCCATACGCTTGATTTCAGCGATACGCCGCATGAAGTGCTACGCCAGGTTACCCAGATACTGGAACCTGAAGGTTGTCTGGTGATCATTGGATTCAACCAGTTCAGTCTTTACGGCGGGGCCCGCCTGTTCGGAAGGCAACAACCCTGGAACGGAAGATTCTACCGCGTCGGGCGGGTTCAGGACTGGATATCGTTGCTCGGTTACGATCTGGCAGGTGCCGGGATGGTTGCATACAGGCCACCGCTCCAGTCGCTGAAGTGGAGAAATCGGCTTGAGTTCCTGGAAAAGGTCGGTAACCGATGGTGGCCTGGCCTGGGGGGTGTTTACGTGATCGTCGGAAGAAAGCGGGAAGTTGCCATGACTCCCCGGACAATTGCACAATCGACCTGGCGCAGGTTGCTTCCCGGGATCGCCCAGCCAGCCTCCCAGCAGGCGGCCCGGACCGCCCTGAAACTGGTTGTCGATAAGCAGGGATAAGCAGGGTTCCATCACCCTCTTTCCGGGAGGACGCAGATAATTGGTCAGGGTCAGTATCTACGCTGATGGTGCGTGCAAGGGCAATCCGGGCCCGGGAGGCTGGGGGGCCCTGCTCAGTTATGGAGAGCACGAAAAGGAAATGTGCGGCGGTGAACACGAGACCACCAACAACCGCATGGAGCTTACAGCGGCCATAGAGGCGCTCAGGGCGCTCAAGAAGCACTGCGACGTGGTGCTGTACACTGATTCCACGTACGTCAAGAACGGAATCCAGAAGTGGGTCGACAAGTGGAAACGGAATAACTGGAAAACCGCATCAGGCAGGCCTGTGAAGAATCAGGATCTGTGGGAATCACTTGATCGTGAGGTGTCACGGCACAAGGTTTCCTGGCGCTGGGTCAAGGGTCATTCGGGAAATCCCGGCAACGAACGGGCCGACCAGTTGGCGAATCAGGCAGTTGAGAAAATCAGATCATGAGACAGATCGTACTGGACACGGAAACCACGGGCCTTGAGGTCAGCGAAGGACACAAGATCATTGAAATCGGTTGCGTGGAGATGGTTGACCGGCAGATTACCGAGAATGAACTGCATCATTTCATCGATCCGAAAAGGGATATCGATTCGGTGGCACTGGAGGTGCATGGCATCAACCAGGAAATGCTCAAGGGCAAGCCGCTTTTTGCGGATATCGCGAATGAATTGCTGAGATTCATCGATGGAGCGGAACTGATCGTTCATAATGCGCCGTTCGACGTGGGATTCCTGAATCATGAATTCGGCGATGTCGATGGATTCGCCGGGGATGTGATCGGGGAGCATTGCACGGTATTCGATACGCTCGATGTTGCTCGCAAGATGCATCCTGGTCGCAAGAACAGTCTGGATGCCCTGTGCAAGCGCTACGAGGTGGACGGTTCATCGCGGATCCTGCATGGGGCCCTGCTTGATGCAAGGCTGCTTGCCGAGGTTTATCTGAAGATGACTGGCGGGCAGACGAGCCTGCTGGCTGAACCGAACTCCTTCCTGCCCGGTGACAGCGAGGTCGAGCTGGAAAGAACCGGGGACACCATGGACCTGACGCGTTTGCCGGCCGTCAAGGTGAGTCAGGAGGAACGCGACCTGCACGGGAAATGGCTGGAACTGCTGCGCGAGAAAGTCGGTGGCAAGGCCGTGTGGGACAACCTGCCCTGATCCGGCCGGATTCCCGGCCGCCTGTCCGGTTTCCGGAAATCATGTCCCGACCCGGGAACCGTCGGCATTGCTCGATTTGACAGACGCCTCAATGAAGCGTACACCATCAGCTCCTTCCTGAACGCGCGGCAATTCGATCCAGCCCCGGGGTACATTTTACGGTCCATCCTCCCGGCAGCAGCCATTGCAGATTCAGTGTACAGGTTTCCCCAGGCGTCAATAATGCCTTCCGGGAAGCCACGGGCAGCACGAATGTACCGTTCGGTCCTGGAACCGATTCCGTGGTCATGACCGCGACTGAGAATCCGATCAGGTTCCCCGAACCGGTTGAATTTCAGTTCTTCGGAATTTTCCATATCCCACTCCACGCCGTCTTCCGAGCCATATGACCGCAGCCGCAGTCCGCCACGGTTCCCGGGTGCAAGACGCGTGTCCATGAGCATGCCGGGGACATGTCCGTGATAGCGGGTCATCATGAAAGCCGTGTCCTCCGGTGGTTTCGGGGTGCCGCAGACATGGAACCGGGCTCGCAGATGAGTCATGTGCAGCCCGCTCACGAACCGCGCCAGGTGGGTCGCATGGGTGCTGATATCCCCGACGCAACTGGTTTTTTCCCGATTTTGCGGGGTCCAGCCGTCATTTGACATGCGGAGCGTTTCCCGCGTCTGCAGGAGTTATCCAGTCCTGCATGAATTCCACATGGATCCGGTTTGTCCGCCCGCCACGATTTCCCGCGCCTGCCTGATCATCGGAAAACATGACATGACATGGGAGACGCCAAACACACTCCCCGTTTCCTCGGTCATGGCGACCAGTGTTTCGGCTTCCTCCAGCCCGCTGGTCAGTGGCTTGTCGCAGAGAACGTCAATGCCTGCCTCGAGAAAAGCCACCGCACACGGGAAGTGCAGGTGGTTGGGGGTATAGATCATTACGGCCTCTACCCCGTACCTGCGCATGGCCTCTACCCTTGCCATTTCCTCGAACGAGGCGTAACAGCGTTCTTCCGACAGGGACCAGTCCGCGGATGCGGCCTTGGCGCAAACCGGTTTCAGTCATTCGCCAGTCAAGGGCCCGGTTCGACAGGTCGGCAACGCGTGCGACGGGTCCGAGCAGAAAGACCGTGGCTGTCAGGTAGTATGGGCCAGGATCAAGCATGGGTCCATCACCTGGCTGATAATGGAAACCGGGATTGGGGTTGTGACGTTCCGTGCCATGGCTTCCAACGTATGCCGCCACGGCGCTGGGGCGGCCGATCATCCCGTCGTCGAGCAACCTGCACACCGTTTGCCGACGCCCTCCAGGGGAGGTGTCGGGCGCACTGCCTGTTACAAGCCCCCTGGCGTCGGCCAGGGTCAGCACCCGCTTGCCGTCGATCAGGGACGAAGCAGGCGGTTTCTCCGAATAGACATGCCTGCCGGATTCCAGGGCCGACAGGCTCACGTCTGCATGGGCCGCCGGAACCGTCAGATTCAGGATCGCATCAATTTCGGCATCCGGGATGATCTCTTCAGGGGTACGGACCCTCCTGATGCCATGCTGTCCGGCCTTTGCACGGCTCTCGTGCAGATCAAGGCTGCCGCAGGTCACGATATTGATCGCATCATGTTTCGCACAGGTCCGGAGACAGATATCGCTGATTCGCCCTGTTCCGATCAGGCCGACGCGAAGAGGGCAGGCAGTGCCGTTCAAGGTTGCCCCCGGGAGCGCAAGGCGTCGGGCATCCGGGCGACACCGGTCCCTTGCGGATCATCCAGCGTTATGGTTCCGCCGGTATTCGCGGATGCAGCAACAGCCTCGACAACCTCCAGGGACCGGATGCCTTCCACACCCGATACCAGTGGAGGCTCCAGGCGTTTGATGACCCTCGAAAAATGGGCCATCTGCATGCACAAGGGATCTTCATCCCTGTATTCCAGGGAATCGGCGCTGATCGGCGTCCACCAGTCCGGTTCGGCGGCATGACGCCAGAGGCGCAGGTCAGGCAGGGAAAGGCTGCCGGCCGAACCGCCAATCAGGTAGCAGCTTTCGTCCGTCACCGGATATGCCGGGTTTTCCCGTGCGGTCAGCTCCCAGCTCCAGGGCGCGGCAATGCTGTCCGACACCGAAATCGTCGCGACTGCTCCCGATCCGAAGGTGAGGATCGCGGCGGCCAGGTTCTCGTTTTCAAAGCCACGGAATGTCGGGGCTACAACCGCCTGTACGGTGCTGACCTCGCCGCAGAAATAGCGAAGCAGGTCGATGTCATGCACGAGGTTGACCGAGATCGGCCCGGCGCCCTTGCGCTTGCGCCATGGAGCGGTCTCGAAGTAATGGTCGGGCTTGTACAGCCAGCAGGTAGCCTGGATGGAACGTATCTCGCCGATTTCCCCGCCGTCCAGCGCCTGTTTTGCCGACTGGACGATTCCGTTGTATCGCCGATGATGGCCGACAAGCAATGGAACGCCGGACCTGTCTGCCGACTCGATCAGGCCATATGCATCGATGGCTCTCACCCCAATGGGTTTTTCAATGAGGATCGGGCAGCCCCGGGCGACACAGGTGAGACCCTGTTCCACATGAAGCGGTGTTGGCGTCGCGAGAACCACGCCATCCGGCGCGGTCTGATCAAGCATTTGCGACAGCGTCGGAAACACCGGTATCCCGAGTTGCGCCGCCGCTGTTCTCCTTTGTTCGTTCGGTTCGACCACGGCGGCAACCGACAGGTCGGAAAATCTGTGCAGAACGTCCACGTGGCGCTTCCCGACCAGCCCGTATCCTGCAACTGCTATGCGTGTCATGTCTTTCACAGCCATCGGTCTTTTTTTCAAATGTCGCCGCGGCATCCCGGAATATTCCTGCCAGTAATCGTGATTTCCTGAAGTCGACCAGTACCGGATACCCGTTCCAGTCAGATCAGAACGATGAGACAGGAAAGGCGCAACAGGGTGATGCAAGGCAATCTGGCCATCTTCCGAACAGGGGATTGTCAAGGCCCGGTCAACAGGCCGTACCTCATCGCTCTCCGGCTGGAATGACAGTCATGAAGGTCTCTGTTCCCCTTCCTATTATAATATCCTGGTGTCGGACTGTGACATGACTCATAGTCCTTGTCTGGTGAAAAACATCCGTGATGTTCCAGTGACCTTTCGCAGAGGCGGGATTGTTAATCCGAACATTGCATGGGCGCCGTGAAGGATTGGGTATCATCGGCATGAAGGAACGGTATTGCGGAGCCTGCGATACGCAGGTAATCGGTGGATTACGGGTAATGTCCGTGAGGTGTTTCAGGTCATGACGCTTGCACCAGTCCATGATGCGCCAGCGGCGGAAGCCGCTGTTCCCCCGGAAGATGATCCGCACGGACAGCCACTGCCGACGCAAACGACTGACCGGCAGACACCTGATCGCACCGGCATGCTTCGCCGCATCCGTATTGCCCGGCCTCCATGTGCTCATCTGGGCGAGCGACGGCGATGACTGGCAGAACAGCGGCAGGAAAACAGTCGTTGCAGCAATACCGTGTCCAGCCCGCCTGATTGCCATGCACCCGGTCGTCCGTCACATCATGGACTGATGCGGGATCGTCAGCTGCTGGAGCAGGCTCGGGAGTTGATGGAGTGGTCTGCGGCGGAATACCGTGCTCCATGCCACGAATCGCAGATAGCGGTGGTTCTGTTCGGTTATGGTGGATGCGGCATGGCGGGCAGCCGGGCCGGGTACAACCCCTCGCTCTGCCAGATGCGGCTTGATGTGTCTCATTTCTTCCTGGCGACCTCGAATCCGCTGAGTCAAGCGATTTTCCGACAAGTGAATGCTGCTCACGTTCCGTCTCTCGATTCCAGGGGCAAGGCCCGGAGCCAGTCCCCGAAGGAAGGAATCGGAATCTTGTAATGGTCCGGTATCTCCCGGGACGGGGCCAGCAATCCGGCATGCAGGGCATTGGTCAGGAACTCGTCCATGGACTTTCCCGTTTTCCCGCGTACCCCCTCGGTGAGCAACTCGATCCTGTCATGGGACAATTCACCGCCCCTCTCCTGGGCGGCCAGGGCCAGTTCCCGATAGACCCATGCCCGGCTGGAACCGGCCGCAAGCCGCCCGGCATAGTAGGCGTCCTTCCGTTCCCGGCCGCTTTCCAGGGCCCGCTCCAGCAGGGACCCATCAATGCGTCCGCCGTTGTCACGGATCAACCGGGCCGCCGCCACGGCCACCCGGTTGATGTGCTGCGGCCACCCCTGGGACAGCTTGGCCAGTTCGCTCACCCAAGCTTCCCGATCTTCCGGCGCGCCCGTGAAGCCGTAGGCGTCGAAGACGCTCCGGATGGCGCTGACCGCATCCCCGGCCGGCAACCGCTCGATGGGCACGACCCGTTCGTCGGCGAACCGCGACAGGCCGCACTCGCGCAGCACCCCTGGGTGTCGCTCAGACCGAAGAACGCCGCCACCAGGGGAATTCCTGCCGGTGGATTGTGCAGACAGTCCATCACCCCCCGGGTTGTCTCGGACACCGGTGTGTTCTGCGCTTCGTCCACCAGTACCACCAGATGGAAATCTCCCAGCAGCGGGGCCGCGTCCCGGAATACCCGCTCCGCAGGAATGTCCGCACCCTCGCTACCTCCGGCTTCCGGTCTGCCCCCCACGGAAACACCCGCCACGCCGATACCCCGTGCCGACAACTCCCCGTAGAGCTGCCGGCCGGTCTCCAGAAGCTTCTCGAACTTCCCGGCGACTGTCCCGGGCGCCATCTGCGAAAGCCGTTCGCTTTCCGCATTGGTCGCCTCGATCAGGCGCATCATGACATCGACGGCGGATCTCAGGGTCTCGGGCCTGATGGCCACCGCCACCCAGGGCGCCTCGGGGGTCGAATGACGCCGCACCGCCTCCATGCACTCCGCCATCAGGGCCGACTTCCCGGCGCCCGGCGCGCCCTGGAACACCATCGTGCCGCCGCCGACCATGCCTGCGTCGAGGCTGCCCGCCGCCCGGCGAAAGACATCGAACTCCGCATCCCGCCCGCGGAAGAACGGCTCGCGGCCGACTTCGGCGCGGTCCGTCTGGTCCAGCCAGGTTTCCAGCGGCAACGGCTCCGCCGCCGGCGGTTTCGGAAAGGGTCTGTCACTCATGCCAACAATTCTACTCCCAACGCAATCAGTTCTTACAGGTTGATCCGGCTTGAGTGGCTTGCGCTGCAGGGATTTCCGGACCTTGAGACAGGAATCTGCAATGGGGCGAGGTAGGCGGCGCCGTTCCGGACACTGTTTCGAAGGCTACCATGTTCGGGGCGTGATCCAGTTCATGTCGGATGCTTTTCGAACGCTTCGCGCGTCGTCGGCTCCCCATCATCGGGCAGACGACGGAGCGTCTCCGGCGAGTTGACAGCAAGCCGGAAGCCCGAGTGGGAGGATGGCTGATCGGACTGCCTGGCATCCGCAAGCGGCACCGGCCGGACCAGGGACCGCATCCGTTCCTCATGATCCGTATTGACGCTGGACAGCACTATGGCCCTGATCAGGTTGTGCCTGACCCCCCTCCCCTGATTTTCAACTGTTTCAGCATGTGAAGCATCGTACGGGCATTGCCTGTAGTACACGGATTACCAGCACATCGCAGGCGTTGCCGGATGAATCCCGGGAGCGACATAAGCAGAACCGGGAGAAGCAGCGCCTGTTCGGTACGCAACTGTCCCGGGCTCATGTCGGAACGATTCGCTTGAAGCCGTTGCGGATCAGTGCGGTGTGCATGCTGTCCGGGAGTTGTCCGTACAGGAATCCGTTGCCGACCTGCCGAAACCGCTTTCCCGGGAAAAATATCCTTGAAATCTTCTGCACCTCATTCGGACTGGGGAAATCGTGCCTTGAAACGGGCAGGATCCACTACTCGTCGGCACTCATGCAATGTCCGGGAAAGGATCGCATTCAGGGGTTCTCATGAAGATGAATGTCCGATCGGGGTGACGGCAGGTGGAGGGATCAGGGCAGCACCTTCCTGAACGGCCTGACCTCGACCGTCTCATACACGCCGGCGGCAATGTAGGGATCGGCATTCGCCCACTCCTTCGCCGCATCCAGTGAATCGAACCGGGCGATGATCACGCTGCCGACGAATCCTGCCTGCCCCGGATCCTCTGAATCCACGGCCGGGCTGGGTCCTGCCGCAAGCAGCCGGCCTTCGTCCACCAGTGTCCTGAGCCGTTCCACGTGGGCGGGCCGGGCGGCCATGCGCCTTTCCAGTGTGTCGGGTCCGTCGGTTGCGTAAATGCTGTAGTACATCATTGTTTTTCCTCGAGTTCGATGTGACGGGAAAGATAGAGCATTTGCAGGACGGCGAAAGCGAAGGTCAGGCCCAGCATCCAGAATACCTTGAAATTGACCCAGGCTTCGGTGCGTGCCTGGGGGGCGGCTTCCAGGTTGTAGTAGAAGGCCACGTAAAGGTTCAGGGCGCCCAGCACAGCGAAGAAGGCGGCCCATGCCCAGTTCAGGTTCTTCCAGACGGGTGGTGGCAACGATATCTGACCGCCCATGATGTACTCCAGCGCCGACTTGCGCGCGAACAGCAGCATCGTGACGATGATCCCCGAAAACAGCCAGTTGATGATCGTCGGCTTCCACTTGATGAAGATATCGTCTTTCAGCAGGATGGTCAGCCCGCCGAAAACGGTGATGACAACCAGCGTGAGAATGTGGATCGTCTCGAAACGACGATGCCTGGTCCAGAAATAACCGACCTGGATGAACGTTGCGACGATGGCTGCCGCAGTGGCAAGGAAAATATCGTAGAATTTGAAGATGCCGAAAAAGACGATCAGGGGAAAAAGATCAAAAAGTAGTTTCATCTGTCTCGCCAGTTACTGGCTGGCCGGTGCCTGCTGTAGAATCACCGGAGTATACGAATTGACATGCAGTCAGGCAAACGCGTCTTCGGTGCCGGGGGAAAACGATTAGCAATACCATCAAGTTCGTCGCTGTCGAGGGGCCAGTCGGGGTGGGGAAGACCAGGCTTGCACGTCGTATCTGCAAGTCCCTGGGTGGTGCGCTGATGCTTGAACAATCGGAAGAGAACCCCTTTCTCGAGAAATTCTACAGGCGCCCCGAACAGCACGCCCTCCAGACACAGCTTTACTTTCTCTTCCAGCGCATCAAGCGTCTGCGGGAACTGCACCAGAGCGACCTGTTCATTCCCTCGGTCCGGGTCTCCAACTTCATGTTCGAGAGAGATCCGATTTATGCGCGCCTGAGCCTGACTCATGAAGAGTACCGGCTGTACGAGCAGGTCTTCCAGCTCATCAAGACGGAAACCCCGGTCCCCGACCTCGTGATCTATCTCCAGGCGCCGCTGGACGTGCTGGTCAGCCGTATACGTCGTCGCGGCATACTGTACGAGCGGAACATGAAGCGGGAGTATCTCGAGCAGTTATCGGAGTCCTACACCCGGTTCTTCCTCGGGTACAGCCAGTCACCGCTACTGGTGGTCAATGCCGAGAATTCGGGACTGCAGGACTCCGATGAGTACATGGAACGACTGATGGACGAGATACTGGGCATTTCATCCGGGCGCCACTATTTCAACCCGGTCGTCTAGGCATCCATGACATGATCTGTGAGGACGCGGAACAGAAACGGCCTTCCCTTCGGACCATCGCGATGCCGGCGGATGCCAACCCGAGCGGCGATATCTTCGGCGGGTGGATCATGTCGCAGATGGATCTTGCAGGCGCCATTTACGCAAGCTACAAGGTCAGGGGCAGGCTGGTCACGGTCGGCGTGGAATCCATGACCTTTCATCTGCCGGTACTGGTGGGTGATCAGGTAAGCTGCTACTGCAGCATCGACCGGGTCGGCCGGACATCGATTTCCATCCTGATCGAGACCTGGGTGCGTCGCAAGCTGCCGAACCAGGAATTCCTCAAGGTGACCGAAGCGATATTCACCTATGTCTGCATCGACGATCAGCGCCATCCGGTTCCTGTGGAAATGATCGTCTCGGAACCGTGACGCAGCCGCAGGAGTTCGCACAGGATCTATTCCGACCTGGCCAGTGCCTGATCGATATCCCAGATGATGTCGTTGATGGATTCCATGCCCACGGAGATGCGTATCATGTCCGGGACGATGCCTGCGGCAGCCTGTTCCGTTTCATTCAGCTGGCGATGCGTGGTCGAGGCGGGGTGGATGACGAGCGTCTTGGCATCGCCTATGTTCGCCAGATGGCTCAGAAACCGGACGTTCTCGATGAACCTTGCACCGGCTTCCTGTCCGCCCCGTATTCCGAAGGTGAATACAGACCCCGCACCCTTGGGCAGATATTTCCCGGCCAGCTCGCAATAGGGGCTGTCGGGGTCCCCGGCATACCTGACCCAGGAAACCCGGTCATGCTGTTTCAGGTAATCGACCAGCGTCCTGGTGTTGGCGAGATGCCGGTCCATG
>JAJDVC010000240.1 GCA_022826305.1 Gammaproteobacteria bacterium | reverse complement strand
CTATCAGCAATTGCCAATGAACCCGTCTGACCGCCTTGAAGATGATATGGATCCATTGGAGACACGGGAGTGGCTGGATTCACTGGATGCTGTCATGAAAGTACAGGGTAATGAGCGCGCTCATTACCTTATCGAGACCTTGATTGATGATGCCCGACGCTCCGGCATCCACATTCCATACCGGGCCAATACTGCCTATCTGAATACCATTCCCGCACACATGGAACAGCCGAGTCCGGGTGATCATGAACTGGAATGGAGAATCCGTGCACTGGTTCGCTGGAATGCGCTGGCGATGGTTGTCAGAGCGAACCGTATCTCGACAGAACTGGGGGGGCACATTGCAAGCTTCGCATCGGCTGCGACACTGTATGATGTCGGGTTCAACCACTTCTGGAGAGCCGCGACCCCTGACAGGCCCGGAGACCTGATTTTTATCCAGGGTCACTCGGCTCCGGGCATCTATGCCCGAGCCTACCTCGAGAGACGCCTGGACAAGGAAGAGTTGAGGCTGTTTCGTCAGGAAGTTGGTGGGCGAGGGCTGTCCTCGTATCCACATCCATGGCTGATGCCGGATTTCTGGCAATTCCCCACTGTTTCCATGGGCCTCGGTCCGATCATGGCGATCTATCAGGCACGTTACATGAAGTATCTTCACAACCGGGGACTGATTGATGCCGGAAACCGAAAGGTCTGGGCCTTTCTGGGGGACGGAGAAATGGACGAACCTGAATCCACCGGTGCGCTGGCAATCGCCGGGCGCGAGAACCTGGACAATCTGATTTTCGTGGTCAACTGCAACCTCCAGCGTCTGGACGGACCCGTACGAGGCAACGGCAAGATCATTCAGGAACTGGAAAGCGACTTCAGGGGGGCGGGCTGGAACGTGATCAAGGTCATCTGGGGCGGCTACTGGGACAAGCTCTTGATGCGGGATGACAAGGGCCTGCTGAAACAGCGAATGGAAGAAGCCGTGGACGGGGAGTACCAGGCATTCAAGGCCAGGGACGGGGGGTATGTGCGCGAACATTTCTTCGGAAAATATCCGGAACTGAAGGCAATGGTGGCCAACATGACCGACGAGGATATCTGGAGACTGAACCGGGGCGGTCACGATCCGCACAAGATATACGCTGCCTATCACGCGGCAACCCATCATGCGGGTCAGCCAACCGTTATCCTGGCAAAGACCGTCAAGGGATACGGCATGGGGGAAGCCGGGGAAGGACAGAACACAACCCACCAGCAAAAGAAAATGGGGGAAGAGGCTCTGCTGGCGTTTCGTGACCGGTTCAATATCCCGCTTACCGATGAAGAGGTTGCCAGGGCCCCCTTTTACAGGCCTCCTGAAGATGCGCCGGAAATCCGCTACATGGTTGAACGGCGCCAGGACCTCGGAGGCTTTCTGCCAGCTCGTATCAGCATCCCCAAGCCATCATTCAGGCTTCCCGGTCTGGACCTGTTCAGTGCTCAGTTGTCAGGCACCGGAAACCGGGAGGTTTCCACGACCATGGTTTTCGTCCGGATTCTCTCAGCCCTGGTTCGGGACAAGGAACTGAAACAGTACATAGTTCCCATCATCCCTGACGAATCCCGCACATTCGGCATGGAGGGCATGTTCCGGCAGCTCGGCATCTATTCTCCGCATGGACAACTGTATGACCCCGTTGATTCGGATCAGCTGATGTTCTACCGGGAGGATCGTACCGGGCAGGTATTGCAGGAGGGCATAAACGAAGCTGGTGCCATGTGCTCATGGATTGCCGCCGGCACCTCCTACAGCAATCACAACCTGTTCAGCATCCCCTTTTACATCCTGTACTCGATGTTCGGATTCCAGAGAATCGGTGATCTGTGCTGGGCCGCCGGAGATAGCCGGGCACGAGGATTCATCATGGGGGGGACAGCCGGACGCACCACGCTGGCCGGAGAGGGATTGCAACATCAGGACGGACATAGCCTGATCCTCTCTGCAACCGTTCCCAATTGCGTTTCCTACGATCCCACTTACGGCTATGAACTTGCCGTCATCATTCATGATGGGTTGAGACGGATGTATCAGGAGCAAGAGAGCATCTATTACTACATCACCGTGATGAACGAGAACTATCCGCATCCCGAGATGCCTGACAATGTCAGGGAAGGCATTCTCAGGGGCATGTACCTGTTGCGGCAAACGGGAAAACCGCAAAACACCCTCAAGGTCCAGTTGCTTGGTGGAGGAACAATCCTGCGTGAAGTGGAAGCAGCCGCAATAATGCTGGACGAGGAGTTTGATGTAAGTTGCAATATCTGGAGCGTCACCAGTTTCAATGAACTGGCCCGGGATGGTCATCGATGCGAACGCTACGGTCGTATGCATCCGACCGAACCCCCGCAAAAGCCCTATGTGGAAATGTGTCTGGAAAATACCGAAGGCCCTGTCGTCGCGGCCACCGACTACATGAAGCTGTATGCGGAGCAGATTCGGGCATTTGTGCCTGGCGCCTATCATGTCCTCGGTACCGATGGCTTCGGTCGCAGCGATACACGCCAGCAACTCAGAAAGTTCTTTGAAGTGGATCGGCATCATGTCGTGACAACGGCATTGAAAGCACTTGCGGACCAGGAGAAATTCGAACCTCAACGGGTCTCGGACGCAATAAAGGCCTACGACATTGATCCTGACAAGCCAGATCCGTTGAGTGTCTAGCAGGCAGTCATGAAAGTAAGCATTCCGGACATCGGTGATTTCGAATCGGTCGAGATTATTGAACTGCTGGTTTCCGAAGGCAGTGTCGTAGAGGCAGAAGAACCGTTGCTGACGCTTGAAAGCGACAAGGCGACCATGGAGATTCCCTGTCCTGCCGATGGCGTGGTAACAGCCCTGCACTGTGCAATAGGAGACAGGGTTTCACAGGGGGCCTTGATTCTGGAACTGGATACCGGCAAACCTGTTGCAGAGATCGAATCGAAGTCGGCAGTGCGTCCGGAACCCGTCGAGCCGGACAGTTCCCGGGCGCCAGGACCTGCAAGCACCCCGCCAGCCCCGGAGCGTAGGGAAAGCACCGATTCCGTACCGCATGCAAGCCCCGGGATACGGCGGTTTGCGCGTGAACTCGGAGCCAACCTGCATCAGATACCGGGTAGCGGACCCAAGGGGCGCATCCTCAAGGACGATGTCAAGGCCTGGATAAAGCAGCAGCTTGACAGCAGGACAACGGACCCAGGCGTTGTGGCCGGCATCCCCCCTGTACCGGAGGTGGACTTCACGCAGTTCGGTGAAACGGAGCTTCTGCCGCTGTCCAGAATCAGGAAACTGTCCGGCCCCCACCTTACGCGGGCCTGGCTGAATATCCCGCATGTCACCCATCATGACGAGGCGGACATCACCGACCTGGAAGCTTTTCGCAAATCCCTCAAAAAAGAGGCCGAAGACGCAGGACTACGCATTACGATCCTGTCGTTCGTGATGAAGGTCCTGGTCGCGACCCTGAAGAAATACCCGGTATTCAATGCTTCGCTGACACCGGACGGAGCCAGTCTGATCCTGAAAAAATACTACAACATCGGGATTGCCGTGGATACTCCGAACGGCCTCGTCGTCCCGGTCATACGTGACGTGAATCGCAAGAGCATCCTTGACCTTGCCCATGAGTTGTCGGATGTATCCGAACGTGCCCGGGAGGGCACATTGCGGACGGAAGATATCAAGGGTGGCTGTATCAGTATTTCGAGTCTGGGCGGGATCGGGGGCACCGGCTTTACCCCCATCATAAATGCCCCGGAGGTCGCAATCCTGGGGTTGTCAAAGGCCCGGCTTTCTCCCGTGTGGGACGGAACGCAGTTCAGCCCCCGCCTCATGATGCCCATTGATCTTTCCTATGACCATAGGGCCATCGACGGAGCCCAGGCAGCACGTTTTTGTGCCGCCCTGGCACACGCTTTTGGCGATGTCAGACGACTTGCCCTGTAGATTCCCGTCATGAAGATCAAGACCCTGCTTACACCCGATCTCGGAGATTTCGAAAACGTTCCGGTCATAGAGCTTTATGTCAGTGCCGGCGATGTCGTGCAGAAAGACGACCTGATCCTTGCCATAGAAAGCGACAAGGCGACGATGGATATCCCATCCACCGAGGATGGTGAGATCGAAAAACTTCTGGTGATGCCGGGAGATACCGTTACAACCGGCCAGCCCCTGGCAGAAATCCGGGTCGCCACATCCGGCACGGCGCGAGAAGAACAGACAGGCACGGACTCCGGCAGCCCGGATCTTTCCCCGGATCGAAATGCGTCGGCAAGGGCAAATGAGCATGCCGAAGATGCCATTCACACCGACCTGCTGGTACTTGGCGCAGGACCCGGCGGCTACACAGCCGCCTTCCGTGCGGCGGATCTCGGGCTGGACGTCGTGCTTGTGGAACGCTACCCCGCCCTGGGCGGTGTCTGCCTGAACGTGGGCTGCATTCCGTCCAAGGCGCTACTGCATGTCGCCAAGATGATTTCAGAACATGAGACAGCCGATGAGATGGGGCTGCGCCTTGCATCCCCCGAGGTCGATATCCACAAGACCATGGCATGGAAGGACAGGATCGTAAGTCAGTTGACGAAAGGGCTTTCCGGGCTTGCTGAACGCAGGGGCGTGCGCGTTGTGCAGGGAAACGGCATGTTCGAATCGAAACATGCCCTGGTGCTGGACACGGGCCGGACCGTTCATTTCGATCAGGCGATCATCGCTGCCGGCTCAGAAGCTGTCCGGCTCCCTGAAACCGGAGACGATCCGCGAATCATGAGCTCGACGGGTGCGCTGGCTCCGGATGCCATACCCGGAACAATCCTGATCGTCGGAGGCGGTATCATCGGCCTGGAAATGGCCACGGTCTATCATGCGCTAGGTACCCGGGTACACATTGTTGAAATGCTGGATCACTTGATGCCGGGTATCGACCCGGATCTTGTACGCCCCCTGATGAAGCGTATAAGGAACCGGTATGCGGCCATCTGGCTGTCGACCCGTGTGATCCGGATGCAATCTCAGGATGCGGGCATACGGGTCGACCTCTCCGGAAAGGACGCGCCGGGGAACATGCTTTTTGACAGGGTTCTTGTCTGTGTCGGGCGCAAGCCCAATGGGCTGGCAATCGGCGCAGAGTGCGCGGGGGTTGCCGTAACCGAACGCGGATTCATTACCGTGGACAAGCAGCAGAGAACCAATGTTCCGAATATCTATGCAGTTGGCGATATCGTCGGAGAGCCCATGCTCGCCCACAAGGCAGTGCACGAAGGACGAGTCGCAGCAGAGGTTGCGGCGGGATTGAAAAGCGGTTTCGAGGCGCGCGTCATACCTGGCGTCTCCTATACCGATCCGGAGATCGCCTGGGTCGGCTTGACTGAAATGGAGGCCAGGGAAAGGGAAATCCCGTACGGGAAAGGTCTTTTCCCCTGGGCTGCAAGCGGACGCTCCCTGACCCAAGGAAGATCTGACGGCATCACCAAGCTGCTGTTCGATCCGGATTCGCATCGCATTATCGGTGCCGGCATCACCGGACCGCATGCGGGAGACCTGATCGCAGAAGCCACCCTGGCCATGGAAATGAACGCTGATGCAAGAGATATCGCTCTGACAATCCACCCTCATCCGACACTATCCGAAACGCTCGGATTCGCAGCCGAAGCCTTTGAAGGCACAATCACCGACCTGTATCTGCCAAAGATACGATAACGGATTCCGCCTTGCATCATGCTGGCGATTGCCGGAATACGCAGAACCGCCAAGCATCTTTCGATGGAAGACATTACCTGCCTGAAAGAACGGAGACCACAACGGTCGCCCGCAGGCAGGACAAGTGCTATCGATCACCCGACGGCATGTCTCCGGAACACGGAACCCGGGAGTTCCGGAACCGCTTCATGGACCGCGCCACCCTTCGTGTACGAAGTTCCTTGCCGTTCAGCTGCATATCGATCAGCATGCGTGTAAGAAGACGGGACTCGCGCTTCACGTCAGTCATCATCGGCAGTTCCTCCTGAAGAGCTATCAGGGCCTTTCCGGAGATTACGAGATGGCCCGGCAATGCTGAAAGGACGGGGCCTTTCTGGGGGATGTAGCTGTAATGCTCATGCTCCCGAATCTCCTCACCACTTTCCACGTCCCGGTCCAGTATCAGTCCGAATCCCATCTCCTGCAGCAAATGTTTTTCGAATACTCTCAGTACACGGGACGGATCATCACCACGCAGTAATGCAACAAGCATATCCTCATACCGATCAAAGAGCCCCTCATGACTGTCCTGGCGATGCAGCAGCTGCATCAGCAGTTCATTGGCATAGTAACCACAGCTTCTGCCGAGGCGACCCAGATCGGGGAAAATCCTGCCGCCTTCAACTGCAGTAAGCGTTGGCAGATTGCCCC
>JAJDVC010000251.1 GCA_022826305.1 Gammaproteobacteria bacterium | reverse complement strand
ACGCCCGATCCGCCAGCAATGCTCCGGCATCCACTCCTTCGATCAGGACGTCAGCCTGGCTGCAATCCGCCGTGGTACCTGCCGTAACAATCGCTCGGAGCGGCAGACCATGCGCATCCACGGCCAGATGCAGTTTCGTGTCGAGCCCCCTTTTGTGCGACTCATCGCCTGATTCCCGCCGCGCGCACCGGCTGCATGGGGATGAACCTTGATTGTGACTGGCGTCGATCATCAGCCATTCATGATCCGGTTCATCCATGAACTGTTCCAGCAGGCCTTCCCGGATCCCCTTGTCGCGCCAGCGGCAGAACCGCCGGTGCGTGTTCTTCCAGTCTCCATAGTCCGGCGGCAGATCCCGCCAGGGCGCTCCCGTGCGCAGGATCCACAGCACCGCATCGAGGAAACGCCGATTGTCCCGGGCCACGCCGCCCCAGCGGCCCCGGCGCCCCGGCAGATGCGGTTCCAGCAGGGACCATGTCAGGTCCGAAAGATCATGTCTGAAGACAGCCATATCACCCCCATTAGCATAGTATATTGATAGCCAGCCCATGACCGTGTAATTTTGCATGCAAGCAAACTCAATCCCTGAGACAGAGTGAAATGAACAGGATCAAATGTTCTGTCATCAGCCTGGCAATGTTGTCGGTGTGATAGCAGGCATCAGCGATGAAGTCAGCAACCACATGTATTTCGGTTCCCACAGTCTTGCCGTATCAGAGAACTGATCCGATCGGCCAAGACCGCTACAAGGGGGCCGCCAGTCCGGCCCCCTGTTCAAAGTCCCGCCAGGCTGTTCCCATGCAGCATGGCTTTCCTGCAACCCGGCTTCCCGGCACCGGCCTGTACGGTTTCCTTTCAATGGCTGCCATGGTGGCAGCATTGCTTGCGAGCACGGCGGTCCATGCACACTTCAACCTCGACATCAACATACGGGCCATGCATGTCGTGCACACACAACAGGGGCTGGATGTTTACCTCAGACTGCCTACATCCCTGTTCCTGGCCGGACTGACCGGACCGGAACTGGAAGACGGAACGGTACCGCCTGCCCCCTTCACCTACAACCGGATCGAACAGGACACGCTGTTCCATTTTCTGGACCTGAAGCAGATCAGGAAGGAGCCGATTCAGTTCGCCAGCCTGGCAGCACAGGGTCATCTCATTTCTGTTGATGGAGTGCCGCTCACCCCGGAAATCATTGCGGTCCGCATCCATCTCGCCCTCGATCAGCCTCCTTTCACATCGCCTGAAGAAGCGGAAAAAGCGTTGGAAGGAGCGGTTTTTCCCCATGATATCGGGGATATATATGTCGGAGAAACCGTTACGGATGTGATGCTGCGCTACAGCAGGGGTGCCTCAATAGACAGCTACACCATCAGGAGCACCCTTGATCCGGGGCTTGAAGGGCAGGAGGAAATCGCCAACCTGATTCTGGACCATTTTCCGGGGTCTGCCAGAGTATACGGACTGATGGGCCTGCTGAACGAATCCGTAGAGATCAAGAACTCCAGAACCGCGGCGATAGCCACATTCATCCGGGAAGGCATCAAGCATATCCTGGAAGGCTACGATCATATTCTGTTCATCCTGTGTCTGACCCTAAGCGCAGCAGGCCTCGGCAGCCTGTTCTGGCGTGTGACCGGCTTCACTCTCGGACACACGGCGACTCTGATCATCGGGTTCTTCGGTTTCGTTCCTGCTGGCGCATGGTTTGTGCCGACCGTGGAAACCGCTATTGCCCTGTCCATAATCTATGCGGGAATCATCGCTCTGGTTGCCCGGGAACAGCCTCGTGACTCGCTCACTTTCTTTGTCGTAACCATGGTCATCGGCTTGATACACGGACTCGGCTTCTCATTCATACTGCATGAACTGCTCCTGCCCAATGGTGCACACCTATGGAAATCCCTGCTCTCATTCAACATCGGAGTTGAAATCGGCCAGTTGCTGATTGTCACGGGAGTCTGGATTTTGCTACGCGTAATCGTGCGCGTCAGCCGATCCCTGCTTGTGCCGGTGCGCTGGCTGATCGCCATTCCATGCATAGGTCTTGCGTCTTCATGGACCTTCGAGCGAGGTGTGGAGCTGCTACAGATATTCCAGGGGTCATAGCGCGGCACAGCCGCACCCTTGCCCAAGTATTCAGGCATTTCAGGGGGTGAATATGTCCCTGGATTCTGGTTGTGTAGCCGTATGGTCTTGGAGCCTCGAGAGCCCCATGTCCGTAACCGGCTGGCGGCGGAGACGGAGAGCGGCTTTCCGGTGCCCGGCATCAGGGGGGACTTTCGCGGGGCACAGGTGACCGGGACGGTGGCGAGCAGGATCATGCGGGCGAGGCTGGTTGCGGCCAGCCGGGCGGCCTTCGGCGCGGAGGTCAGCCACGCCGTGGCGGTCGACCCGGCGCGCGCTGTTGAAATGGATTTTCAGCAGGCACATCAATATCATCGACTCGATAGATCATACCCTCTGGTTGTGGTTTTTCCTTGATTCTGCAACCGGAACCCGCAACTCCTTGCGTTCGCTACCCCGGGCACGATCCTGCGCCAGCCCGGCATCAGGCAGTCTGTCCCGGTTTCCAGCCAGGTGTCCGGATGTCACCGCCTCAATCCGACGGCGGCTCCACCGGCAACGCCCGGAGCCAGTCGCCGAAGGACGGGATCGGAATCCGGTAGTGGTCGGGGAGATCCCTGGTCGGCGCCAGCAGGCCGGCGTGCAGGGCATTGGCGAGGAATTCGCTGAAATCACCCGAAGGGTTCTCCGGCGCAGGTCGCACGAGACCCCGGAGCGTCGCCCGGGACAGGATGCCGTCCGGACTGGATCCGGCCGCCAGCGCGATCCGCTTGTAGATTCCGGAATCCTCCGTGCC
>JAJDVC010000018.1 GCA_022826305.1 Gammaproteobacteria bacterium | reverse complement strand
GCACCAGCATCTGCAGGACTATCGGACTACCATGTCCATGCAGTTCCAGCACATCTTCTCCGGTAAAGCTGTGGGGAGCCCGGAAAGTCAGGGCAATACCGCTGTCAATCGGTTCAAGATTGCCATCCAGGAAATCACTGTATCCGAACTTTCCAGGCGCCGGGATACGGGTCAGCAGGCTGGATGCCATATTCGACGCATCCGGCCCCGAAATCCTGACTATCCCGATTCCACCTCTCCCCGGAGGGGTGGCAACGGCAACGATGGTATCGGATCGTCGCACGATACTTCAGATATGCTATTTCTCCGCAAATTTACGGGTAATGTAGTACTGCTGGGCAATGGACAGCAGGTTGTTGACAACCCAATACAACACCAGCCCGGCTGGAAACCAGAGGAAAAACACCGTAAACACGAAAGGAAGGGCCAGCATGATCTTCTTTTGCAGCGGATCAACGGGAGCCGGATTCAGAAAATGTTGAGCCAGCATGGAAGCCCCCATTATGACCGGGAGAATAAAGTATGGATCAGGCAAGGACAGGTCCTTGAGCCAGCCCATGAAGCTTGCCTGCCTGAGCTCCACGCTCTCAAGCAGAACCCAGTACAGCGCTATAAACACCGGAATCTGGACCAGAATTGGCAGACAACCACCGGCAGGATTCACCTTTTCCGCCTTGTACATCTTCATCATTTCCTGCTGGAACTTCTGCTTGTCTTCACTATATCGTTCCTTGAGGGTCACCATTCGAGGATGCAGTTTCTTCATCTTCGCCATGGACTTGTAACTGGTGGCCGACAGAGGATAAAAAACCAGCTTGACCAGCAAGGTCAGCAGAATAATCGCCCATCCCCAATTCTGGGTAAAACTGTAGATGTTTTCGAGCAACCAGAACAACGGGTTCGCAACCGGCGTGAGAAACCCATAATCCACAGTGAGTTTCAGACCTTCCGCACCTTGCCGATCCAGTCGCTTCTGCTCCTTTGGCCCGGCAAACAGGATACCTCTCAACCGACCGGTTTCACCTGGAGCGACAGTTACAGGCTGCAAGGACTTGAAGCCTATGCGATACTGGGGATTGACCGTGTTGCTGACACCGGAATAGAACTGGTAGCCATCCGCATCAACCGGCAGCCAGGCGGCAACGAAATAATGCTGCATCATGGAAACCCAGCCTGAACTGGTTGTCAGATTCAGCGACTCGTCCCTGATTTCCCCGTAATCGATCTTCTCGTACTTGTCCTGCTCGGTGTAAACCGCCGCCCCACTGTAACTGGGCAAACGGCCGAGAATACCCATGGAGCCCGGCGACTCCACTTCGGTCTGCTTGAGCTGGCCATAGATAAACCCGGACCAGGGGGTTTCACTACGATTCGCGACCTGGAAAATCACCTCGACCCGGTAGCTGTCCCGTGTAAAACGATAGGTCTTCTGATACTCAACTCCGTCCGGAGCGATCCAGTTCATGGCTACATCCAGCGAGTCCCGGTTTCCCAGTTCGTATTCCGTGTTCTGCGCCGCATATCGGACATTGTGATTCGGATACTCCCTATCCTTGCCGATCAACCCGCTTTGCGCCACGAACAGACCCGCAGCATCCCTGTGCATCAGCACGAAAGGCACATCCGGAGAATCAATGCTGACCGGATGACTGAGCAGTTCGACACGCACAAGGTCTCCCCCGCGAAGATCGATTTCAGCATTTACCAGATCAGTGGAAACCCGGATCACCTCGGTTTCCGGCCGCATCGCATCCGCGGCGGGAACCGGCTCGGCAGAATCGGAATCTTCAGCCACATCCTGAACACTGGGAGCATCAGGCACTTCAGTCAGGTCAACGCTGCCTGAAGTGGGTTCGACAGTCGTACCGGAACCTGCCTGCCGACCCGGGTAATTGGCCTGGAACTCGATCCATGACTGCCAGATCATCATCAAGGTCAGGCCAAGTGCAACAAAAAGCATGATTCGCTGAAACTGCATGCCCATCATTTCAGTACACCTTCAGCCTGCGTGACTTCTTTCAGGAACCGGGTCAGACCCACCTGCGTTCCATGGGTGGCAGCGGATTATCCTCCTGACTGACAACCATGTCCCGCGCAACGCGCCGTGGCACTCTATCGCCTCAACCGCATAGGTTGAGCAGGACGGATAAAACCTGCAATGGCGACCCATATAGGGACTGAAAACCAGCTTGTAGGCCTTGATCAGGAAAATCAATATCAGACTGGGGAATTTTCCAGGCGATGTCTGCATTTTTGCTCGCTGTTGTACCATAAAGCATCCAGTTCCTGCCTCAATGCATTGTTCTCCTGTCCCTTGCAACCCGGTTTGCTGACCACAACATAGTCCATGTCGGGTAATGACTGCTGGATTCTCCGAAAGGACTCGCGAACCTGGCGCTTGATACGGTTTCTCTCGACCGCACTGGTGCTGACCTTTCGGGAAACCGTTACCCCCAATCTCGGACAAGCCAAACTGTTCCGGGCTGCATGGAGATTAAAATACTGACCATAAACGGATATCCTGTTCTCGAACACATGCCTGAACTGGGCACTGTCCAGAAGTTTCTTCCGGCGCCCAAATGCTGCAGGACGAAGCTGCTCAGGCACTCAGCCTGGCACGCCCTCTAGCGCGACGGGCATTGATTATTGCACGACCCCCGCGCGTGCTCATGCGCTTCCGGAATCCGTGCGTGCGTTTGCGCTTGACGACACTGGGTTGGAATGTACGCTTCATGGTGCCTCGAGATCGACCGTCAAAACAAAGTGGGTGCGAAATTGTACCCACTCAGCGCAATATTTCAAGTGAAATCCTGCAATTCCGGCCAGCTGTCAAGGCCGGATCCGGAAGCCGAACATTCTTTCCGGCATGAATCGAGAACGGTTCATGCCGCGGACATCCTTCCAGCCCATTGCCTGACAGGACCTCTCCATGCCCGGGGCGCAAGAATCGCGATCCGTTGCAGGGGGAAGGGAAAACAGATGCAGGTATTGTACAATCTGATGCCCCTTGGCAATTGACACGCATTTCACCGTGACCCCGGATTTCACCGATGTCGAGTTGCAAACCATACGGGACATGCTCCAGCAGAGATATGGAAAGACTGTCGAAATACAACTTGCAGACTGTGAAGTCCTGCTCAACAAGGGTGATGCCGAACCCACAACCTGCCCTACCGTATTCTGGCATGAACGGAACACCAACTTCGTAGTACTCAAGATCAGCATGTCCCGCTACCGCTCCCGGTTCTTTTATACACCGCATGAACAGTTTGGCACCGGAATCAAGGAGCATGCCCAGCTGGACGAATGTGTCATGAGCGTGCTCCAGGCACAATCAGACCACGAGCGTGAAACAGACTGAAATACAAACAAGCAAACTGACGGACCAATCCGATGACAAGAAATGCATTCTATGCCCAATCCGGCGGCGTAACTGCCGTGATTAACGCCTCGGCGGTCGGCATTATTGAAACGGCTCGTGGTCACCCGGACAGGATCGGAAAGGTTCTTGCCGGCAAGAACGGTATCATCGGAGCATTCAAGGAAGAGTTGATAGATACCTCTTCCGAGCCGGAATCCGTCATCTCGGGACTGCGACACACTCCATCCGGCGCATTTGGTTCATGCCGATATAAATTGAAGAGCCTTGAAGAAAACCAACGCGAGTACACTCGACTGATCGATGTATTTGCGGCGCATGATATCGGTTACTTCTTCTACAACGGCGGAGGAGACTCGGCGGACACCTGTCTCAAGATTGCTCAATTGTCCCGGGACCTGGGATACCCGATCCAGGCCATTCATGTCCCGAAGACAGTGGATAACGACCTGCCGCACACCGACAACTGCCCCGGATTCGGTTCGGTTGCCAAATACATCGCCACATCAACCCGGGAAGCGAGCTTTGATGTGGCGTCCATGTCCAGTTCCTCCACCAAGGTCTTCGTGCTGGAGGTGATGGGACGGCATGCCGGATGGATTGCGGCTGCCGGGGCCCTTGCTTCAGATGAAACAACAGAGATACCGATTATCGTACTGTTTCCCGAGATACCCTTTGACCGTGCCAGGTTCATGACTGAAGCCAGGAGCAAGGTGGAGCAGTACGGGTACTTGTCGGTTGTGGTGTCCGAAGGCGTCAGGGATCAGGCCGGAAAGTTCCTTTCCGACCAGGGAGTTGTTGATGCATTCGGCCACGCACAACTGGGTGGTGTCGGCCCTGTCGTCGCGAACATGATCAAACAGGACCTTGGCTACAAATACCACTGGGCCGTCGCTGACTACTTGCAACGCTCTGCCCGGCATATCGCATCAAAGACCGATATCGACCAGGCTTATGCGCTGGGCAAGGCAGCGGTTGAGCTTGCCCTTGATGGAGCAAGTTCGGTGATGCCAACCATTGTCCGGACCAGCGATACACCCTATCGATGGAAAATTGGATCTGCCGAACTCGACAAAATCGCCAATATGGAGAAAACGGTACCCAGGGATTTCATCTCCGAAGACGGGTTCTCGATTACGGACAAGTGCCGAAGCTACCTGCTGCCGTTGATCGAGGGCGAAGACTACCCTCCATTCAGCAGGGGACTTCCTGACTATGTGCGACCCAGGAATCAACTGGTTCCGAAGCGGCTCGGCTCGGAGTTCGCAATCTAGCCC
>JAJDVC010000040.1 GCA_022826305.1 Gammaproteobacteria bacterium | reverse complement strand
ATCAGCAGAATGCCACTTGAACAACTCCTGTTGCTAATCGCAGCGCTCTCTATTCTTTTCGCTCTCCCTTCTCTTCGAAAACGCCCCCAGCAAAGAAAAGCCAGGCGAGAAAGAGCTGTTGGTTATCACCGGAGATTTCCACGCGACAAACTCAGTGGACGCGTCATACGAGTAATAGACGGTGACGGTCTGATCGCTGATATAGCGGGTTTTGGAAAATTGAACATCCGTCTTGCCCACATCGACGCACCGGAGCAGGGTCAACCCTGGGGTGGTGAATCGAAGCAGGAGCTTGCACGACTGCTGGGCTATGCTAATGTGCAGTTCAGGTTGCTGTATCGCGACCAACATGCCCGTGCTGTTGCGGTCGTGTGGTCCGGAAACACGGTAATAAATGAGGAAATGGTGCGACTCGGCCATGCATGGGTGTACGAGCGCTATGTTCCTTCCTCGTATCGCCCCCGTTACCAGGCCCTGATGGAAAAGGCCAGGCAATCAAGATCCGGGCTATGGAGAACCGGGTCGACTCCGATTCCACCATGGGAATGGCGGCAGAAACCGGCCAGGTCAAGGAAAAGAATCAGGAGCGGATTCTTATGGCTGATCATCATGTTGCTCATCTTGTTCCTGCTCCCGGCTATATAGGGGAGGATACAAACAGTAAGCGGTTGAACGGGGCCGTTCCCTGATCATGTTGTAGAGGAATTGATCTGGACAGAAAGTCAGTGTAAAAATCGCGTTTTGTTTTCTGCAGTTGCCGGACCTGGGCGACCGGAACTTGTGCAGGTTCATGATGATATTCGCCGCATCGAATGCAGGAATCGGGAATGTTTAGTACATGGTACAGCACTGGTGCTGATCGGATACGCGTGGGTCTCGACCGATGATCAGAACCTGTCCCTGCAGCAGGACACACTGCGCGAGGCTGGTTGCGAGCGGATATTCGAGGATCAGCTGAGCGGGGCGAAGTCAGACCGGCCCGGCCTGCCAGAGGCCCTGGAGGATATGCACGAGCGGGCGATGTCCTGGCTATCCGGAGACTGGATCGCCTGGAACCAGTCCCTGGACGACCTCATCGAAATGGCGGTCAGGCTGGAGACCTTGGGCATCGGACTGAAAAACCTGCATAAGTCGATCAACACATCGTCCAACACCGGCAAGCTGACCTGTTGCCCTGCATGTCGCAAGCACGAACACGACATGGCACTCGACTGCTACGGGCCGGCCCTGATCAGGGAGAAAACCCTGCGGCGCAAGACGCAGGACGACAGAGATGCCGTAGCCCGGCACCTGAAGGGAACATGACCGGCATCCAGTTCAACAATCCGGCCGAGGCCTGCAGAATCAGTGTTGCCCTGGACGACGAAGTTGCCACGCTGTCGGTTCCGAGCCTGTCCGAACTGAAACGGGAAATCGACCGGCTGGTCGCCGATATCGGTGTGCCGTCGACGCGCGATCAGAGCCCGACCCGCAAACCGACTCCCAAATAGTTCCCGCCGACACCGATGTCGAACGGCGTCCCCGTGACGGACCCCGTCAATGTCGGATCCGCAGTTGCGTGGTGCCGGAAGTCCAGGCTGACGATGACGGGCCGGCCGGACCAGGTGCCGACCTCGTAACCGAGGCCGGCACCGAACTGGTAGGCGAACACGGTATCGTCGTCGTCGGTGGTCTGCGTGCCGTCAGCGCTCGCCTTCATGGAAACACGACTCAACCCGATACCCCCGCCGACGTAGGGCTTCAGCCCTGAAGCCAGATCGATATCGTAGTAGATGTTAACCATCAGTGAGACCGACGAAAGGTTGCCTTCGGCCGGGTGCGTTCCTTTCAGACCTTCCAGGATGGCCGGATCCTGCCGCAGTTCGGGGGGAAGAAGTTCAGCCAGACTGCCGGGCTCCCTCAACGTGATCTCGTCGAAGCTGGCCCTGCGGTAGCTCAGTTCTCCCTCGATGCGCAACCCCTCGACGAAATGGTAGCCGACCACTCCACTGAAGGCAGCCCCCCGGTCGTGCGTGGTGGTGCTGTCCAGCGGGGATGGGTAGGTTTCGCTTGGATGCGCCCTGGTGTCGGAATCCTCCAGAAAGAGACCGCCGACGCCAATACCGAGATAGAATCCGTCACCGGCCATTGCATCGGTCGTTGCTAGGCAGAGATAAGCCATCATGGCGACTGTAGCCAGTCCAACGGTCCTGACTCCGGAAATGGAATATTGGTGCGGCCTGGTTATTGTCATGTGTCCAAGGAGGGGCCCCTCGCCCGTATCGGGGGTAAGATTGCAGATCCGGACCCGGTCGCCACGCCAGGTTCGGGGATTATACAGCGGCCTTTTCGTAATTCAAGCGAATGGACTCATCGTTTGGGGAATCTGATCCACCAGCATCACGCCGGCACGGCACGAACTCCCAGAAGATTCCGCTCGGGTCCGGTGGTCAGGTCTGCAACCAGAGGCAGGTCGGCATTGCGTTCGATGATGGTCAGTTGATCGAGGACTCTGCGCTCGACATCCTCCGGTTCGTTGTACTTCCCGTCGAAACTCAGCCGCACTACCGGATTCTTCACGGACCAGTCCCAATGCCCATGGATGTCCAGACCACGGAACAGTTCCTCGCTGTCCTCGAACAGGGACCGAAGCGCATACACGAGGAGGCTCTTGCCGAACCGCCGCGGATGGGAGGGAGAGGAAATAGAATCTCCCCTGCGTCACAAAATCCCGGATGAGGGGTGTCTTGTCGACATGGTAGAAACCCTCCTCCCGGATTGCCCGGTTGCCCATCGATTCCCGCCAGCAGCGAGTTGTCGGCACAAGCAGGTTGACCTGCTGCGTCAAAGGCTGTATGCCCTGTATCTGTACCATGCAGGTACGCCGCGGCACCCTGTACGGTACACAGTTGTCCCGGGCCTGTGTCGGAACAACCGAAAAGACACGGCGAACTGGTCCGCCAGGCGGGTCCGGAGACCCTGGAGGATCACATCAACAAGGTATTGCCTCTCAGGAAGAAAGCCTGGAATTGGTGGGCCCGGCAGGACTTGAACCTGCGACCAATGGATTATGAGTCCACTGCTCTAACCAACTGAGCTACAGGCCCTGAAACGAGGATGAGCTTCCTCACACTCCACCTCATGCTACTTGAAGCTGGATGCGTGTCGACCTACGTACCGTCTGGCTTATGGAATCAGACGACCAAAGGTCAGTTGCTGTCCAGAAAACTTCTCAAATGCTCCGACCGACTCGGATGACGGAGTTTTCGCAATGCCTTTGCTTCAATCTGGCGAATGCGTTCCCGGGTCACATCGAACTGTTTTCCAACCTCTTCAAGGGTATGGTCGGTATTCATGCCTATACCGAAACGCATCTGCAATACCTTCGCCTCTCTTTCTGTCAGGGACTCAAGAATATCATCGGTCGCATTCTTGAGACTCGTAGTGGTCGCATTGTCTATCGGCGCCTTGATGTTCTTGTCCTCGATAAAATCACTCAGATGAGAGTCCTCATCATCGCCGATGGGCATTTCCATGGAAATGGGCTCCTTCGCTATTTTCAGCACCTTGCGCACCTTGTCCTCGGACAACTCCATGCGCTCGGCAAGTTCTTCAGGGAGCGGTTCGCGGCCTTTCTCCTGCAGGACCTGACGAGATACGCGGTTCAGCTTGTTGATGGTTTCGATCATGTGTACCGGAATCCGGATGGTCCGGGCCTGATCCGCTATCGAACGGGTAATAGCCTGTCTGATCCACCAGGTGGCATAGGTTGAAAACTTGTAACCCCGGCGATATTCAAACTTGTCGACCGCTTTCATCAAGCCGATGTTCCCTTCCTGTATCAGATCCAGAAACTGCAATCCCCTGTTGGTGTATTTCTTGGCAATCGAAATAACCAGCCTCAGATTTGCTTCGACCATCTCCTTCTTGGCACGGCGTGCTTTCGCTTCTCCAATTGACAGGAGGCTGTTGAGATTCCGCAATTCATCCAGTCTGAGCCCGGCCTTGTTTTCCACATTGAGCATCTGGTCGGTAAAATATTCTACCTTGTCACGGTATTTTTCCAGCTTGATCGGTTTCTTTCTTTCAGCCTTCAGCAACTGGTCGAACCAGTCAAGACCGGCTTCGCTGTTTCGAAAAGCCTCAAGGAACTCCTTCCTCGGCACCTTGCCATAAGTAACACAGTACTTGGCTATGTTTCGTTCGTGTTCCTTCAGTTCTTCCATGCACCCCTTCAAGGTGGCGGACAACGTCTCGAACCTTGCCGGAACCAGCTTGAACTGAAGCAGTTCATTCCCCAATCTCCTGCGCACCCTGCGTGCCTGCCTGCTTCCGATGCCATGAGTCTCGATTGCTCTTTCCAGAGATCTCCAGCCGCGTCGCATTCGCTTGAACCGGGCCAATGCATCATCCATGTCCGGTCCGCTGGGCGACTCCTGTACCGATGCGGCGTTCTGTCCAGGTTCTCCGGGAGTTGCCACGGTTTCATCATCCAGAGCACCCAGTTCCATGAAATCCACCACAACATCGGTCAGTTTCATTTCGCCCGCTTCGATCAGATCGGCATACTCAAGCAGCTTGTGTATTGCGGTCGGGGATACCGCAACAGCGGAAGCACTCTGTCGGTTTCCTGCCTCGATCCTCTTTGCCAGGGCAATCTCGTCTTCCCGGGTAAGCAGTTCCACCGTACCCATTTCGCGCATGTACATGCGAACTGGGTCGGTAGTGCGCCCAAACTCCGTCTCAACTGCAGTCTTCAGCGCTACGTTGACTTCCTCCAATACCTCCTGGTCTTCAGAATTGTCTCGTTTGAGGGTCATGCTGTCCACATCAGGAGCCTTGTCAACCACCTCAACCTCCAGATTGAGGATCATGTTTACAACCTCCTCGATCTGGTCGGTGTCATGCATGTTATCCGGCAGGTAGTCGTTTATTTCGGCATAGGTCAGATACCCCTGGGATTTGCCCTTCAGAACCAGTTTCTTGAGACCGGAAGGAGGTCGCGTGTTTTCATCGACAGCCGTATCTCCATCTTCTGATTTCGGAGACTCCTCGGCCTGTTCCTGCCGGACGCTATCATCGGAATCCAGCGCATCTCTCTCTTCTTTCTTGCTCATGGCGATCAATGGCCTCAATAGACAGGAATCAGAATAAACCAGGGATGGATTGGCAGCACATTACCCTACTCCCGGACAGGACATACCAGATCTGTCAAGTAACAGCGTTGCCTGACAAACCACCAACTTGACAAGTATACCAGATACAACACAACCTCCGTTTACTATTTGGGAATTACATGCCTGACTTGACAAACCATGCTGTCCCGCATGGTGCAGCGGCCTCACGAGCCTGCCGTGTTTTTCATCCTCCCCATGCACCGGGACATTCCCGCCCGGCCAGTCGGACAACAGTCCGACCGAAAGGACATTCTCCGCCGCGCTCATGTTCCGCCCCTCCATGCAACCGCAATGGCTGCAGATACGTCCGGCCGGATGGCATCAGCTTCCTGTCTGCCCTGCAATACTCCCTGATTCGCCCGTCAAGACTGGCTCCACAGCATACTGCTGCCTTCGGAAAGGCATCAGCGCTGTGGCATGAAGCCGGACAGCCTGACCGTATGCGCCGGAGTGATCAGCATCAATCCATTGTACCCCGGTCATGTTCAATACATGATTTCCTTTTCCATCCCCCATGCAACGAAAATCATCAGGGACAATGCATGCCTGAATGACGGCGGCGTGGTCTGACCTCCGTTCATGATCCGGTTCGATCAGTTATCCGAGACGATGTCCACCTCGAAGCCGACCGCTTTTTCGTGCGGCATGGCAAGATCGAAATTCACCGAAGCCAGTTCCCCTTTCCCCATAAGGTTCTTCATGTCTTTCTCCAGATACAAGTCTGGCGAATAGGTTCTTCGGCCGACCACCCAGCCAACCTGATCGGTCAGAGTGATTCTCAGGTCAGGAAAAGGCTGTGCGTACTCTGCTTCATTGACCAGTTTCACCGCAATCCGTATGGAACCCGGCTGTGTCGGATGCAGGCTGATCTTGGCGTGGGTCAGGGTGAAGCGATCCGGATCCTTGCGCAACGGCAAGCGACAATCCGCAATCTTGCAAAACACATCCAGATAGGGTCTCACGGACTCATCCTGCGCATAAAGCGGAATGAAAAACACCCTGATCTGAACTCCCAGCAGAAGAACGAATCCGGACATGACCAGAAACCATATGGAGGTGGCAAGTGGATGGCTGCGATCAGCTATGATCTCGTTCGCTGCCCTCTTTCGATGTTTCATCCTTGCTTTGCGCTTCTTCCTTTCTTTCCGCTTTTCAGGCCGGCCAGCCTCTGGAACGGGGTCAGGATCAGGCTCCTCGGAAAACGGGCCGACCGGTGAATTGTTCTCTTCGGCATCATCCTCTATCCGAGCGGGCAAACCGGAGTCCCCGGGAGAATGCGAGACAGCATCCGCTGCTCTTCGGGTTTCAGGCGGTTCTGTATTTTCGTGGAGACTGCCTGCTGGCTCCGCAACAGGCACAGGCGACCCGGATTCCCTTGTGAGAACGCCGCAAGAATCCATCATTAACCCGGGAGTCGGTCCGGCATGAACATTGTGATCCGGTTCATCCGGCCCCGACAAGATTTCATCACCCCGCAGGTCGGTGTCCTGCATGACTTGCTCCCTGCAATCCGGTCT
>JAJDVC010000139.1 GCA_022826305.1 Gammaproteobacteria bacterium | reverse complement strand
CCATCCGGGAGGAGGATTTCTACTACGTGGACAAGACCTCCCTGATCCGGCGTCTTGTGGAGCAGGGACGATACTACTTCCTGTCGCGTCCGCGCCGCTTCGGCAAGAGCCTGCTGGTCGATACCCTGCGGGAACTGTTCGAGGGCAACGAACCCCTGTTCCGGGGGCTTGACATCCATGACCACTGGGACTGGTCAATCAGGCATCCCGTGGTGCGGCTCAGCTTCGGCGGAGCATACAGCGAACCGGGGGAGGTTGAGGGGGACATTATCGAACAGCTGGAAAGTATCGAGCGCCATCACAACCTTTCTCCCGCACGGACATCCGATACAGGGTCCAGACGTCTTCGGAATATACTGGACAGGCTCCACCATGCCACCGGCCAGCAGGTCGTGGTCCTCGTGGATGAATACGACAAGCCGATCCTGGACGTCATCGACAATCCTGAAATGGCCACCGCCAATCGGAACTACCTCCGGGGCTTCTACGGCATCATCAAGGACAGCGCCCGGGATGTCCGCTTCGTGTTCGTCACAGGAGTCAGCATGTTCTCCAGGGTGAGTCTGTTTTCCGGCCTGAACAACCTCAAGAACATCAGCCTCGATCCCAATTACGCCACGATCTGCGGTTATACCGATCATGATCTGGACACGGTCTTCGCCCCGGAACTTCCGGGGCTGGATCGGGACGAGATCCGGGTATGGTACAACGGCTACCATTGGCTCGGGGACGAGAAGCTCTACAATCCCTTCGATCTGCTGCTGCTGTTCCAGACCCGCAATTTCGAGGCCCACTGGTTCGAGACCGGCTCCCCGACCTTCCTGTTCCGGATGATGATGGAGCGGGGGGTCAGTCCCATGGAACTGGAGCACCGGAGCACGGATGCCCGGCAGTTGTCGAAATTCGATGTCGAGCACATCGGCATCGACGCCCTGCTCTTCCAGACCGGCTACCTGACCATCACTGGTGAGGAAAGGCGGGGCCTGCGAACCCTGTACACCCTGGACTATCCGAACCTCGAGGTTCGCCAGAGCCTCAACGATGGACTGCTGGAATACCTTGCCGGCCCGGAGAACGAGGTTGCCGACCAGGGCGACGAACTCGGCCGCCTGCTGGCAGCCAACGACTTCGCGGGGTTCGCGGATCGTCTGCGGTCATTCTTCGCGGGGATTCCGTACCAGTGGCAGGCGTACAGCAGCCCGGCGCGTTACGAGGCCTGGTACGCCGGGATGCTGTACGCCTGCTTCCGCACCATCGGGCTGGACCTGCGGGTGGAGGACTCATCGAGTCGGGGCCGCGCCGACATGGCGGTGCTGCACGGCGGCCAGGTGTTCGTGCTCGAGTTCAAGATGGCCGACGGGGAAGACGTCCGGGACGCCGCGGTCCGGCAGGCCATCGGACAGATCCGGGAAAGGGGTTATGCCGACAAGTACCGGGACCGGAACGAACCGGTCCACCTGATCGGCGTCGCCTGCAGCCGGGACGGCAGCCCGGCCGCAGTCAGGGTCGTTCCGGGCTGATCAGCCCGGAATAGCCCGGAGCATGATCCTGTCGGCGAACGGCATCATCATCGCATCGCCGCCTCGAACCCGATGATGTTCCCGGGTGCGGTGTCAGCACTCTCGCGCCGCGCCGCCCATGTCCCGAAGGGAAGATCGGTGACCAATCCGGATTCCGGCGTCAGGCACCAGCCGAACGTCGAGTCCTGCGTTCCTTCGAAGATACCCGCCCCGGCATGCGGGCTGCTCGTGCAGCATCCCGAGACGGCTGCAAAGCCGCAAGCTACTTCCATCGTCCAGCGGCTTTCGTCATCCCTGCTCCCCGTCCGATCCTCCAGTGGATCTGGACGTAATAGAGCCTCCGACCAGCCTTCCGATCAGACCTGCTGGGAATGCACACCCAGGGTTCCCTGATTCCGTTCTGCGAGGGAGCTGGAAGGCGGGGGATACGATACCGGATGCCTGGAGCGCCATGCTTCCCGTGCATGCCAGGAGGGACTTGACTGGGAGGGATCGGGATGCTTGATTCTGACCGCTCCAGAACCGGGCCAGGAAGCCAGCTCCTCATCATCCGTCTTGTGGATGCCTGAGGCAGTTGCGAGATCATCGAAGCCTGGTTTGGCCTTTGCGATTCGACGCCTTGAAACTTCGGAGTGGTAGGGAATGCTGCGGATTTTCCGACGGGAATCTGAAGGTGTACCGGAAGGCTGCCATGGAACAGTATCCGGAGTCGAAAACAGCCTGTCGCTGGCTGTCGTCATGGATATTGCCGGAGTGCTGACCCCCAACAAGAAAGTGATTCGGCATCGCGCACCTTCGAGATGACCAGGAACCTGCTGCGGCATCTGGAACCGGACGCGCGAGGGCTGGAACTGCATGCCGAATTCAAGACAATCCCTCAGGACCCGCTGGAACGGTTCCTGAAGGAACCATGAAAACCTGCATCCGACGGTCTGAAGGCTCGATGTTCACGGAGGCGGCCAGCCTCCCGGCCTTGTGCACGATCCAGCATCCTGACGGAGTTTCCCGGATGCTTCACCTGGGATGGTCGGCACGGATGCGGATGGGGCATAATAGGCATGAATGCGCCTGATGCGGATTTGACGGCCCCGGGTTCTTCTGGGGACTGCATGCCGTTTCCAGGTGTGATTGCAGGTGTGCATCGTGTTGATGTCGAGCGTGATGAACGGCGGTTCGCCAAGACGGGTTTTTCGGATTCGGGCTGATGTATCCGGAAGACAATCTGGATGATGACATCGACCGGAGGCTGTCTGGGTTCGCGGGTGGAATGATGGGTCGAGAAGCTTCAGGATCAGGTTGTCGGACAGGGAGAACAGCCTGCTCGACGAGGAGAGGAGGGGGTAAGGTCAGGCCGGATATCTTCGCGAAGATCCGCCAGTTGGCGTGGAACCGGACCGGATTTCGGAAGATCTGGTTCCCAGCTGATGTCCTGACACTGATGAACAAGCTCGGGAGCCGGGAGGAGCACTGGATGACGGAAGCCATTGCCATGTACGACTGTCGGCGATTGTTGCGGACAGGCGATCTTCCGGGACTCGGTACATGTATCAAGGAATGGTCAGTCAAACCATGAAACAGCGTTATCAGGAAAGATGCGGGAAATTGCACCGGATGACTGTCATCGCCATGCTGTTGCTGGGCAGCAGTGCCTGTGCGATGGAACAGGCCGGTTCCGGGTCTGATCCGTATCCCGTGCTCCATCCTCCGGGAGGACGCATCGAATTCAACCGCAGGTGTGCGGACGAGGATGCCTTCCGGGTGAAGGCCTACGCCCGGATGGAGTCGTCCGACGGCCGGGCCCGGGCGGTGGCGCAGGTGCTGGCGGGCTTTCCGGCCGAGGGCGGGGATGCGGTGCGCGTGGAGGTGCGGCTGCAGCGCCTGAAGATTGATGGAGGCGATGGCTGGCGGAACGCTCCCTACACGATCCGGCTTCTTGCCCGGGGCGACTCCATGGTGCTGGCGGGGACCGAAACCGCAGGCTTCCTCACTCATGAAAAAGGGTACCGGGACTTTCGCGTGGACGGAGCCGGAAGAGCGGACTGGATCACGTTCGTGGAACCCGGCGAGGAGGTCGATGGCGCGGAGGATTTCCACAATGAGTCTCCGGACCTCGGCTTCGATGCCCGGGATATGGGCGTGAAAGGACCGGATGACGAATTCGGTCTTGGGCTGGAGATCCGGAACCGGGTGGACGGAGAGGTCATCCACCTGCATGGCCCGCTGGTGCGGATACCGGAACGCGTGTGGGCCATGGATCCGCCGACCCCAAGGCCTCTTGGCCTGCTGGAGACGCTGGATCCGACGGAGGAAGGCGGATTGCCCCGATTCCTCGGCCGGGCATGGAAATACCGCAAGTGCATCGGGGAGCGTCGGATCGCGAAGCGGTTCCTGGGTCCTCATGTCCCGGGCAACTGACGAACGGTTCGCGTTACGGGGGTGCCGCGCGTTATCGTTTGTGCAGCACCATGTGCCAGAGCGACTGCTGTTGTCGGTACGACGAGCCGGGCGGACTTGAGGGAGACATCATCGAACAGCTGGAAGGCCTCGAGCGCCATCACGACCTTGCCCCCGCCCGAACCTCCGACACCGGACCCCGGCGTCTGCGGAACATCCTGGACAGGCTCCACGCCACCACCGGCCAGCGGGTCGTGGTGCTGGTGGACGAATACGACAAGCTGATCCTGGACGTCATCGACAAGCCGGAAATGGCCACTGAGAACCGGGACTACCTGCGGGGCTTCTACGGCATCATCTCGACCTGCTGCTGTTCCACAAGCGCCGGCTCAGGTTCCACTGGCTCGAGACGGATTCCCCGACCTTCCTGCTCCGGATGATGGAACGGGAGGTCAGTCCCATGGAACTGGAGAACCGGATAACTGACAAGGAACTGTTGTCCAGCTTCGATGTCGGGCACGTCAGCATCGATGCGCTGCTGTTCCAGTGCCGTACCCTGGCAGCAATGCCCATCGTCGGTATGCGTTACCCGTGCAGCATCCCGGAAAAGCCGGAAAACCGCATGCCGCCTGTTGGCATGACAGCCAGAACCGGGAATCAGCAGGAGTAAAAGGCATTGGCTGTGTAGCGGGGAGACGGGTGATCTGGAGTACGTGGCAAACAAGATACGGGAGCACCCGCCCAATCTCCTGAAATCCGGGGCAAGGAGACATCATGCAGTTCCGTGATCCGTATCCTCAAGCCGGTTGAAACAGGCAACTTCATGGCCCGCTGCTTGATGCTCCATCAGGGGATTCCGGTGTTTGCAGGACTTCAGCGCCCGGGGGCAGCGGGTTTCAAAGGCGCAGCCTGGTGGCGGGAAGACGGGAGAAGGGATTTCACCCGTCAGGGGAACATGAACCCGCTTGCGCTCGATCACGGGATCGGGCACGGGCACGGATGAGACCAGTGCATGCGTGTAGGGGTGGCGCGGTCTCCGGATCAGGACTTCCGGTGGGGCCATCTCCACCATTCGGCCGAGATACATGACGAGTGTCCGGTTCGTGACATGCCTGATCAGCCCAAGGTCATGGGTGATGAATATCAGGGAAACGTGGAGCTCCCGCTGAAGGTCGCGAAACAGGTTCACGACCTGTGCGCGAACCGACACATCCAGCGCGGCAACCGGCTCGTCGCAAATGATCAGTTTCGGCTTCAGTACCAGGGCACGCGCAATGCCGACCCGCTGACACTGTCCGCCGGAGAGTTCGTGCGGATAGCGGTTTGCCAGAACCCGGTTCAGACCGACCTGTTCCATCGACTCATCCACCCGGTACGCCACTTGCGCACTCGACATGTCCGGGCAATGCGTCCATATCGGCTCGCTGATGATGTCTCCTGCCGTCATTCTCGGGTTCAGTGCTGACAGGGAGTTCTGGAATATCATGCTCATCTCTCCGCGGACGGCACCTCCCAGCCGGTGATTCGCCGCAGAGAGATTCTTGCCATTCCAGGAAATGGTCCCCACAGTCGGGCTGACCGTCCCGATGATCGCCCTGGCAAGGGTCGTTTTCCCCGAACCGCTTTCACCAACCACACCAAGGGATTCGCCTTCATCGAGACTGAACGATACCTGCCTGACGGCAGACAGCGTGCGGGCCCGGGCCCATGGTCGCAACCCCTGTCGTCGTAGCGGAAAGTCGACGCTTACATCATCAACCCTTAGCAGGGTATTCATGGCCAGGATCCTGCTGCTACCGGATACAGGCCCATGAACGACTGCCGACTGTCCGAACAGCCGGCAGCGACGCAGAACAGGCTATCGTGCTCACAGGACACCTTGGATTGAACGGACAGCCGCCAGACCCGGCATCAGTCGTATCCGGATGGCTTCCGGAGATGGAATACAGCCTTGATGTGTCTTCGTCCATACGGATAAGCGATTTGAGCAGGGCATCCGTATACGGATGTCTCGGGCTCAGGAACAGCTCTTCCGTAGGCCCGCTTTCCATTACCCGTCCTGCGTACATCACCGCGACCCGGTCGCTGCAGCCCGCAACCAGTCCGAGGTCGTGCGTGATCAGGATAATGGCCATGCCATAACGCTCCCGGATCATCTTGAGCAAATCGATAACCTGTGCCTGTATCGTCACATCCAGTGCCGTGGTCGGCTCGTCCGCAATCAGGATCCTGGGCCGGCACAGCAACGACATGGCGATCATGACGCGTTGCCGCATGCCGCCTGAACACTCGTGCGGAAACTGTTCGAATCGCATCCGTGCGTCGGAGATATTCACGGATTCAAGCATGGCAATGCACTGGGTACGGGCTGCCTTTTTCGACAGTCCCTGGTGAACCTCGAGCACTTCCGTCATCTGGTCCGAAATCCGCCTGTACGGATTCAGGGAAGTCATCGGATTCTGGAAGATCATCGCGATTTCCCTGGCCCGGATTCCGGACAGTGCGTCATCGTCAAGCCCCAGAATCTCCTTTCCATCAAAACAGACGGAACCGGAACAGCGTGCATTCGCGGGGAGCAGTCCCATGGCGGCAAAGGCCGTCTGACTCTTCCCGGATCCGCTTTCACCGACGATTGCAAGTATCTCCCCGTCCTCCAGATCAAGGCTGACATCCCGGACCGCACTCACCGTGCCGTCGGGAGTTGAGAAGTCAACGCAGAGGTTCCGGATCCGCAACCGGCTCATCCATTGCCCTCCCGGGGATCCAGGGCGTCACGCATGCCATCCCCGACGAAGAAAAACCCGAGCAGGACGGCCACGAAGAAGAACAGCGGAAAACCGATCTGCCATAACGTTCCATACTGCATCCGGGAAGCTCCGCTGTTGATCAGGGAGCCGAGGGACGCATTCGGCTCCTGGACCCCGAGTCCGAGAAAACTGATGAAACTTTCATACAGGATCATGTTGGGAACCAGCAGCGTTGCATAGACCACCACGACGCCAAGGATATTCGGAATGATGTGACGCCAGACGATCATCGCCGTGGAAACTCCGGTGGCAACGGCATGCTCGACAAACTCCATCTGCTTGATGCTCAGGGTCTGGCCCCGCACGATCCGCGCCATGTCAAGCCACGAAACGAGCCCGATCCCGATAAAAAGCAGTGTCACGGATCGCCCGAAAACCATCAGCAGCAGAATCAGGACGAACATGAACGGTATGGCCATCAGCATGTCGACGATCCGCATCATGATGCTGTCGACGACACCGCCAACATAGCCGGACACGGCACCGTAGAGCGTTCCGACAACCATGGCCACCAGGGCGCCGAAAATCCCGACCATCAACGAGACACGAGTTCCCATGGCGGTCCTGACAAACAGGTCCCTGCCCAATTCGTCCGTCCCGAAAAAATGACCGCTCCCAAGCGAAGGGCGTCCATGCTGTTTCACATCACCAATCACCTGCCAGTCTATCGCCTCTGTCGACCATTCGCTTGAAACCGGCCCGACTATCGAATAGAGGCAGACAAGCAGCAGTACGGACGCACTTGCGACAGCGGCACGATTGTGCATGAATCGTGCCCGGGAATCCTGCCAAAGCGACCGTCCATCCCGGCGCCCAGGCCGGGCTTCAGGATCGATTCGCACTCCGATCGGAAAAACCATCAGCCGGATTCCCCTTCAGTACCGAATCCTGGGATCAATCCAGGCGTATATCACATCGACAACCAGATTGAACGCAATCGTCAGGAACCCGGTCAGGATAGTGATGCCCATGACAAGCGGGTAATCCCGGTTAATCGCCGCATTGACGAAGAACTGGCCGATTCCGCCGGTCGAGAAATACATGTCTATGACTACCGAGCCGGTGATCATCCCGACGAAAGTCGGTCCAAGATAGGAAACGACCGGCAACATGGCCGGTTTCAGAGCATGGCGGAAAATCAGCCTGCGGAATCCGATGCCCTTGGCGCGCGCAGTCAGGATGAAGTCCGTGCCAAGCACCTCCAGCATGGATGAGCGGGTAATGCGGGCTATGGATGCCATGAAACTGGTTGAGAGCGCTATCACCGGCATGATCAGGTAGGGCAGCTGGCCGCCCTGCCACCCCCCTCCGGGCAGCCATCCCAGCCAGAGCGTGAAAACGAGAACCAGGATCGGCGCCATCACGAAGTTCGGGAGAACCTGGGCCCCGATCGAGATGCCGACGGCCAGATAGTCATACCAGGAATTCTGCCGGACGGCCGCAATCACGCCGAGCGTCACGCCGACCGCCACACTGATCAGGAACGCCAGAAATCCGTATGTGAGCGTGATCGGGAATCCCTGTGCAATGATCTCGGTCACCGTCCGGTCCTTGTAGGAGAAAGACGGACCGAAATCGAACTCGGTAATGATCCCCCATACATAATTCATGACCTGCCGCAGGATCGGCTGATCCAGGCCATACCTGGCCTCCATGTTGGCCAGCACCTCCGGCGGCAGGGACCGTTCGCCGAGAAACGGGCTTCCCGGCGCCGCGACAATGATCAGATAGGAAAAGACAACCAGCGCAAGCAGGGTCGGAATACCGACCAGAAGCCGTCGCAATATATAGGCAACCATGAACGAGCCTGGTCGCTACTGCCCCTTGATCCGGTACAGATCTTTCGCATACCACATTTTCTGTACATTCCGGTACGGCCAGCCCCTTATATCGGGTTTCAGCATGAATACGCTGGAATAGTGGTAGACCGGTATGATCGCCATATCCCGGGCAAGGATCGCCTCTACCCTTTCATAATGGGATTGGGGATCCTCCTGCATCCTGGCGTCCTGCATCAGGCGATCAACCTCGGGATTGGAAAAGCGTCCGCTGTTCGCGCTGTTGCCGCTGGTCATGACATCCAGAAAGGTTGAAGCCTCGTTGTAATCGCCGCACCACCCCGCCCGGGCCAGATCGAACTCCTGGGTACTGCGGATACTCAGATAGGTCTTCCATTCATAGTTCGACAACTCGGTCTCGATGCCGAGCTTCTGCTTCCACATCTGGGCTGCGACGGTCGCGACCAGCTTGTGCGATTCGGATGTATTGTAGACAAGCTTCAGGCTGATGCCGCTGTCCTCGCCGTATCCCGCCTGCTGCATCAGTTCCCGCGCACGGGTATCGCGTTCGGACTGGGATAACCGCGAATAATCAGTCTGCGGCACCTTGAATCCCGCCGTCGCCCAGTGCGTGAAGTTGTACGCAGGATACTGCCCGTCCTTCAATACGCTGTTCACGATGATATCGCGATCAAGCGCATAGGACAGGGCCTGCCTGACGCGCCTGTCGCTCAGCGCGGGATGCGCGGAGTCGGTATGATTGATCGCGAAGTAGTAGCTGCACAGTATCGGCACCGAAGTCGCTTCATCAGGATACCTGGCAGCAAGGTCGGGATACTGCCCCGACGGCACTGCGGTCCGGTCGATCTCTCCGGCCAGGTAACGGGTCAGGGCCAGATTCTCATCATTGATCACCTTGCCCGTCACCCGCTCGATCAGGGTGGCGTCATTGTTCCAGTAGCGCGTGTTGCGTTCCCGCATGTGATACTCCTTGGGGACATGCTCGGTCAGGACATAGGCACCGTTGGAAACGATGTTTTCCGGGCGCGTCCAGGCGGCTCCGAATCTTTCGATGGTGGCGCGGTGCGCCGGGAAGAAGGTGGCATAGGTGGTCATTGCCGGAAAGTGCGGCAACGGCTGATCAAGACGCACTTCCAGGGTATGGTCATCGACCGCCACCACGCCAAGCTCGTCTGCGGAAAGTTCTCCGGCAATGATCCGCGCGGCATTGGCAATCATGGCGAGTTCGACGTACCAGGCATAGGGGGATGCGGTAGCCGGGTCCACCGCCCGGCGCCAGGCATAGACGAAATCATGCGCCGTCACGGGATCCCCGTTGGACCATCTCGCTTCCTGCCTGAGAAGGAAGGTATAGGTCCGGTTGCCGTCTGATATCTCGAACCGCTCCGCCACCCCGGGCACCAGGTTGCCGTCCGCATCCTGGTTCAACAATCCCTCGAACAGGTCGCGGAGTATGTCGAATCCTTCCGAATCCTGGTTCAGCTGCGGGTCCAGTGTCGGGACCTCGTCCAGCAGACGATAGACGAACGTCTGGTTTTCGGAAAGCTCCTCGCCGGTTTCAGGATGCAGGGAACCAGCGAAAACCCCGGTTGCCGTGATGCCGATGACCAGGCAGGCAGCTGCAATCGCGCATGACATTCGACAGTGTGGATATTTCATGAACTGCACATCACAGGGAATCGCAAGACTGTCGGAAAGCCGGGACATGTAGGATTTGGAGCAGTGTACTAGCTGCCATCCTCAATGTCCATTGCTGGAGCTATCCAATTGCAAGTGAACCTGATCCCAATACTGCTGCTTCAGGGATTTTGCCATTCTGTTCTGCCTGGAACAGGTTGCGGGAATTGAGGACCGTTCATGGCTCGAAGCTCGGGCGGATTTCCCGGTAGCGTACGCATCCCGGATTATCACTGTCAATGTCATTGTGCAGGTATGCCCCATGACACCGTGCGCGATGTGCTGCGGCTGACGGACAGCGACCGCCGACGTCGGGGCCTGCCCGCGGAAGTGATGGTGTGCCATGTGATTGCCATGGTATTTTTCCATGCCGTGTCGGCCAGGGAAATGCTCCTGTGGTGATTCAGGTCCGGCATGCATTTCCCGGGGGTGGAGAGGTTTGCCGACGATTCCTGACACAGCGCTCTCTGCGGCAGCGGCCGGGACAGGAGGAAACGCCGTGGAATCCTGCCGGTACGCATGACCACCTGCCGACCGGAACCGGGAGAAGTGCGCCATAACCTGATCACCGGGTCACCACCCTGCTGGACCCGGACACCGCACCAGTGGCGGAACTGGTCGCCCTGTACCACGAGCGCCGGAAGATCGAGACGACCCATGACGAGGTCAGGATTCACCTGCCGGGTCCCGGCACCCCGCCTCGGAGCAAGATGCCGGAACTGGTGTATCAGGAAGTGGATGGCCTGATGCTGGCCCATTACGCGATCCGGGACCTGATTCACCAGGCCGCAACGAGGGCCAGCGAGGATCCGGACCGGTATCAACAGGCAAGTCCCTGTTCACAGTCACCTTTTGGGGCTGGGGCCTCGTGGTCTGGACGATGGCTTTCCCGTGAGATTCGCATCCACATCGGCCTTCAGGGATTCATTCACGACATGGTTCATCAGGCTGGGAATGCCTGGTTCATAACAGGTGGACATGGAACCCTGCGGACTGAAGTTCCATATGAAACCGGTGGAGGCAAGCTGGTCTCTGGTCTCCGCAACAGCAGGGTCCCCGGCATCCATGCCAAGGTCCATGTGAACCTGACGAAGGATGGTC
>JAJDVC010000215.1 GCA_022826305.1 Gammaproteobacteria bacterium | reverse complement strand
CTTACGGTCCGGTATCATGACCTTTTCAGGGTTGATGCGGCAACCGCAGGCGGCCATCCTGCCGTGAACGTATTCCGCACCCGCCCGCTTCCCCTGCCGCACAGGGTGTCGACAATGGAGCGCCACCCGCTGGGCAGCCAGGCATTCATCCCCATGCACGGAACCCCTTTCCCGATCCTGGTCGGCAGGTCGTCAGACACCCTGCAGGCCGGGGACCTCGTTCTTTTCATGACCAACGGGAGACAGGGAATCAACCTCCGCCGCAATACCTGGCACCACTTCCAGATCGTGCTTGACCATATCCAGGACTTCCTGGTCGTGGACCGATCCGGCCCGGGGGAGAACATGGAGGAAACGGATATCGTCGGGGAGGCATGGATCCGGGCCTCTTCCTTTCCCGGAGGCCATGATCAGATGGGATTCGCATAGCCCTGCAGGCAATTCCGGCTGTTTTACTTCGTTCTGCCATACTGCTAGAATGTTGACCAGTTAGTCAACTTTTCCAGTACAGAATGATCAGGTTTGTCCTCAACAGCGAACGGATTGACCTGGAGATGGACCGGGCGGACCTGACTGTCCTGGAATACCTGAGGGAACGACGACACCTCAAGGGGACCAAGGAGGGTTGCGCCTCAGGGGATTGCGGGGCCTGCACGGCGGTGCTGGCCGAGGTTGAAGGGGCCGCACTCGTATACAGGAACTTCAACAGCTGCATCACATTCGCAGGTTCGCTGCACGGGAAGCAGCTGATCACGGTCGAACACCTGGCACAGGGGGGAAGGCTCCATCCCGTACAACAGGCCATGGTGGATCATCATGGCTCGCAGTGCGGCTTCTGCACGCCCGGATTCGTGATGTCGCTGTTTTGCCTTTACAAGTTCCCCCGGCCGGCATCCGCGTCGCGGGATGCGGAAACCTGCCGGGAATTTCTCGCCGGGAACCTCTGTCGCTGCACCGGTTACCGGCCCATACTGGATGCCGCCCATCAGGTAATCAACGACCCGCAGCAGGATCACCTTGACAGGGCTTCGCAGCTTACGATCGAACAGTTGTCCGAAATCGGAACCTGCTGTCACCAGGCGGGAGGGTTTTACCTTCCCGACAACGCACAACAGCTTGCCAGGCTCAAGCACGACATGCCCGATGCCAGGCTGCTGGCCGGGGGAACCGACCTGGCTCTGGAAGTCACCCAGCAACTGAAGGATCTCGGGAAGCTGATCTATCTGGGTAATGTCCGGGAACTCACGGAAGTCAGGGAGACGGACGAGGAAATCGAGATCGGCGCCGCCACGACCCTGGTTCGGCTGGATGAACTGCTGGGCGCCACCTACCCGGAACTGTCTGCCCTCCTGAAACGGTTCGGTTCCCGGCAGATCCGAAATGTTGCAACAGTAGGGGGGAACCTTGCCAACGGTTCCCCGATCGGAGATCTGGCGCCGGTTTTCATGGCGCTGGACGCGCGGATAACCCTGCAAGGCACCGGGGGTCTTCGCACCCTGCCGATGGACGGATTCTTCAGGGCATATCGCAAGACCGCGCTGCGCGATGACGAATTCATCCTCTCCGTGACCATTTCCAGACCGCCTGAAGCGGGGCAGCTGAAGGTATACAAGGTAAGCAAGCGGATCGACGACGACATATCCACTGTATGTCTTGCATGCCTGATTACCCTGCGGGACGGCAGGATCGGCCGATGTCGGCTGGCATTCGGCGGCATGGCCGAAAAAACCGAACGCGCCCGGAACACGGAACACGCATTGGCCGGCAACAGGCTGGACGCATCAACCATCAATCTGGCCCGGGCGGCGCTCTCACGGGACTTTCAGCCGATAAGCGATGTCAGGGCCAGTGCACGATACCGGCTTCAGGTCGCCGGCAATCTGCTTGAAAGAATGCAGCTGGAACTGTCCGGGTGTGAATTTCCGATCCGGATCGGCAGCTTGTGAGCAGGGGAACCGTCCATCCGGAGCCGGTCGCGACAGGACGGGCGCTTGCCCATGACAGCGCCCGCAAGCATGTCAGCGGAGATGCGCTTTACGTGGACGACCACCCTCCACTGGCCCGGCAGTACCATGCCTGCATCGGCACCAGCCCGATCGCGCACGGAACCCTTGATTTCATGGATCTTGCACCCGTCCACAACGCACCTGGCGTGGTGGACGTGATCACCGCGAACGACATCCCGGGCTCGGTGGACATCGGACCGGTTTTCCCCGGCGACCCCCTGTTCGCCGAACGGACCATCGAATACCTGGGCCAGCCGCTGTTTGCGGTTGCGGCGACCAGCCAGAAGCTCGCGCGCCAGGCAGCTACCCTGGCCCTGGTAAGGACCACCGAGGCGGAACCGGTACTGGATCTGGACATGGCTATCGCAAGGGAGTTCCATGTCCGCCCCCCACACCGCATGCAGCGCGGCGATGTGCCATACAACCTGGAACATGCCGTCCACAGGATCCGGGGCGTCATGCGGGTCGGCGGCCAGGAGCATTTCTACCTGGAGGGCCAGGTCTCCCTTGCAATCCCCGGGGAGGACGGCGGAATGACCGTGCACACGTCCTGCCAGAACCCCACGGAAACCCAGAAGCTGGTTGCGCAGGTACTCGATCTGCCGATGAACCATGTGGATGTCGTCACCCGTCGCATGGGAGGCGGATTCGGCGGAAAGGAAACCCAGGGCGCAGCCTGGTCCTGCATCGCGGCGGTGCTGGCCTCCCGGACAGGTATCGCCGTGACCTGCAGGCTGAGCAGGCGGGACGACATGATCATGACCGGCAAGCGTCACAACTTCAGAAACGACTATGACGTGGGGTTCGACGATTCCGGTCGCATCACGGCCATCCGGTATCGGCTGGCCGGCCAGTGCGGATATTCACCGGATCTTTCCGACGCCATCGTCGACCGGGCCATGTTTCACTGCGACAACGCCTATTACCTCCCCCATGTCATGATAGACGGACTGAGATGCAAGACGCATACTGCCTCCAATACTGCATTCCGCGGTTTCGGCGGACCCCAGGGCATGATAGCGATGGAAACGGTTATCGACGAGATAGCCTTTTCCCTCGGCAAGGATCCGCTTGAGGTTCGCAAGACAAATTTCTACAACACGTCGGACCGCAACCTGACACCGTATCATCAGGCCATCGGACATTTCAACATCCCGGAAATCATCGGGCAACTTGAAGAAACATGCGACTACCGGAATCGCCGCGAGGCGATCCGCCGCTTCAATGCCTCCAGTCCGATTCTCAAGAAGGGACTTGCCCTGACGCCAGTCAAGTTCGGAATTTCCTTTACCGTTACGCACCTGAACCAGGCCGGAGCGCTGGTTCACGTATACACCGACGGCAGCATCCACCTCAATCACGGCGGGACGGAAATGGGACAGGGCCTGATGATCAAGGTTGCCCAGATCGTCGCCGAGGAATTCAAGGTTCCGACCGAACGGATCGTTGTGTCCGCTACCCGTACCGACAAGATTCCGAACACGTCGCCCACGGCAGCCTCGGCGGGAACCGATCTCAACGGCATGGCGGCCCTGAACGCAGCGCGCAAGATCCGTTCAAGGCTGGTGGAATTTCTCAGTGACCGCTACAAGGTTCCGCAACGGGAAATCGCATTCACGGCACAAGGCGTCCGCACGGGAGACCGGACACTCGGGTTCGAAGAAGTGGTCCGTCAGGCCTGGCTTGGCCGGGTGTCCCTGTCAGCAACCGGCCACTACAAGACACCCGGGATTCACTATGACCGGGAAACCGCTTCCGGGCATCCGTTTTTCTACTTCGCCAACGGTGCCGCCGCATCCGAAGTGGTAATCGATACCCTGACAGGGGAACACAGGCTGCTTCGCACCGATATCATCCATGATGCAGGCGCGTCCATCAACCCTGCCGTGGATGTGGGACAGATCGAGGGCGGATTCATCCAGGGACTGGGGTGGCTGACCTCCGAAGAACTGAAATGGGACCCGTCGGGAAAATTGTTGAGCGACAGCCCCGCCACGTACAAGATTCCCGCAATCGGCGACACGCCGCCGGTGTTCAACGTCAGGATTCTCGAAAACCGTCCGAACGAAGAGGCTACCGTCTACAGGTCCAAGGCCGTGGGGGAGCCACCCCTGATGCTGGCCATCTCGGCATGGTGCGCGATTCGGGATGCCATAGGTGCGGCAACGGACCATTCGACCTTTCCGAAGCTCAACGCCCCTGCCACCCCGGAGGAGGTGTTGCGCGTGATCCGGGAAATCCGCCGCCCATCATGAACTGGATACGCGCCATATCCGGGTTGTCCGAGGAGAATCTGGGCTTCGTGCTGGTTACCGTTCTGGGCAACCGCGGCTCCTCGCCACGGGAGGAGGGAGCAAAGATGGTCGTCACCGGGGAACGGACCTATGACACCGTGGGCGGAGGCAACCTGGAATTCCAGGCGATATCACGGGCACGGGAGCTGCTTGAAACGGGCAGGCAGACCCTGCTGCGGGAAAAGTTCGTGCTGGGGAAAGACCTTGGGCAATGCTGCGGCGGAACCGTTGATCTGCTGCTTGAATGCTTTCCGTCAAACGCATTCAACGTGATCCTGTTCGGAGCCGGACACGTGGGATGCAGCCTTGTGAAGATACTGTCCGGACTCCCATGTCGGCTCACCTGGGCCGACAGCCGACCGGAACTGGTCGATCAGCTGGCCACGCAGCCGATCGTGCCGGATATCCGGCCCGTACTGATGGACAATCACGACCTGTTCGTGGAGGCATGCCCCGCCAATGCCTGCTATCTGGTGATGACACACAGCCATGAACTGGACATGCAGCTGGTGGAGGGGATTCTCTCACGCGGGGATTCCCGTTTCCTGGGACTGATCGGCTCCCGGTCCAAGGCGGGGAAATTCCGTAACCGCCTGCGCAGAAAACAGTTCTCCAGTGCCGAAATCGATCAACTCACCTGTCCCGTCGGACTACCGGAGCTGGTTGGCAAGCGTCCCATGGAGGTCGCCGTATCCATTTCGGCGCAACTGATGCAACTGGCTGAAATGACCCGGAAACCCGAGGTCCTGCAGGACACCTGCACAGACCGGCCGCACGGGATCGGGGGCAGGACAGTACCACCCTGCAGGTAGCCGATATCAGGTACTACACAAGCCTGTCTTGCGGTGTCCTGCCCGAAAAGAATGCATCCAGATTGTCCAGCGCACGGAACCCCATGGCGTCCCGTGTCTCGAAGGTGGCGCTGCCTATGTGCGGCAGCATGAAGATATTGTCTCGCCTGGAAAACTCCGGATTGCCGCCTGGCTCCTGCCGGAAACAGTCCAGCCCCGCTGCTGCAAGTTTCCCGCTGTCGAGCGCGTCAAGCAATGCGTCTTCATCCACCAGCGCTCCGCGCGAGGCGTTCACGAGAACCGCATTGTCCGGCAACAGGGCGAAGGTCCGCGCGTTCATCATTTCATGCGACTCGGGACTGGCCGGACAATGCAGCGAGACAAACTGGGCTGCGGACAGCAGGGAATCCAGGCTGTCATGATATACCGCTCCCCTCTCAAGTCCAGGGTCCAGGCGGGTTCTGTTGTGGTAGTGAACCGCCATGTCGAATCCGCGTGCCCGGTCGGCAACCACCCGCCCGACCTTGCCCATGCCCACGATACCCAGGGTCTTCCCGGTAACCTGGTGTCCGACCATGAAGGAGGGGCTCCAGGAATCCCATCTGCCATCCCGGACAAGCCTGTCACCCTGTGCCGCACGCCGTGCGGCGCCAAGCAACAGCAACAGGGTAACTTCGGCGGTTGCATCGGACAGGACATCGGGGGTATTGGTTACCGTTATTCCACGCCTGGCCAGGGCCTCAAGATCACAATGGTCAACACCTACCGAATGGTTGGCAATAATCTTCAGGCGCATGCCGAGACGCGCCGCCACCTCGGCATTGAAGGACTCTGAATGACAGGGAAGAATGGCATCCACCTGCTGACTCATTTCGACGATCCGGTCCACCGAACTGACCTGGTCATCGGGATTCAGGACCACATCGTAATCCCTCATGGCGCGCGCCTCCGTGTTGGCCGAAAGCCTGCGGGTTATCCACAGTCGCGGTCTGGAACTCACCATGATGCCGGTCAAGCCATGAGAAACCGGTAACAGGTGTTATTGCCGATCATCTCCCTTCTTCCCTTTCAGGCACTCCTCCCAGCAGTCATATGCCGCCATCGACAAGACGATGGCCACGATAATTGCAAACGGCAGTCCCCCCAGCACCCCGGCAAAACCGCTTGAAATGCTGTGGGACAGTCCGATCACGAATATGGCGAGAAACGCCAGACCCACCAGACCGGTAATCATCTGTACATGCTTGCCTGTCATGCCACGCCCCCTGTCTTTGCGGTTTCATGATCCTGCACAGGATCGGACTCTCCCCCGAGATGTCCGAGCAACCAGCGAACCGTCCTGAACAACCGGTCGTCTTCATCCGCACCTCCAACCAGCTGGATACCTATCGGCAACCCTTCAGCTCCCTCGAGCAACGGCAGGCTGATGCAGGGCAGTCCGCACAAGGTCCATATGGTACAGCAAACCGGATCACCTGTGCCGGCTCCGAATCGAGGCGCGATTCCGGGCGCCGACGGCGTGATAATGGCATCATGGTCATTGAACCATGTTCCAAACCACCGCTCGGCCGCTTCCTTGGCCTCAAGGGCGTCCCGGTACAGCTCGTCTGAAAGTCCCTTTCCGGTATCAAGTGCGCGATGCAGGACTTCGCTGACATGCGGTCGCAACTGCTCGCCCAGGGGGCTCAGGGATCGGTACAGTTCATAATGGTATATGATCCTGAGGCTTTCAATCAGCCCGGCAAACGAACGCGGGGCCTGAACACGTTCGACATGCCGCCCGAGAGCAGTCAGCAACTCCTCGCTGCCGGCCTCAAGTTCAGGAGAATACCTGCCGGAATAGGGCAGATCGAACCAGGCGAAACATGGTTCCACAGGCACTTCCGACGCATGACCGGATACCATGCCGGGACGGGGGCGCAAATAGCTCTGGGAGTCTGCCGCATCATATCCACCCAGCGCATCAGCCAGCACGGCAAGATCCCCTGCGTCCAGGGCAAACATCCCCACCTGGTCAAGGTGCGGGGAAGTACCGAGCATGCCCCGGCGCGATACGATGCCGCGCGTCGGCTTGTAGCCGTAAACACCGCAGAATGAAGCAGGACGAATCGTCGAGCCGTGCGTCTGGCTGCCGATGGCAAGCGGAACCTGACCTGCCGCGACGGCTGACGCCGAACCGCTGGAAGATCCACCGGGCCCGTAATCGAAATTTCTGGGGTTGCGGGTCCCGGCAGGATGCATGAACGCCATTTCCGTAGTCACCGTCTTGCCGAGTATTATGGCACCCGCTTCCCTGAGCTTCTCGACGACGGCGGAATCCTGCTGCGGCCGCCTGTCGGCGAAGGCCTTGCTGCCGAGCCTGGTCGGCAGCCTCGCCGTGTCGATGATGTCCTTGACTCCCACCGGAACACCGTGCAACAGCCCGAGTGCCCGCCCCCTTTTCCGCAGATCATCCATTTCCCGCGCCTGCTCCAGCGCATACTCCGGGTCAATGGATTCCCATGCGCCCACCTGTCCGTCGGTCCGGTCGATGGTGTCCAGGCAGTGTCGCACCAGTTTTTCCGAAGTCAGGGCTCCCTCTTCCATCCAGTGCAGGTACTCGCGGGCGGTGCGGGCTTCGTGCTGTAACGTCCGGTTCATCGGGCGTCAGGGTATGTACGGCCCGAACAGCACATCCGGGAACCACAGCGCAATGCCCGGAAACATGTACATGAGGAACATGCAGAATATCACGATGCCAAGATAGGGGACGATCCCCCTGAAGATGTCCATCAGTTCGATTTCCCGCTTGAGCACGCCCTTCAGGTAATAGGCCGACATGGCCATCGGCGGCGTCAGGAAGGAGGTTTGCAGGTTCAGGGCGACCAGCATGGCAAAGAAGTAGGGATTGACACCGAAGGTGTCGAGCATGGGAAGAAAGATCGGGACGAAGATGATCAGTATCTCGGACCATTCCAGCGGCCAGCCCAGCAGGAAGATGATCAACTGGACCATGATCAGGAACTGCCAGGGCTCCAGGTTCAGGGCCAGCACCCAGTGTTCGATGACGTCGTGCCCCCCGAGATACGAAAAGACCGACGCAAAGGTCCATGAACCCACGAACATCCAGCACACCATTGCAGTCGCCTTGGCGGTAAGGAATACGGATTCCTTGACCTTGATCCAGTTCAGGGATCGATAGACCAGCGCCAGTATGAGTCCGCCCAGGGCTCCCATGGCCGCTGCTTCCGCGGGAGTGGCCAGGCCGCCGAGAATGGAGCCCAGCACCAGCATGATCAGCACGGTCAACGGTACAAACGAGGTCAGCAGCTGCACATATATCTGCCGTCGTGAAATGGAATCATCCCGGACCGGGCGGGGGGCTATGGCAGGATTCAGCAATACACGGATGATCACGTAGACGATGTACATGCCGGCAAGCAGCAGCCCGGGGAAGACTGCGGCCGCATACAGGCGCAGGGGCGACAACTCGGCTATGGCGGCATAGACGATCAGCATGATCGAGGGAGGGATCAGGATACCCAGTGTACCGCCTGCGCAAATCACGCCCGCGCTGAAATCCTTGCGGTAACTGGCTTTCACCATCGCCGGAAACGCGAGCAGTCCCATGAGGGTCACGACAGCCCCCACGATACCACTGGCCGTCGAGAACACCGCACAGGTAATCAGGGCGGCGATCGCCATGGAACCCGGCATGTTCCGGGCGGCCAGCTGAAGCGAGGAAAAGAGCCTGTTGACGATATTCGCCCGCTCCACGACATAACCCATGAAGAGAAACAGCGGGATCGCAACCAGCGTATCGTTCTCCATGACGGAGTAGGTGTTCTGGTTGAGGAGGTAGAATATCTGGTTGTTGAAGGCATCGGCTATTACCTCGATCGAACCCGCCTGATGATAGGCGTAGTAACCGAAGCCGACGCCCATGGCTATCAGCGTGAACGCAATGGGAAATCCCAGCAGGACCAGGACGATGAACAGCCCCAGCATCAAGATCGCGATTTCCGGATTGGTCATGGATCGGGTATCGGAAATGGGAATAGCGGGTTAACCGGCTTCCTGCGTTTTTTTCATGTCTTCCATCAGGGCCAGTTCGGTTTCCCTGACATCATGAAGTCGGGCAAGCCACTGGCCGGTGCGCATTGCCTTCCAGCAGCGCAACAGTTCTGCAATGCCCTGTATGATGAGCAGTCCGCCGGCAAGCGGAATCAGGGTCTTGAAGAAATAGATCTGTATGCGCGCCGGGCTGTTCCAGCTGACCTCCCTGTAGCGCCATGAATCCGACGCTATTTCAGCGCCGAACCAGAAAAGGGCAAGCATTCCCGGGAAGAAGAACAGGATGTACAGCACGAAATCCAGCGTCGCCTGGACCCTGACGGGGAAAAGCCGGTACAGGACATCACCCCGGACATGCGTGTCCTGCGCCAGCGCATAGGGACCGGCCATGAGGAACAGCGCCCCGTACATCTGCACCATCATGTCGAAAGCCCAGACGGTCGGGGCGTTCAGGACATAGCGGACAAACACCTCATATGAAACGGAAAGGGTAAGGATCAGTATGCACCAGCCGAAAGCCCGGCCGACCCAGATGCTGAGGCTCTCGATGGCGTATATGACGCTGTTCACGGATCAGATACTCCAGTGCCGAACCGGGCATCCGGGAAGGGACTGGCCCTTCCCGGACACCCGGCGCCAGGGAAGTCCAAACCGGATCTAGCCGAAATAGTGGTTGTAGGCCAGCTTGTAGTCCGGCTGATTCAGGTTCAGATAGTTCATCACTTCCTTTGCATAGGCTTTCTGCGAATCGATTACCTTGGCGAAGAACGGATCCTGCTCGGACATTCTCGCCACCACGACATCCCAGGCCTCCAACTGCTTCGACAGCACGGAATCCGGGGTCCTGTAGACATTGACGCCGTGTTCCTCCTGCAGCTTGATCAGGTCGGTCGCATAGCTGCGCGTATTGTGCCAGTAGAAGTTGGAATTCTCCGCTTCCGAGGCATGTTTCAGGATAGCCTTCTGCTCGTCCGACAGGCTGTCGTACTTGGCCTTGTTGAAGGTGCATTCAAAGAATTCCTGGGACTGGTGGAAGCTGGCAAGATGGTAGTGCTTGGAAACGTCCTGCATGCCGAAGTCACGATCGGAAGTCGGATTGTTGAATTCCGCCGCATCAATAAGTCCGGACTTCATCGCAGGCTGAATCTCGCCTCCCGGAAGCTGGACAACCGACATGCCCATTTCAAGCAGGACATCGGCCGCCAGACCCACCGTGCGATACTTGAGTCCTTCCATCTGGCTGGCATCGGTAATGTGTTCCTTGAACCAGCCCAGCGGCTGGGCAGGCATCGGGCTGTTGAAGAAACTGACCAGGTCAAGTCCCAGACGCTCCATCATTTCGTCGAACAGTTCCTGTCCTCCGCCGTAGTAGATCCAGCCCAGCACTTCCTGGCTGGACCAGCCGAAACAGGGGCCAGTGCCGAACAGCGACGCAACGGGAGACTTGGAATACCAGTATGCGGGAACATAGTGCGCGGCGTCCAGGACACCCCGGTGAACCGCATCCTGCATCTGGCTTGTCTTGACCACGGAATTAACCGGCAGGAGCTCCAGTTGCAGCGCATCCCCGGCCATCGCGTTTACCCGGTCGACATATGACTGGGCGTTCTGCAGGAAAATACCCCCTCCCCAGGCCGCCTGCATCTTCAAAACGGTCGGCGCCGCCCTGACAATCGCCGGCGCCGCAAGGGTTCCTGCCGTGGCAGTGGCAGCAAGTGCCGACCCCTTCAGAAATTTTCTACGTGTCTGTGTACTCATTGAGATAATACCTGTTACTTCTGGTTCTATGGAAGCCCTGAACACCGCCGCACAACACTGTTACCGTCGGCGGTGAGCAAGCATTGACGGAGGGATGATACTATAAAATTGCCTGTCATGTTGCGCGAGTTGAGCCCCGGGCCCGCGATACGGGAAGAGGGACCTGATGTCATGATGCTCACCGGTGCTCATGCAATGTTCGGCCAGGCTGCAATGACCGGATCGTTATCCGCGAACATCCGGAGGGCTCGTGCACGAGATGCCCTTGAATCCCCGGTTCATTCAGACCGGATTCCGATCATTGCGACCGATGCAGGAACCATTCCAGCGGAATCGGCAATTCTCCGGAAACATGTCTCCCGCAGTGGCCCGAGAACGCACGATCCCGGGTTGATCCATGCTCCAGCATCCCCTGAAACGGCCCTTCCAGGTTGCTGTCAATCAGGTAACGTTCCTGTTCACAGTCACCTTCTGGGGCTGGGGTCTCGTGACCTGGAAGATGGTTTTCCTGCGAGATTCTCATCCACATCGGCCTTCATGGATTCATTCACGACATGATTCATCAGGCTGGGAATGCCCGGTTCATAACAGGTGGACATGGAACCCTGCGGACTGAAGTTCCATATGAAACCGGTGGAGGCAAGCTGGTCTCTGGTCTCCGCAACAGCAGGGTCCCCGGCATCCATGCCAAGGTCCATGTGAACCTGACGAAGGATGGTC
>JAJDVC010000016.1 GCA_022826305.1 Gammaproteobacteria bacterium | reverse complement strand
CTTCGGAATCATGGCTGGAATCCGACTGGTTCTCGGAAAAGACATAATCTGTCCTTCTTTGTTGAGGATATTGACTGCATTCTCGATGCAATCGACAGTAATTGTGGGAAAAAACCGACGATAGGCGTCTTTCATTCTGTTTCAGCCTTGGCAGCGCTTCTTTGTCCCACGCATGGGAGCAGGTTTGCAGCACGTATCCTGTTTGATCCGCCGGTATGCAAGCCCGAAGAGTATTCCGAAGAGTTCGACATGGCTACGCGACGCCAGAACCAGATGACCCTGCATCGTACGGACCAGTTCAGCTCAATAGAGGAATGTGTGGATTTTCTCCGCTATTTGCCGGTTTATGGCCGTATTGTTCCCGGTGGACTGGAGCTCGTGGCGAGGGCGACACTCCGGGAATCAGCAACCGGACAAGGCTATGAGCTTCGGTGTCCCAAGGAATATGAAGCACAGGTGATCAACCATGCCAGGGCGTTTGCAGTAATGGTGGAATTCGAGTCGTTTCGATGCCCGACAAAGGTGATCGGGGCTGATCCGATGTTGCCCTATTCATTTTTGCCAACTTTCGACTTGGGCCATATCTCAAGCATGGAATATGATTTTGTTCCCGAAACAACACACCTGCTGCAAATTGAAAAACCGGACACCTGTGTGGCCATAATGCGGGAATTTCTTGAGGATCACGATCTCCTGTGACGATCTGGAACAGTGATGGATCTTCACTAAACGCTGATCATGGGCAGATATCCTCTCTCATCAGGGTGAATTGCCTGCCATGAACATGTTGACTGCCAAGGTGGGATTTCATCCTCGGAGATCCGCCGGATACGTTGTGATGAACTGCCACGAGTGTGCAGTGGCATGAATCCTGAAGACAAGCAAGAAACTGCTGGGCTTCATTATCAGGCAGATGAAAAACCGCCGTTGTCGGTTGCCTTCAATCTCGGGCTTCAACTGGCTGTTCTGCACTTGTCTGTGACAATACTGATAACGACACTGGCCATGCGTGCAGCGGAACAGGCCGAGTCTTTCGTGGCATGGGCTGTGTTCGCTGCCGTTGCTATAAGCGGTGTATCCATAATACTTCAGTCATGTCGTTTCGGACGTTTCGGTATGGGGCATATGCTGATGATGGGAAGTTCGGTCGTGTTCGTTCCGGTCTGCATAATCGCACTTACCATGGGCGGACCTGAACTGATGGCTACTCTGATCGTTGTCTCGTCCCTTTTTCAGTTCGTGATTTCTGAGCGACTCTCGCTGTTTCGACGAGTTCTCACTCCAGCAGTATCCGGAACGGTGCTCATGCTGATACCGATCTCCGTAATGCCGACGGTCTTTCACCTGTTGACGGATGTCCCGGAGGGAAGTCCACACCTCGGTGGTCCGCTCAGTGCGCTTGTTACCGTACTTCTTATCTGCGGAATTACGCTTGCAGCCAAGGGATCTCTCCGTTTATGGGCGCCGATTATCGGTGCCATCACCGGTTCTTTGGTTGCCGGTTTTTTTGGTCTTTACGACACGGCACGTGTTACAGAGGCCGGATGGTTAGGATATCCTCGGTTCGAGTGGCCCGGCCTCGACCTGGAATTCGATTCGCAATTCTGGGCACTCCTTCCAGGATTTCTGCTGGCAGCCATAATCGGTTCGATCCGAACAATCAGCAGCGCTGCAGCGATGCAGCGCATATCCTGGCGCCGGACACGGGTCATGGATTTTCAGGGTGTGCAGAGTGCCGTGGCAACGGATGGTCTGAGTAATCTGCTCTCCGGGTTTGCAGGGACGATACCGAATACGGCTTACTCAACAGGCGCATCACTGGCCCAGCTTACTGGTGTTGCGGCTCGTCATGTGGGAATTGCCGCCGGTGTGATGATTCTCCTTATGGCATTCTTTCCGAAAGCCGTAGCGTTGGTGCTGGCGATGCCGGGACCGGTATTTTCAGCGTATCTTGTTGTCTTGATATCCATGCTTTTTACGGTCGGCTTGAAAATGGTCACCCAGGGTGGCATGGACTATCGCAAGGGCTTGATAGTCGGCGTCTCATTCTGGATTGGTACCGGATTTCAGGGCGGTGCAATCTATCCGGAATTTTTTTCGGAATTTGCGGGTGGTTTTCTGAACAACGGCGTGACTGCCGGTGGTCTTGTGGTCATTCTCATGACCTTTTTCGTCGAAATGCTCGAACCACGCCCCAAGCGATTCAAGACATCACTGGAACTTTCCGCTCTACCGAGGTTGAGGGGATTTCTGGACAAATGCGTCTCTGAAAGCGATTGGCACATATCGATCACGGATCGTCTGACAGCCGCCTGCGAGGAAATCCTGTTGATGCTTCTCAGAGAGGAAAGGGATGAAGGGCAGGACAGACCGAGGACATTGAATCTTCTCGTTCGCAAAAAGGGCAACAGGGCTGTACTGGAATTCATCACCAGAGCCGGGGGCAGTGAGAATATCCAGGAAAAGGTCCTGTCGCTTGGCGAATTGATCGATGGCGAGCCAATTGAACGGGAGATCTCCCCCCGATTACTGGAACATCACGCAGTTTCAGTTCAGCACCAACAGTACCATGGTCTTGATATTGTGACCGTTCATGTGGAATTCCCGTAAGAAGTGGAAACGAAGACTCGCGCAGCATCGCGATCCCGGCAGGATTATCTGTTCGGTTACGCCTGATACGCTTGTCTTCGACCAGAAGCAAAAGGCAGGGTTTGGTCTTGGCGTGCCCCCCTAGACATTGTGTAAAATCAATTGAGCAAGTAAAGTAAATTCATGAAAATTTCTTCCCGGACCAGTTCAATGTCTCCAGAAAAGATCTATGACGTTCAAAAAGCGGCTTCAGAATTCGCTCACATCGATAATGATCGGTATCTGGAGATGTACCAGCGATCCATATCCGATCCTGAGTCATTTTGGGCCGAACAGGCAGGTGAGTTTGTTTCCTGGTTCAAGTCATGGGATACCGTGATGTCCGTGGATTACTACAATGCTGACATCAAATGGTTCGATGGCGCACGGTTGAATGCCTGCTACAACTGCGTGGACCGACATCTTGATTCACGCGGTGCTCAAACAGCAATCATCTGGGAAGGAGATGATCCACATGATTGCAAATCAATAACATACAACGAGTTATTCAAGCTTGTCAGCAAATTTGGAAATGTCCTCAAATCGCGCGGAGTCAGGAAAGGAGATCGGGTTTCCATCTACATGCCCATGATCCCGGAAGCTGCCGTGGCGATGCTGGCCTGCGCGCGCATTGGCGCCATTCACTCAGTGGTGTTTGGCGGATTTTCTCCTGATGCACTGAAAGATCGAATCCTGGATTCCGATTGTCAGGTGGTAATTACTGCCGACGAGGGACCACGAGGAGGCAGGAATGTGCCGTTGAAGGAGAATGTTGAAAAAGCACTGCAGAATTGTCCCAATGTGCATACCACTATCGTAGTGAAACGTACCGGCAACCACGTTACGACGAATGAGCAACGTGACGTCTGGTATCACGCCGCAATGGCCGAAGCTTCCGAAGATTGCCCGCCCGAGCATATGGCGGCGGAAGACCCGCTGTTTATTCTCTATACATCCGGTTCAACCGGGAAGCCTAAA
>JAJDVC010000021.1 GCA_022826305.1 Gammaproteobacteria bacterium | reverse complement strand
TCTCTCCGGGCACCGGAACATGGGGCCCTGATGCGATTGAGATCGATGAATGAGATCAACCCGTTCACCAGTTCATGCCGCAACGCTGACGCACCCGGCCCCGGATCCATACGGCCGGATGTCCTGCTGCAGGAGAACGTGCCCGCCCGTCCAGGGGCCGTTTGTCGAAGACCGCTCGCGAAAGAGAGGAGCACGAGACGTTCAGACAAATCCGTCGGCAGCATCCGGAAGTCGACAATCCGGAGCACCCGAAGATTCAACAGGATACACACCCACGGGAAGGAAAATGTCGACGCACCGACTCCCCATGCCAGACGGATCGGGAACCCGTCCATACGGCATGGTATCCTTATGTGATGTGGGTGTCTCATCGAGATTGTCCCTCATAAACGGTCTCTATGGACATGTTACAATCCGGACATGTCCGGTGAAGGTGCAAGCCGTGTTCCCACGGTTCCAAGAGTAGACCTGCTTGATGCGAGCGTAGAACCGACCGATGCCGAACTGGAGGCTCTGATGCTTGACTTTCGGCGGGTCGTCGTGGAGCGTCGAAATGCGGCGAGAGCTGCTTTTCTCGACAGACTTGCTGCGGAGATTGATGAGGCCATGCGGGAAGACCCTGCGACAGATTCGTCGGCCGCCTCTTCCGATCCCGGACATGCACCCTGAACCGGCAGACGGCCCCCGTCCGAGACTGGTTGTGGTTGCTGGCCCGAACGGAGCTGGCAAGACCACCTTGACCGAACGGGCGCTGACCCATGAATGGCTGAAGGGTTGCGAATACATCAATCCCGATCAAATTGCCCAGGCGGTGTACGGGAACTGGAACGATCCACAGGCGATTCTGAATGCGGCGCGTGAAGCGAACCGAAGGCGCGAGTCATGTCTGGAGCAGGGTCGGTCAATGGCGTTCGAGACGGTATTTTCGACGGAGGAAAAACTGACATTCGTTCGACGCGCACAGCCGGATATTTTATTCGAGTCTTCTTCGTCGGTACCGATTCTCCCGAGATCAATGCAAAACGTGTTGCCACTCGCGTCATGGAAGGCGGTCATGACGTTCCAATCCACAAGATCATCAGCAGACATGGCAAGTCCATCGGCAATCTTGCTCGTGTGATCCCGATCGTCGACCGGGCATACGTCTATGACAACTCGATTGACGGAGAGACGCCAGTCCTGCTCTTCAGGACTGTTGACGGGATTCTGCAAAGAACCTACCACACGGACTGCGCATGGGCGCAGAAGATCGTTGCCAGGCTTGCCGCCCCAACCGGATCCGTGTAGACCGGCCTGAAAGCGGTAACCAAACCCCGGGTTGATCTACGGGCATGCGGGGCCACCTCGTGATCGGCAATGAGGCCAGCTTGTTGCACTTCCGACCCGAATCTCAGGACTGCGATGGCAGATCCACCGACGATCCCCTCGCTGAGGCTCGTGACTCCTGAAGGCTGGGCCGAAGGTGGTCGAATCCCCATGCAATCCATGGCTGCATGAATCCCCGAATGATGAAATGGCTGAAAAGATGCATTTATGTGCATTCAAGAACGGGCTGGACCAAGATGAAGCCCGCAGGAATTCTTGGCGTGGAATGCTGATCGGATCCGGCACATGAACCGCCTGCTTCCTGATATGGTCAGCCCCGGAAAACACCAGTTTCCGAGACGTTCCGGTTCCTTGCGTCAGTGTAAGGGGCCACTCCCATCATATCGTCAGGTCACCCTGGCATGCATTCCATATGGGCCGAAGTATTGAATATCCCTCGTCGACAGGTCGGATGCAGGATGCGGTCCGACCCCTCCGATACGCATGTCGCCCTTGCACAACCCAGGGAGTACATGTGGGGGAATGAAGGTGGACTCCTGATCATGATAATGATCAATTCGCCAGGCCGGCATGAAATGCAGGGCGATCCGGGTATCACGGATTCCAGATGATCTGATGAGGGAAACCGCCTGGATCCGGTCTCAACACCCCGGTTTCGTTCACCGAGCGCGAAATCGTTCCTGATCTGAGTTCCCTGATGCCCTGCCGGTCCCGGGCACGGATCGCCTTTCTTGTTGCCGCTGACGGAAAAGGGACAAGGGAGACATGGCCGATTGGAGACGCATATTCCGTTCTTCGGTTTTTTCAGGGTGGAGCACGCACGGGCCGAGCGCGAAATGGCCTTTCGCAAGAGGCTGTAACGCTCAAGGAACTGGTGGAGCGGGGAGTGGTGGATGCCGGGGCCACCGATCGCGGAATCGCAGAATTTCCGAGCTATGACCACATCGGCCTCAAAACTGAACTTCCAGGGTCATATCGATATGGAAAATTGATTTATCTGCAGATTACACTGGAAGTTCAGACATGTTCCCGGCGGGTCATCGAAACACCTGTTCGGGAATAAAGCCTGTCAGATGCATGCACCGCTTTTCTTTCCAACACCGTATCCGTGAACCATCAGGTATCGCGGGGCTGTCTGGAAAGCTTCATGAGTGGCTGGAAGATCCGGCCTTGCTACCAGGTCGATCAACCCCACATTCGAACCGTAAAATGGCCTGTCAGGCAAGCAGTCGATCAGGCCTGATGAATGAGACCGCATCGGGGTTCCTTGAATTGCGTGACTGTTGACTGCTTCAAAACACAGGAGGACAGCGGATACAATGGATCATGAGCGGAAGTTTTGTCGATCCCCCGGCTGGCAGTCTGCATTGTTCCAGATTGCGGATATGCCCTACCATGCAATCGTGAAGCGTAACGGCTGAAACATTCCATCCATGACTCAAGACAAGAAAGTCCGGGTTCGGAAACGACGGCAACGGATCGTCAGGGAGCAGGATCGACAGGCTGCAAATTCGATCAGGCCGGGAATCAGCGGGGGGAAGTTCCGTCCGCTGCAGGATCCGGATTTGCCGAAAATCCATCAGGCAGTCCTGCATATCCTTTCCCGAACCGGTTTGTCGGACGCACCCGAAACGGTAGTCGACACCATCACCCGTTCGGGCGGGAAACTGGATGACGACGGACGATTGACCTTTCCCGCAGCATTGGTGGAAGACGCAATCTCCGGCTTCCGGAGAGGCTTCACGCTGCACGGTCAGGAACCCGGACACGAGATGGTCCTGAGCGGCACCAGGGTTCACATGGGATCCGGAGGCGCCTCCCCGAGCATCCTTGACATGGAAACCGGGCGGTACCGGAGATCGACATTGAAGGACCTGTATGATGCAGCACGCCTGGTTGATTCGCTGGAAAACATCCATTTCTACAGCCGGCCGATGGTTGCCGGGGACATGCCCGATGAATATACACTGGACATCAATACTGCCTATGCCTGCCTGAGCGGCACCGCCAAGCATGTCTGTGTCAGTGCCGGTAATGGTGAGCATGCCCGGCGAATCATCAAGATGTGCCGCATCATAGCCGCCGCTGCGGACATGCCGGCCGATCACTCTTTTCTCTCCTTCAACATCAACCATGTTACCCCTCCATTGCGTTTCGTACCCGACGCGATCGAGGTCATGGAACAAGCCGCCCTGCATGGCATACCCGTCCATGCCAATGTCTTTGGTCAGATTGGCGCTTCCTCGCCGGTGCGGCTGGCCGCATCGGTCGCCCAGTCCATGGCTGAATCCCTGGCTGGCGGAATCTATGCGTGGCTGACAAGCCCCCGGGCAAAGGTGATTTTCGGACCGAAACCCATGATTACGGACTTGCGCACGGGCGGTATGAGCGGGGGTGGCGGAGAGCAGGCGGTTGCGATGGCAGCGGCAATCCAGCTGACCCGGTACTATGATCTGCCGAATGTCTCGATAGCCGGAGCAACCGACAGCAAGACGACCGATGCCCAGAGCGGATACGAGAAATGCCTGACCGTTTCACTGGCTGCACAGGCAGGCAGCAACCTGATCACCCAGGCTGCCGGTACCCAGGCGAGCCTCATGGGAACCGGACTGGAGAGCTATGTCATAGACAACGACATGCTCGGTTCCATCATGAGTTCACTCAAGCCAGTCAAGGTGACGGATGACTCTCTCTCGCTCGAAAATATCGACCAGGTGGTCCGGGGATCCGGACATTTCCTGGGTGAACAGGACACATTTGCCAGGATGAAAAGCGACTATTTCTATCCACAGGTTGCTGATCGCACGCCCCTGCCGGAATGGGAGTCCTCGGGCAGACCCGACCTGAATCATGTAGCCGGAGCCCGGGCGCGTGAAATGCTCTCCCGGCACTACCCCCGACATATCAATGGGAAACTGGATGCAGAAATCAGGAGGCGATTCGATATTCGGCTGACCAGGAACGATATGGGGCATATCTGACAGGCGACTGATCCCATTCCGTTCAACCGGCCTGCCGGGTTCGAATCCGGGACGAACCTCGACAGGACAGGTCTGGAGGCGGAAACTTCTGTTGACAAGTGCATGAAACGCTTTAGAATGCTTCGGCAGGTCTTGTTTGCGGGCAGGTTTGGAGTCATTACACTGCAAGGCCTCTCTGTCTTTTCGAAGACCATTGTCCCTGGAATACGGGACTGCACGGAAAAACAGCGACAGGACAAGACCACCGACCGCCATATGCAATTCAACAACCTTACTCATGAAGTGCTTCTTCCCCATGAAAAACATAGCTGAAAAAACCCTGGCTTACCTGTTTCTGCTGACCGTATCCGCCCCTGTTCTTGCTCAGGCAGGCGGGATTGAGTTCAGCGAGATCCTGCTTACCATTGCCATTCTCCTTGGGCTGGGGGCCGGAATATACGTTTTCTTTCTTGGATCACAGATGAGCGGCAGCACACTTTCCAGCGCTCTGATCTATTATGGGCTCGGCATGTTGAGCGTCGTCATTTCCCTGCTGTCAGTGACGTGGGCAAAACCGCTGATGGCGGGATCTGCAGGTACCTTGCATGATCTCTTCTTCATCATCGGGTTTATCCTCATGGTGCTTGGATCGAGAAAGGTAGCCGGTATCTTGTGACAGCAAGTCCAGACCCCAACGCCGGACAGGGAGGTTCCGGCAACAAGAGAGTTCGCCAGCAAGCCGAGGTTCTGTTTGCCGCCCAGATTCTGGGACTGAACAAGCTGGTAAGGAACTTCGGCGGACAGAAACTTGCCGACAGGTTTGATCTGCATGTCCTGAAAACCGCCAATAATGTACAGGCTCCCCTTGTACTCAACAATGGCAAGGTCAGGGATATCAAGGCAGACCTGCCGTTATCAGTTTATGCCGAAGTCATGCAGGAGGCCATGAACTTCGCAACCACCGTGGCCGGCAAGCGTCTGGTAAACGAACGAATCCATGTCATCATCGAGGGACTTGAAAGCCTGACCGGGCAAGGCTTCCACGAAACCGCTTTCAGATTCGGACTGACCCGATCACACTGAGCCTGACCTCCGGCTCATAATCTGCAGCATTCTCCTGTCCGATCCGGATTTGCCAGTCCGGTGACTACCCCGACAGCCATCTGTCGACCTCGTTCTGGACAGAAAATACCCGGGTACTGTCAAAACTGAAGTCACTGTGGAAATAGTTGTCGCAATCGTCCCGGCGATATCTGGACCGGTAAAACTCCTTGTTTCCTGCAATCTCCGACATGGCGTGGGCCAACTGATCAACATCCTGTCGGGTATTGTAGATACCGAAGCTGGCGCGAACCATTCCCCGATGCAGGTCCGCCAACGCTTCCAGTTCCTCATTGCTCAAGCCGTCCATTTGCTCGCCCAGATCGTCTGAGATCATTTCCCTGACGTAAGGATGCGCGCAAAAACAGGCATTGCGCACGGCAATATTGAAATAGTCATTGAGGATGGCGGCTGTAAGCGAATGATGCATGTCCCGCACATTGATGGACACCGCACCAGTACGCATGCAGGTGCCGGGATCGCTATGTCCGTAAACCACCACGTCTTCTATCGCCCTGAGCCGGTTAACCGCATAGGCAACCACATCCGACTCCTCCTTGCTGATTTCCTCCATGCCTATCTTCTTGAGCGTATACAAGACAGTGGCCAGGGCGATCGCACCGGCGATATTCGGCGTACCGGCCTCTTCCCGGTCGGGGAAGTTCTCCGTGGAAAGGTAATGCTCCGTGTAGACATCGTCCACCATGCCGCCTCCGACCTCGTCGGGCTCGACATCGCTGAAGAGTTCCCTGCGGGTAATCACGACACCCGGAGAGGCCGGGGTATAGATCTTGTGTCCGGACATGGCAACCATGTCCAGATTGCGGGCCGGATTTTCATGCCCGCTCATTTGCAGCGGCACATGTGCAGCCATCTGCGCCGCATCCACAAGCACGAGTGCGCCATGCCTGTGTGCCAGTTCGGCAATCTCGTAAATCGGATTGACGATACCTGTAACATTCGATACCCCGGTCACCGAAACATAGTTCACCCGCTCACCGTATTGCGCCAAGACCGATTCCATGGCCTGCATGTCGACGGATCCCATGCCCTTTTCGGTGGCCATTACGGGAATGTGCACCACCTTGCTGAAGTGCTTGCGATGCGGCAGGTCATTGGAGTGATGTTCCATGATCGAGGTAATCACCACATCCCGGTCCGGGCGCTTGCGGCACATGGTCCGGGCGATGCGGTTTATTCCCCCGGTAGTGCCGCTCCCCACGAAAAAACAGCCGTATTCTCCCGGGTCCGCGTTGACGAAATCCAGGCACATCCGCCGGGCCCATTCCAGTTCCCGGGTAGAGAGCTGAGCATTGAAATGCACCGTGGTGTGGGTATTGGCATAGTACGGCAGGTATTTGTCCATGACCTCCCTGACCACGCCCAGTTGCAGGGTGCTGGCTGTACTGTCCAGATAAATCCGTCGACTGACATTGCCGTTTGCCAACCGGTATTCAACATCAATACCCGTCGTGCTTTGTCGCAGCCTTTCAATCAGTTCCCGGGCGGTATGCGATACATTGGAGATCATGATCTGTGAAGTGATTTTTTCTGTTAATGAGAAATATACAAGAATATATTGCTATTTATTGAATTTGATCAGGTTTTTTGTGCCAGGTTATAAAACTATCATAGCGTTATATGCCATCATGGTCTGGAATTCAAGACACTGACCCGAAATCACGCCCGCCCGTCATGCATCGGCACTCCCGATCCCGGTTTCCTCATCCGGATGCCTGCCCCGTCAAGCCGCAATGATCCCCAGACAATCCGGTTGCGCCGGATATCCCCATGGACATATTGATAATCCAGAACAGTCTGGCACCATGGGTGCCGTGCAAACCCTCCCCGCCACAGGCCATGCGTGCGCCGTCAATTACCCGATGAGCCAGCCTTTCAGCCGGAAATTCCTGTCAGGCAGCCCCGCAGCATATCGGCAGTGGCGGGAAAACAAGCTGATCGGCTGCTCGCAAACCGCCGCCGGACGCTGCATCGATATCGCAGATCCCTGGTCTCTGACCGCCGACGAAATACGGCAGCTTGCAGACTCCATCAAACATCACAACTTTGTCCTGTACCGCTATGACCCGCATCGGTATGGATCATGGGAACCGGTCCGTGCGCTTTGCGCGCAGATGGGCCTGCGAACAACCGTGGACAACCCGCTATCGGACGAGAACGGCGTCTCCACGCTGTATGACCGCACCGGTGAAACGGATTTCCATGACCGTCGCTACATTCCCTATTCGTCCCGCCCCCTCAACTGGCATACGGACGGATATTACTCGGAGGGATCCGGAACCATCCGGTCATTTGTCCTGCACTGCGAACGTGCAGCGAGCCTGGGTGGAGAGAACAACCTGCTTGATCACGAAATGGCATACCTGAGGCTGCGCGACCGCCATCCGGCGCTGGCCGAGGCACTGACCAGCCCGGATATCATGACGATTCCGGAGAACCTGCAAGGCGATGTCCGTATCCGCAAGCGGTTCCGGGGAACCGTGTTTTCCGTGGACCGGGACACCGGGTGTCTGTACATGCGCTATACGCAGCGCAGGCATAACATCCACTGGCGTGACGATCCCAGGGTTTCCATGGCGCTGAACGTGCTCGACGACCTCCTGAACACCGGATTTCCGGAGAAGCTGACCGTCAGGCTCTCTCCGGGACAGGGTATGCTGTGCAACAACATCCTGCATTGCCGGGCTGCCTATGCTGACAGGGCAGGGGCAGGCCCCGATACCGGTCGCCTGTTCTACCGTATCCGGTTTTCCGAACGGATCCGGCCGCCTGATCGTGTGCTGCAGGGCAGGCCCTGAGTCCGATGTTCTGGAAGGAGCACTCCCACCGGGAGACACCTGCCGGCCCGGGGAAGGTACAGGACCTCTCGTTCAGGATCACCTGCCGCGAGTTGCCGACGGATCATGCCTGGAGCCTGTACAGGGAAATCAGACGAATCATCCCGTGGATCGAACATGAGCCCCATGCCGGCATACACGGAATCCACGGCGCCGCATCAGGCAACGGCTGGCAACGCCCGGCTTCCGGAACCGGCAACGTGATCCAGTTGTCGCAACGTACCAGACTAACCCTGAGGCTGCCCGAACCACGTATCCGGGAAGCCGCAAGGGCATTGGAAAACCGGCGCCTCGACATCGCTGGATTCCCACTGGAAACAGGAAGTTCCCGATGCCGGAAACTGAGCCCCTTCGCCACGGTGTTCGCCCGCTCCGTAAGCAGTGACCACATAAACGAAGAGAAACGATTCACGCATGAGGTTCTGGAAATCCTGGAAGCGCTGGATATCCGACCGGACAAGATACTGTGCGGTCTTGCACATACCATTTCGGTCGATACTGCATGCCTGCATGCCAAGAGTGTCCTGATATCCGGCCTTGCACCCCATGAATCCGTCATTATCCAGGAATCGGGGCTGGGCAAGCACCGCCTGCTCGGATGCGGAATTCTTCTTCCCCACAAAAGCCTCCTGGCTGTTCACGAGACCGACTCCGGCTGAACACCGCCGGGCCTGGATCCGGAGCGGTCCAGGCTCACGGGATACTCCACATCCTGACCAGGTTGCAGTAGCTGTGGTGAACCTGCCGGGTCACCTCCGAGTCAGGCGCATTCCGGCGCAGGGACTCACTCGCCTGGTACAACTGGTACAGAAGATCCCGTTTTTCCGCATCAGGGACCAGACTCTGCATCCATGTCACCGCAACCAGACGCTCACCGCGCGTGACTTCGGTCACCCGGTGCCTGGACGAAGCCGGATACATCACGCCGCCGCCGGCCTGCCCGGAAAACTTCCGGGTTCCGAAGGTGGTCCGGATTTCAAGTTCGCCCCCTGCATAATCTCCGGGCGCATTCAGAAAAAGCGTGATCGCCATATCGGCCCGGTACCGGTTCTGACCGCCCATCACCGGGTCATCGACATGGTAGTCATAATGCATCCCCTGCCTGTACAGCACGTAATACGGCGCGGCTACGTTGCGCGGCAGGCCTGCGTTCAGGTAGACCGGGTGACGGACCAGTGCTCCCATGACCAGATTGTCCAGCCGGGCACGCAGGTCCGGAGCGATTTCCAGTTCAAGGTTATGCTTGCCGGAAACGGCCATTTCCCCGGCAGACCGCTTTCCGCTTTCAAACCGTCCTGAGCATATCAGATCCCTGGCCAGCCGGAGCTGGTCCCGATCCAGCACATCGTCAAGCGCATGCAACATGCGCTGCCCGGACCGGATACCCGGTATTAGCCGGAACAGGGAAAGTTCCGGACCCTATCCAGATTGGTATATTCATTACAGCGATTACACTGTTATCATTATCCTGCTGTCAACCCGCTACCGGATACGGTCATCCAGCATGCAACAGGCACGAATACGCACCAGATGGAAACGCGCGGGCGAATCGGTTCCCATCGGACAATTCGCCAATGCGGTCTCCGCCGTATGCTGGAGAATCGCGCTGAATGCGGCAAGGAATCTTCATGAGCAGGATTTTGTCTATGAGGATGACGCACAACGCCTGGCAGTTATCCGGGAGTACCTGTTTTTCCTGATCCATTGCTCCGACCGACTCATGCACGACTGCCTGACAGCAGACGAGCGGGCTGATTTCATTACGGAACTGTCCCTCAACTGCCTCAGCCACTACCGGGAAAACAGCCGGGAACTGCTTGGCGAAGAGATGGTCGCAGATGAGGACATCGGTGAACTGGACCGTATTGCCGGCAAGCTGTCACGGTGCGGGTTCCCGGAGCAGCGACCCGGTTTTGCAATGCTCAGGCTGCTTGGCTCCAGAATCCAGGATGTTCTGGGCAGAGGCCAGACAAACAAATGGGTCATCGACCAGATCATGGAAATCGATGGACTTGATGCATTCGAGATTTTCGACAAGGCCCTGAAACAACTGACACGCAGTTCCGGATACGCCGCTGCACGGCCTGCACGGACATGATGCACAAGCTGCCGGCATCCCCTGCCGTCCTGTTGCCAATGCTGCTTTTCTGTGCGCAGGCGCAGGCATTCACGCCATTTGAGGACGATGAACTGCTGCCTGCCGAAGAGGCCTTCGGATTCAGTGCGGCACCTCACGACGATGGGAGCATCGAAGTACAATGGGAAATTGCCGAAGGCTACTACATGTATCGGGACAAGCTGAAATTCCGGGTCGCGGAGCAGGGGATTTCCATTGTCGGCACGGACTATCCCGCAGGGGAACGCAAGGAAGATCCGCTGTTCGGCGATGTCGAGGTCTACACCGATCGCTTCGTCACCCGTGTGGCCATCACGGGACGGGACGGGCCCTTCACCCTTGTATCAGAGGGCCAGGGATGCAATGAACCGATCGGGGTCTGCTACGCCCCCATCACTATCGAGACACCGTTTATCCGACTGGCGGACAGCATTGTCCCGGCGGCGGTCACGGACACCCTCGCCGCAGCCGGCACGGATACCGCGCGGGAACAGGCGCCTCAGGCCGGGGATACCGACATCGCACGGCCGGAATCGGTCGCCGATCTTCGTGCGCTCCTCGACGAATCCTTTTCACAGCCTGATTTCCTTCCGGTCGAAGAGGCATTCGTGCTTGAGGACCTGGTACTCGACAACGGTTCCGTGACGGGCGGTTTCAGGGTCGCGCAGGGCTACTACCTGTACCGCGACAAGCTGACCTTCGAACTGGACGGACAACCCCTGACGGACATGTCGACCTCGCCGCCGCCGGTGTCCTACGAGGACAGGTACTTCGGCAAGACCGATATCTTCCGGGATGATTTCCGGTTTGCCGTCAACCTGTCCGGGCAGCTGTCGCCTCCCCCGGACGCGACCCTGACGGTGGGCTACCAGGGTTGCGCCGACGGAAAGATCTGCTACCCCCCCGCCAGCAGGTCATTCAGCCTTATCTCCCTGGCGACAGCCCAGGAACCCGGCAGGCCGGCTGCACCCGATAACAAGCGGGACGATGAAACGGCAACCCTGATGGCAGCCCTGATCGGCGCATTCGCGGCCGGGTTGCTGCTGACCTTCACCCCCTGCGTCCTGCCGATGATCCCCATACTGTCCAGCGTGATCATCGGCCAGGGCGACACGCTGACCCGCTCCCGCTCCTTCCTGCTGTCAGTTGCCTATGTTCTGGGGACGGCCGTCACCTACGCCCTGATGGGCGCCCTTGCCGGCGCGACCGGCGCGCAGTTACAGGCATATTTCCAGAACGCATGGGCGATCGGTACATTGAGCATACTGTTTGTCGCCATGGCGCTTGCCATGTTCGGACTCTTCGAACTGCAGATGCCCTCATTCATCCAGTCCGCGATCCGGGAAAGGACACATCGCCTCTCAGGTTCCGTACCACTGGTATTCGGGCTCGGGCTGGGCTCCGCCCTCATCATCGGTGCCTGTGTCTCACCCATACTCATCTCGGCGCTGGGCGCGGCGGTTGCTGCAAGCGACCCGGTACTGGGCGCGCAAACCATGTTTGCCATGGCGCTCGGAATGGGCGTTCCGCTGATGGTCATCGGGACCGGTGCCGGCTATCTGGTCCCCAGAGCGGGTCCCTGGATGGAAACCATCAAGCATGTCTTCGGTTTCATGCTGCTCGCGGTTGCCATCTACCTGCTGGAAGCATTGCCGCATGTGCCCGTGCTGTTGCTCTGGGGCATGTTCCTGATCCTGCTGAGCGGCTATATCGAAGGAGACGGAACTGCCAGAAAAACCGCGCCTCCATGGAACATGCTGTACAGGAATCTCGGGCGGATTGTCCTGATCTGGGGGGTTTGCGCGATGATCGGCGGGTTCATGGGAGAACGGAACCTGTTCAGCCCCCTGCCGCAATCCCTGTTCAGTGCGGTGACCGGGGATATGCCCCGGGCGGAGGCGGAACATGCGTTCACGAGAATCGGGAACATCGGGGAGCTTGAGACACATCTTGCCGGAGCAAATGCTGAAAACCGGACGATCCTGGTTGACTACTATGCCGACTGGTGCACGGACTGCGTCAGAATGGAACAATCCACATTCAGGGACCCCGGCGTCCTCGCCGCACTTGAAGAACGGTTCGTTCCGCTCCAGGTCGACGTGACCGATCCGGGAGATGACAACGCGAACAACCTGAAGCAGCGATTCGGCATCTTCGGCCCGCCCGCCATAATCTTCCTGGACCGCGCCGGGAAGGCCATGGAACCCTTCAGTTTCTACGGCTACAAGGGCCCCGAAGAATTTCTTGCCCATCTGGACAGCATCCCGGAATACTGATCGGCACCAGCATTTCAACCCGGCATGAGACGATGAAGGACAGCATCGGTCACCGGTTTCCCCTCCCATCGCTGCAAGGCATTCCGTGACTCCTTACATGCGCCGCCACAACACCATCACGGTATCAGGCGGGAAAATGATGTCCGCGATGGAAGATCGCCCGCCCCGGCAGGATAGACAACGCGGCCTGAGACCGCACGGACGATCCGGAGCCGCTGTCCGATACCGGTTCAGTCCAGACTGCCCAGCCACTGGCCGAGCAGTCTGGTCATTTCCTCCCCATAGCCCCTGAAATAGTGATCGGCGCCCGGAACAAGCATCTGCAAGGATCCGGAGTGGCCATTGCGCTCCAGCAGTTCCCGTCTTGCCGGCACCATTTCCAATGGCCTCGGGAACTCTTCGGACCCGTAGATATCAAGAACCGGTATTTTCAGTTCACCTATGGGAAACGGTGTCCTGAGATCCTGTCCGGCATCCGTGGCACCGAGCCCCATGGCAATGTAGCCATCGACTTCCGGGTCCCCGGCATGATTGAACCAGTCATTGGCCATATGCGCCCCGCAACTGTGTGCAGCCAGGAAAATCCGCTGCGCTCCCCGTGATTTCAGATAGGCGATCCCGGCCTCGATACGCGCATGGGCAAACCGCAGGACAGGGAGATAGTCATGGTAGGTACTGCCTTTCGCAAGGACCGGCATCTGCAACGCCAAGGTCGTCCAGCCAGCCTCGGCCAGGCCAACGCGCAACGGGCCTATCAGTTCCTGCTCCTCGGGGCTGACATCGCGACCATGCAGGAGCAGTACCGCACCATGCGGATCCTCGACCGGGATATGGACAGACAGGAACTCCCTGCCGCCCGCATTCAGCCAGACGGGTTCTCCGTCGAAAATACCCGGCTCTATCTGTTCGGCAATGCGTCGCTCGCGGGCATAGTCAGGCGTCACGGCAGATTCCGGTCGGGCATCATCGATGCCGACCGCCAGAACAACCACCGACAGTACAAGTATCCTGAACTTCATCGAAGACAGGTCATGAAAGGCAACCGACACATCATCTTTGCCAGACCCGGAATATCTCAGGCGATATGCACAATCAGTTCATCGACACTGGTTTTCGCATCCCCGAACAACATACGGGTATTCTCCTTGAAGAACAGGGGATTTTCCACCCCGGCATAGCCGCTCGCCATACTGCGCTTCAGGACAATGACCTCACGAGCATTCCAGGCCTTGATTACAGGCATGCCGCCAATGGGTCCGTCAGGATTTTCCAGCGCGGACGGGTTCACGATGTCATTGGCCCCAATCACCATGACCATGTCCGTATCCGTCAGGTCGTCCTGGATATCATCCATCTCGAGTACAATGTCATAGGGAACCCTTGCTTCGGCGAGCAGTACATTCATGTGCCCCGGCATGCGTCCGGCCACAGGATGGATGGCGAACCTTACGTTGACCCCCCTGTCCCGCAACTTGCGGGTCATTTCGTAGACCGGGTGCTGGGCATGCGCCACCGCCATGCCGTATCCCGGAACAATCACCAGTGAACTGATCTGGTTGAGCAGTTCCCCGCATTCCTCCGTGGTCACGGCGGTCACGTCACCCGCAACATCCGTGCTGCCGGAGATCGAACCGGAAGTGCCGAAACCGCCCATGATGACGCTGACGAACCGGCGATTCATGGCACGGCACATGATATAGCTCAGAATGGCGCCGCTTGACCCGACCAGGGCGCCCGTCACGATAAGCAGGTCGTTCGAAAGCATGAACCCCGTGGCTGCGGCAGCCCACCCCGAATAGCTGTTTAGCATGGAAACCACGACCGGCATATCCGCACCCCCGATTGCCACCACCATATGCACACCGAACAGAAACGCGATCAACGTCATGATGGCCAGTGGAAGCAGGCCTTCCGGGACACCGTCCGCCTGCAGGAATTCCGCCCCGAACCAGACACACGCCAGCGCGCCGGCCAGATTGAGCCAGTGGCGCCCGGGCAGCAGCAGGGGCCTGCTGCTGACGGAACCCTGAAGCTTGCCGAATGCCGTGACGGAACCGGTAAAGGTCACCGCACCGATCAGGATGCCGAGATAGATCTCCGTTTCATGAATCACTTTCTCGACACCGAGATACGCTCCCTCGCTGCCAAGATAGGTAGAACCGCCAACCAGCACGGCGGCCAGTCCCACGAAACTGTGCAGCAGGGCCACCAGTTCCGGCATCTGGGTCATGGCCACCCTTCTGGCTTTCCAGACTCCGACAGCACCGCCGAGCAGCATGGCAACGATAACCCATGCCAGGTTGTCCACCCGTTGATGCCATATCGTCGCCACGACAGCGATCAACATGCCCGCAATGCCGAACAGGTTCCCCCGGCGCGCACTTTCCTGGTGGCTGAGCCCCCCCAGGCTCAGGATGAAGAGTATGCTCGCTACGATGTATGCGGCCGTGGTGATTCCATCGTCCATGCGCCCACCTCCTATTCCTTCCGGAACATCCGGAGCATCCGCTGGGTAACCAGGAAGCCGCCGAAAATGTTGATCGAGGACAGTACCAGGGCCCCGGTCGCCAGGCCCACGACCAGCATGTTTCCGGCATTCATCTGCAACAGGGCGCCGATCACGATGATGCCGCTTATGGCATTGGTCACACTCATGAGTGGTGTGTGCAGTGCGGGCGTCACGTTCCAGATCACCTGCCAGCCAACGAAACAGGCCAGCACAAAGACCGTGAAATGCGCCATGAATGCAGGCGGCGCAACCGCGCCCATGCCCATGATTGCCAACGCACCGACAGCCAGTCCGACCACGGTCATCCAGATACGGCTTCCCGGACTGGCCGGGCTGGCGGTGACCGGCACGACCCCGGGTTCAGGAGAAGCCGCAGGCGGTTCGGGGTCGGGTCCGACAGGGGGCGGAGGCCAGAGCACCCTGCCTTCCCTGACGATGGTACTGCTACGCACTACCGGATCCCCGAGGTCCAGCTTGAGCACGCCATCCCCGGCTGGCGCAAGATCGCTGAGCAGGTGCCGGACATTGGCTGCAAACAGCTGACTGGACTGTCTTGCCATGCGGCTGGGGAAGTCCGTATGGCCGATAACCGTGACGCCTTCAACCTCTATCACCTGTCCCGGAACCGTGCAGGAGCAGTTTCCGCCTTGTTCTGCAGCCAGATCCACGATTACGCTGCCTGGCTGCATCGACCGCACCATGTCCTCGCTTATGAGTTTCGGAGCCGGCTTGCCGGGGACCAGCGCCGTGGTGATGATGATATCGACCTCCCTTGCCTGCTCCGAGAAAAGCGCCATCTCCGCCGCCATGAACGCCTCGCTCATTACCCGGGCATATCCGCCCTCTCCCCGTCTCTCCTCGTCGAAATCAAGCGACAGGAATTCCGCGTTCATGCTCTCGATCTGTTCCCTTGCCTCCGGCCGGGTATCGAAAGCACGAACCATGGCGCCAAGACTGACCGCAGTGCCAATCGCCGCAAGTCCGGCCACTCCGGCGCCGATAACCAGAACCTTTGCAGGCGGCATCTTCCCGGCCGCCGTGATCTGTCCGGTGAAAAACCGCTCGAAATACTGGCCGGCCTCGATCACGGCACGGTAGCCGGCCACGTTGGCCATGGATGACAGCACATCCATTTTCTGGGCACGGGAGATTCTTGGAATGGCATCCAGCGCGATCACCGTTCCCCCGGCCGCAGCAATCACCCGGGTCATCTCCGGGTTCTGGGCGGGCCAGTAAAGACTGACCAGCGTCTTGCCTTCAGTCAGCAACGACGACTCATGGGCGCCCAGAACAGGATGTTGACCGGGCGGCCGGACCTTGCAGATCAGGTCTGCCTGCGACCACACGGAACCCGGGCCGTCACAGACCGTGACGCCCGCTTCCCGGTAATCCTGATCCGGATAACCGGCCGCCTCGCCTGCCGCGGTCTCCACAAGCACCTCATGACTTAGGGCCCGAAGTCTTCGCGCTTCGGCCGGGGTGCATGCCACACGCTTTTCCCCGGCGGCGGTTTCTTTCGGAATACCGATGATCATATCAGTGTCACATGAAAAACCCGGTGTACAGTGTAACCATTATTCCTGTACGCTCATATACGAATAAGTAATCGGAAAATCAATCCCGCTTATAGACCGAAAGATGTCCTGACCGCCTTCATGACAGATCGAAAACAGAAGAAGTTCCTGTACGGCGCCACCGTATGCCTCTCGGCCGCGATGCTGATGATCCTCGAGATTGACGCCGGACGCATGATAGCGCCCTATGTCGGCAATTCCCTGTACACCTGGACATCCGTGATAGGCGTGATCCTTGCCGGCCTGTCCCTGGGGAACTGGCTCGGTGGAATACTTGCCGACCGCGGACACGAACACCCGACCCTCGGCATGCTGCTTGGGGCATGCTCGGCAGGCTGCCTGCTGATTCTGGTATTGCTGCCGATGGTCACCCTGTACCTGCAGAGCCACGCCATCAGCCTGGCGTGGGCGAGCCTGCTGATAGTGACCCTGCTGTTTTTCGTTCCTTCGGTGCTGATCGGAACGGTCGGCCCCATGGCCACGACCCTGTATCTGGAGCTGGAACAGCGGACCGGTCATGCCGTGGGACTCCTGCACGCGCTGGCAGCACTCGGCAGTATCGCCGGGACGTTCGCGGCCGGGTATTATCTCATCCAGTTCACCGGTACCCGACGGGTTGTCGTGTTCGTCGCCATCGTGCTGTTCCTGCTTGCCCTGCCCTACCTCGGGGGCGGAAGGAGAGGGCTGTTACGGTCGGCATGCCTTGCGATACTGCTCGCCGGCATCTCCGGAACCACCCGGTTTGCCGAAGGACTCTCCAGTCCCTGCACCCGCGAAAGCCAGTACTATTGCCTGCGGGTCGTCGACGAGAAGGACAACGCCGGAAGACTGCATGGCCGTTCGCTGGTGATCGATCACATGCTGCACAGCACCAATCTCCTTGGTCAGCCGGATATCCTGTGGACCCCCTACGTGCATGGAATGGATACCCTGGTGCACCGGCACTTTCCGGATCCCGATCAGCTCCGCTACTACTTCGCGGGCGGCGGCGCCTATACCCACCCGCGATCCCTTGCGTTCCGCTATCCGCAGACGGAGATCGTGGTCAGCGAGATCGATCCTGCGGTAACCGAACTGGCATTGTCCAGCCTCGACCTTGATCCTGCGCCGCTGACCATTCACCACACGGATTCCCGTCGTGCCCTGGCGCAATACCCGCCCGCGCATTTCGACGTAATCATCACGGATGTCTTCCACGATGTCGGAATCCCTCCGCACCTGCTTACGAGGGAGTACCACCAGCTGGCAGGAAACCGCCTGAAAAGCGGTGGACTGTACCTCGCCAATGTTATCGACCATTTTCCCTCCGGGCAACTTGTACGCGCCCTGTACGCCACCATCAGGCAGGCATTTCCGCATGTCGGGGTCTGGATTGAACGTCCGGACAGCGGGGACACGAGACTGACCTACATATTCTCCGGTTCCGCTCGCCCGTTTACCTCCAGCGAGGTTCAGGCAATATCCGGGGAACCCCGGATCTGGTACGATATCTCCACATTTGTCGACCAGCAGGGCAAACGGCATGGCGCCACTGTCCTGACCGACGATTACGCGCCTGTCGAACGGCTGATCAGCGCCCTGTACGACACGCCCGCGGGAAGCTGACCGGTCCCGGGAACCGACATGTCCGCACGATCCCCGGGCCTGTCACTTCATGAACCCCGCCGCCTCAAAACGCCCGAGCGCCTCTCCGCTATCCAGAACAGACCTTGCCCGTTCGCCGGCCCTGGTCCATGAGCGTTCGCATCCAAGATGCATCAGCACGATGGCGGCCCCGTAGAGCAGGCTGTCATACATCGGTCCATCGTTTCCGTCAAGCGCCTCCAGACCCAGATCCAGCGTATGCCGGGCAAGTGGCGCGACCGTTTCGACCCGGTTCAACCCAGCCCGGGACAGCAGTGTCTCCAGGCGTGGATCAACGGGAATCATGCGCTGCGTGCGATCGATCCCCAGAACCTCCGGATCAAGCCTGTCCATGGACAGCGATCCCGCCCCACTGTAGGAGAAATACCGGGAAACCTGGCTCAGCGAGGGAATGCAACCTCCTTCCACCCCCTTGACCAGCGCCATCGAGTCAAACCCCGCATGACGCGCCAGCATCTCGTACACGGGCGGGTATGCCTTGTGAACGTAACCGGTCAGCAGATGTGTCGTGCCTCTCGCCCTGACCGGCCTGACGACAACCTCGAGCGTGGAAATCAGACTGCGCTTGACCATCAGGTCGCGCAATCCGATCAGACCATGCAGTTCAGGCAGATACCGTTCCTGGTCCAGATAGGCCCATCCGGTCTGCGGGTCTGCGAGACAGTCCGCAGCCTGGCCGACCGGAAGATCAACCGGAACACCGGCAGCCGCCAGTACCTGGCGGGCGGTTATTCCGTACTTCGGGCCTGCCTGCTCGACACCGTGGAAATAGGCAGGCACTCCGCAGGCGGAAAGCACCGCGGGAAGAAAGGGGGTTGCGGGAAGGCCGCGGACGAATCCGTTGAACGGGTCGGAAACCGATACCAGCATATCCACATCCGCCGCCTCGACCCGGCACCGCTTCATCAGGGCATTGAATACACCGATGTTTTCCTCGCTGGTTTCGCGCTTCATCCTCAGGGCTATGAGGAAAATCCCTGCCTGTACGGGATCAATGCCGCCAGACAGGATCAGGTCGAATCCGTCTTCCGCCTGTCCCGTCGACAGGGATTTGCTCAACTCGGGGCCAGTTGCGACGGACTGGATGTAGGCCCTCATCCGCTCCCTGCCGGCTGCCGTTTCAGTGATATCGGGTCGCGTCATCTACGGGAATCGAAACCTGGCCCGGAAAATGCATGAGAGAGGCGGGTGGGATCCCTGTTTCACGACATGATTCAATGGCTTGAAACAGAATTGCCGGAGACCCCGCCCATGGACACATTGTACCCGCAGGACGATCCGTTTTTCAAACCGCAAACGACAGCAAGGTCAAGGCGGACTTCCAGGCGACGCCATCACCGGCAATGGCGGGGTGGGGCTTCGGGAAGGCAGCAGTCATCCGGGGAGTGAGGCAGTGAGGGATTTTTCTGATCGTGCCCTGGCTCGAGATTTGCTTCAGTTCCTGGGGAAGAGCAGTCGAAATCTCCTCGCCAGAATATCCCTGGTGCGACCTGAAGGGGTCGCGACGCAGTCATGAGATCAGAATCCAGAATCACGTTTTCAGGCCAATATCCGGGAAGATTTTCCAGGTGATCACGTAAACGGCGAACTTAACCCGAGCCTGCCGATCAGGAAAGAGCTGCCCTCTTTCGTGATCCTGACCGAACGATCATGCCGGCTTCGGACAATGAATTTCCGCTCAACCATCTTCTCGGCTATCGCAGCACCGAGCGCCCCCGCGACATGCGGCAGCTTTTCGGTCCAGTCCACACAACGCGGACAGAGCTGGCGTCTCTTTGACCGCACTTCCGTCAGATCAATACCGATTTCCCGGTAAATCGCATGTTCTTCCTCCGGAAGATAAAAATTGTCCTGCTCCAGGGTCAATGCCCCCCTGTCCACCAGGATCCGCGAGATTGCCACCCCTAATTCGCCTGCCAGGTGATCATAACAGAACCGGGCTTTTTTCAATTCCGGCTTCACGCTTCGCCCGGGATCCCGTCTGCCATTTACAGGAACGGCCAGTGCAAGCTGTTCGATAATGGAAGCCACTTCCTTGCTGCTTAACTCATAGTAGTGAAAACGCCCGCATTTTCGCCTGTACAGCAGTCCTGTATTCACCAGTTCATTGAGGTGACTGGTAGCGGTCTGATTGGTCACGTCAGCATGCCAGGAAAGTTCACTCGCCGACAGGGCCTTGCCCCCCATCAGAGCTTGCAGCATCGCCACACGGCTTTTGTGACCGATGGCCCGGCCAAACTCCGCCAGATCCATTTCCTGTGCCCTCTCACTTGCCGCATGTCTATGACAGGGAATTGCTCCGGCAATGCTGCAGTCATTTTCCTTCATCATGTCGATATCCTCTTTCATTCGCTCAAGGAGGTCTCCGCAAATGTCATGAGCGGCACTGTGCATCGCAGATTACACATGGCGCGGTAAACCCGCACAACCAGAATCGTTTCGACGTTCATCGAAATGTCAGGAAAGCGCCTTCTCCCCCATGACCCGACCACTCGATTATTCCTCCCTCTTGCCGGAAGTTGCAATGCAAATGACCGCTGCAGTGAGAATTACTGTTCCACCAAGCAGCACGGAAAGGTTGATTCCTTCCCCGAACAGCATCCACACCCATACCGGTGCCAGCGGAATCTCGGTCAGACCGACCAGGGTCGCGACCAATGCGGACACCCGCTTCACGCTGATCAGGTACACTCCGAAACCTACGGCTCACGTTCACGAAACCGAAGAGAAACAGCCAGAAATAATCGACAGTGGCAGTATCGCCGCATGTGGCGAACGGTGCGGTGACCAGAACTCCCAGGAATGCGGAAAGATAAGTATTCTTGCTGCTGTCGGCATTGGGGAAGAATTTGGCAACAACCGTCAGGGAAGCCATGGAGAGAGTCGTCCCCAAGGCCAGAAGGATGCCAAGGAAATCCGACGGCAGGCTATTCCCGGAATTATATAATCTAAATTTCGCAACCCATCTCCAATCACACGATTGGCTACTCTTTTAGCCCGAGCATTGCACGAGCACCGGGAAGCTGGTGAAATTCACGATATCAGGAGACGGTGAGGTCGGTATCGACGACAGGCAGCGTTTTTTCCCGGCATTTCCTGCGGTGAAAGCCGCTTCGGAGGGCCGGCAACCGGCATCCGGACCACCGCTTCGGGCGGTTGTCCGAGTTCCGGGCAGGAGCAACCCTCACGCCGTGGCGTGATCGGGCATCAGGGCGGAAGGGTAGTCGCCATCAGGGCGTCAGGCGCTGTACCGCAAGGCGGAACAGGTTCTGGCACGGACAGCTCCCGGACAGCATGAACACCACCCGCCGGGTATTGCGCACGATCACCGCACCGATGCGCAGCAGTTTCAGACGGATCGTGCCGACATGCGCCCGGGCCAGCCGCGTACCGTACAGCCCGTGGCGGCGGATCTGCTCCGGCAGCACATGGGCCAGTCCGTCGGTCAGCATGCGGGACCGGTTCGACCACCACAGCGAACAGCTGGTGCGGTCGGCAAACAGGTCCAGCTGCTGCTCCCTGATCCGGTTCTCCATCTCGCCCCGGGCGCAGTACATCCTGTCGTACAGCTCCTGCGGATCGCCTTCGAGATTGGTGACGACGTAACGCGGATTGGCTCCCCCGACCAGATGCTCCGCCTTCAC
>JAJDVC010000116.1 GCA_022826305.1 Gammaproteobacteria bacterium | reverse complement strand
CTGGTCGCAATTGCAGACAGAAGAGCGCATTACACCGATGAAAGATTACCTGCCAACCGATTTCCCCCATGCTCCTGAAGGCTGGAGCGCAGACCAGGCGGTTGACCAGGCCCGGGAGTTCGGTATCGAGCTGACGGATGATCACTGGTCTGCCATCGCCGGTCTGCAGGAGTACTTCTCAAGGCATGAAATCGGCAACAGGAGGGAACTTGTCGACGCGCTTAACGAGAAATTCCATTCCAGGGGGGGTACCCGGTACCTCTACCTGCTGTTTCCGGGCGGGCCGGTCGCCCAGGGTTGTGTCATCGCGGGACTGAAGGTCCCGAGCGGAAGCATAGACCGCTCTTTCGGCAGCGTGGTCTGACTCCCGCTCAGAACGAAGGTTCTGATGGCGGTGCCTGCTCGAACCAGTTCAGGGAATGATGCAGTTCCACTACCGATCCGATGATCAGCATGGTCGGCGGCTGCACCTCCGCATGGTCAAGTATCCGGGGCAGGCTGGAGATCGTGGCGCAATGGATTTTCTGACTCGGGGTGGTGCCCTGCTCGATCATGGCTGCCGGTGTGTCCGGGTCCATGCCGTGGGCAACCAGCCTGTCTGAAATCACGGGCAGTCCCTGCAGTCCCATGTATATGGCCACTGTCTGATCAGGTGCGACCAGTTCCTTCCAGGGCAGGTCAACGGTTCCGTCCTTGAGTTGCCCGGTGACGAACCGGACCGACTGGGCGTGGTCACGATGAGTCAGGGGTATGCCGCTGTAGCAGGCGCATCCGCTGGCGGCCGTGATCCCCGGCACAACCTGAAAGGGAATGCGGTGTCGGGCGAGTTGTTCGATTTCCTCCCCTCCCCGGCCGAATATGAATGGGTCCCCACCCTTGAGACGGGCCACGCGCCTGCCCTGCCGGGCATGGTCAACCAGTAGCCGGTTGAGGTCCTGTTGCGGGACACTGTGGTGAGCGCGCTGTTTGCCGACATGGACCAGTTCCGCGTCCGGGTTGACCTGTTCCAGAATGCGTTTTGAAACCAGGCGGTCATGAAAGATCACGTCGGACTGCAGCAGCAGCCGGTAGGCTCTGAATGTCAGCAGGTCGGGATCTCCGGGCCCGGCTCCGATCAGGTAGACTTCCCCGGTCTGCAGTTGCGTCGGTGGGTTCTCCAGATAGTGTTCAAGCAGGGTTTCGGCCTGCTCCGGTCTTCCCGAAAATACCTGTTCTGCCACCGCACCGGTCAGCACGGTTTCCCAGAAGGCCTTGCGGTCTGCGGTGCTGTCAAACAGGCTCCTGACCCGATGCCGGTACTTTCCGACCAGCCCGGCAAGACGGCCGTAACCGTCCGGAATCAGCGAGTCGATGCGTTCTGCAAGCAGGCGGGCCAGTATCGGGGATGCGCTGCCGCTGGAAACGGCTATGGTGATCGGATCGCGATCCAGAATGCTCGGAAAGGCGAAATCGGAGCAGGTCGAATCGGTTACCACATTGACCGGTATCTCCAGAGCGCGGCAGCGATGTGCAATCTCGAGGTTGACCGCCTTGTCGTTGGTTGCGGCGACCACGAAACTGTATCGCTTTTCAATATCGTCCCGATGCCAGGCGCGCAGGTGAATCGTTCCACCGCTCAAGGAAACGGTTCTGGTGATGGAATCGGTTGCCGAGATTGCGATCACGTCGATGCTGGCGCCGGATCGCGAGATGGTCGATGCACGGCGTGTTGCGATGATGCCGCCGCCGATGATCAGACAAGGTTTCCCGGAAACATCCAGCAACAGGGGCAGGTACTTCATGAGGGTGTCGTCGCAGAGAACCGGATCGGGCGATGTCCTAGTTCCTGCCGGGCGCCATGGGTCCGGCAGGAGAAGGCGCCCGGTTCGCCGGTCCCTCAACGACAGAAACCGTGAACCGGGTGGTCATGGTCGAATTTGTTCCGGCAAACATGTATATTCTCTTGATATTGCCCTGTATTATAAGGTGGAATCATGAAAGCTGGCACGTTCAATATCCATGTCCTGATCCTGTTGTCGGCATGTCTGGCGGGTTTCGCCGGCATTGCCCGTGGTCAGGGAGATGTACTGGTTGATGCGGACGGTTTCTTCGATACCACGTTCGGCGACCTGCAGGAAGAACTGGAGACCGTGCGCGACGAGGGAAAGACTGCATTGATGGTGATGTTTGAAACACCCGAATGCCCCTGGTGCGCGAGAATGAAGAAACAGGTAATGAATCGCGCAGCGGTCCAGTCGTTCTACGGCGAGCATTTCCGCTGCATCGCGCTGAATGCCGAGGGAGACCTGCTGGTGGTTGATTTCGATGGTAATGAAGTGCCGGAGAAGGAGTTCGCCCTGAAGTCCCTGCGTGTCCGCGCCACGCCGGTTTTTGCCTTTTTCAATCCGCAGGGGGAACTGGTTGCCCGCTATACCGGCGCCTTGAAAAATGCACAGGATTTCATTCTTCTCGGAGAATATGTTCTGGAGGAAAAATACCTGGAAAGCAGCTTTACCAGATTCCGAAGGGCGCACCAGTCTGCTCCTGAAGCCCGGATACAGGGCTGAGTGCTGGCGCGGCGAGCGGGAGACGCCACGATGCGGTACATGTTGCTGGCGGTCTGCTCCGGTATCTGCCTGCAGGTGTCCCCGCCGTTCATCCAGGCCGAATCCACGGATCCTTTCCCCAGGATACTGACTCTGGGAGAGGCTCTGGAGATTCGTGACAGGAATCATCCGCACATATTGCAGTCCCAGGCATCCGTGGCACTGGCGAATGCACGCATTGCGGCGCTTGGAGCCGAAAATGTCCTGGATGTTTTCCTGCGGGGCGAGTTGCGCAGCACAGACAAGCAGGGCTCTCCCGGTCGGGATTACGTCGACGACAGCAGGGTCACCCTGGTCATTGACAAGCCGCTTGCCGACTTCGGCGCAACCCGCATGCGTCGGTCAGCGCTGGATGCCGGCGTATCCGCCGCCCAGGCTGGTCGGGACCTGGCTGAGGCGCAGAACCGCCTGGAGGTCATCCGGGCCTTTCTGGATGTGATCGTCGCCGATTACGCATACATTGCCGCGGACGAAACCATGACCCTGGCCTATCTGACATTCAACAGGCAGCGGGAGGCGAGGGAGCGGTTTGGCGAGGTATCCGAGGTTGATGTCGCAGCCCTGGAATCGATTTACCTTGACAGGTATGCTGCCAGGGGAAAGGTTGCTCATGAACAGCGGTCCAGTCGCCTCAGGCTGGCGCTTGCCCTCAATCGGCCTGATGCGTATCCGGACCAGATGGTCGAACCGGACATCTCGTCGTATGACCGCCCGCTCCCGGATTATGAGGAAATGCTGACCAGTGCCATCCAGGGTTCAAAAATCCTTGCGGCAGCCCGCAACGAGTTGCAGGCTGCCCGCAGTCGACTGCAGGCTGCAAGTCGTGAAATGGATGCGGAGCTTGGACTGCGTTTCGAGGCGACCGGCTATGCCGAGCAATACGGCAATTTCCGGGATACCCTGCGCGGTTCCCTGTACCTCAACCTGCCATTGCGCAGCAGCGCGAAGCGACAGGGCGAAATAGAAAGGCTTGCTGCCGAAGTCACCCGGCGTGAAGCGGTTCTGGCGGATCAGCAGCAGCAGATCCGGATCAGGTTGCTCGAGCTGATTCAGCAGCTCGCAGGCCTGGAGCTCGAGATCAATGCTGCCCGGGCCGAACTCGAGTACCGTGAACTTGACCTGGACAGGACCAGAATGGAGTATGAGATGGAAGTCCGGGCAAGGATCGGCTCGGCGAACGAACAGGTGGCTCGTGCATTGCATCGGAATATGGAACTGCTCTACGACCGCGTGATGGTCTGGGAGCAGATTGACGCGATGGTCGGAGCCGTTCCCGTAGAACACTAAGATGGAATCATAAGCCATGAACAGATCCGTTTCCAGGTATGCGGCCGCAATCGGCCTGTTGTTGCTGCCGGCAATCGCAATAGCGGACATGCTGACCGCCAGCGTCTCCCGGGAACGGGTTTACCGGCTTGGTGTCGGTACCGGTGGAGAGATTGCCGCCATTCACCATGCAGCAGGAGATTCGGTCATGCGGGGCGACCTGCTGCTGGAACTGGACAACCGCCATTACCGAGCTGCGGTAGCTGCCGCCGAGTCCGCCCGGGCATACGCGATGGCCGTGCACGAAGAGGCCGTGCGCAGCCATGATCGGGACAGCGTCCTGTATGATGAGGGGTCCTTGTCAGCCGTGGAGCTGGATCTGGCGAAAATCCGCTCCCTGGATGCGCAGTCGGCACTTGCCCGGGCCGACTCGGACCTGGCCCAGGCAAGATATCGACTGCTGGCGGGCAGTATACGGGCCCCGGAATCAGGCATTGTCCTCGGTCTGGCGGCACGTGCCGGGGAACGCGTCTATCCGGAGGGATATCCGGCAATCCAGATGATACTGGGGGCTGGCGACAAGGTGCTTGAATTGCCGCTCCATGCACTGGGACAACTGTTTTCCGGATCCGGGGATATCATACGGGTCACGGCTTTTCCTGATCCGGCATTCAATGCACGGATCGTGCGGGTCGGGACCGACCCGATCCGCAGGGTGGCCCGCCTCTATCTGGAAGCGCCGGACAGGCTGCCGGAATACGGGAGCGTGCTGATCGGCAGGGAATAAACCGGTATGAGGAATCAGGTCGGGCACGGCATCCGGTGCCGTGCCCGATGTTTCAGGTGAGGTTCAGGGTTTGGCCGTACTCAGCCCGAGAATTTCCCAGGCCTGCATGCCGCTTCGATACCACTTGATGCGGTCGACCGGGTAGCCGTACTTCATGAGCGTGGTGATGCTGGCCGGAGATTGCCCGCACCACATCCCGTTACAGAAGAGGACCAGGGTTCGCGCATCGGAGTAATCGAAGACCTCGGAAACGGTATTGTTCGCAAGTGCTTCATCAATGGCGATTTCATCCGCGCCTTCGGCAAGTCCCACATTGAACTGCTCTGTCATGATTCTGGTGATGCCTTCGGTAGTCGCGCCCTTGGCGGGTACGAGGTCCGTCCAGGGAATATTTATGGCGCCGGGAATCGTGCCCCTTGCCACCCAGTCGGGCGTTCGGGAGTCAACCAGCAGGATACTGGAATCGCCACCCGCCATCTTTGTGGCGTAATTGATAACCTCAAGTTCCCCGAGGGTTTCCAGGCCCGGGGTCAGCACCATCGGCTGGATGCAAAAGGGCGGGCAGGGACGGGAAGTCTTGGAGAAGGCGGCGATGACCTTGTTCTTGTTGTCCTGATTCCGCTTGATTTCCACCGGCGCGCCGTTGTGCGTGACGGTCACGGACATCAGGTCTGCGGTGATGCCGACGGGTTTGTTTTCTGCTTGGGCATTGAGCCCCACTGTCACAGACAGTGCTGAAATGATGAGCAATAGATAGGTTTTCATATCGGTTTCCTCGTTATGGTTGGGATAGTACAGGCTGGCCAAGGGCTATCGCTGTGTTTGCGGACAATCCGATTTCGTCCGTGCCAAGGCGCTCTCAGCATTCGGGGTCTTCCTCCTCTTCCGTGGTATCGCTTGATTCCTGCGGGGTTTCGGTCTGGAAACTCCACGCCTCCCCGGAAGTGCATTGCGGTCCATGCAGCACCGATGAACCGGCCTGGCCGACGGAAAGGGTCAGGATCAGCAACAGGACCAGTGTGGTCAACCGCGTGCAGCCTGCAGGATTCATGACGGATTGGTGCGCTACATCGATGACTGGTCGGATGGGTCTTGCCGCATCGACTGGTGCAGTGCTCGAAACCAGATGGCCCGTTGCCGGGATGTCGCAACGACCCTTCCGAGGCACCATGCCTCGCGGTGAATGATATTCGCCAGAAAGAAGCTGACAGTTCATGGCTTCCGTTTATACACAGATTCCCGGTTCCTGTCAAAATGACTTGAAGACCGATATCAGTAGGTCCAGATGTTGACATCCTGTCCCGTGGCGCGAATGCGTTCGGCCCGCTCGCTCAGATAGCGCTGGAAGCTCGGTTCATGATGGTAGGCGCCGGATGCAACGTAATCCAGCATCCCGAGAACATGAAACGTCCTGAACATGGCATTGCCGGTGATGATCCTTTCTCCGTTGGCGTCGAAAAGCACGATTGCAGGAGAAAATCCCAGGCCAAGTTCCACAGCCCATTGCCTGGCCGTGGTCGGTGTTCCGTCCTGCCTGGTGACGGTTTCATCCGACCAGCGATTGAGCCGGATGACGGTGAATCGTCTGAGCAGGTTCCGAGCCGTATCATCGCGGAATGTCATGTTGTGCAGAAGGTCGCAGTCAGTGCAGTCCGGTTCCTCGAACAGCACCATGACGGGCGTTGATCCCGTGTCATCCGGTAGTGCCGAAGATGCTTCCAGCCAGTCAGCCGGAGACAATTGGCCGGCATCATGTCCTTGCCTGATTTCAGCCAGGTAATGCGAGAAGGAATAACGGTTTCCAGCTTGTCCGAGACGTAGGTGAGCGCATGAATGAATTCCGTCGGCGGATAATAGCCGTCAAGCCTCAGCACCACTTTCCGGTCCTCCGAGAAGAACAGCAGTGTGGGGGTGAAGTCCACGTCAAGCGCGGCGGCAAGGGTCTTTTCGGAAAATGCCCGGCCACCCACCTGCACCACCTCCCGGTCACCCCACATGTTGATGGCTACCAACTGGAACTTGTCCTGCATCAGTTCCAGAATCCGGGGATTCGTGAAGTTCTCCTCTACCAGCTTGTTGCAGTATGGACAGCCGTCCTGATGAAAGTAGACGACCAGACGCTTGCCCTGTTCCGTCGCTTCGGCAATGTCCTCCTCGAGTTCCAGGAAACTTTCCTTGAACCAGTCAGGGTGATCGGTCTGCCTTGCTCCGAGGAATTGCCCCATGCTCTCGGGGTTTTCGGGTACGGTCGACTGTGCCCGGGCTGGCTGGGCCAGCGCGAAGCAGACAAGTGTCATGGCAAGCAGAGCCGGCCTGGAGATTTCGAACATGTTTTTCACACCTGACGAAACAGACTGCATGATGGAATTATATTCTGTCGTGGAAAACAGGATCAATCCGGTTCACGGGTGTATTCGCCTGTAACACGCGCCGCCCGGCAGGTATTCCGACATGGCAAGACCCCTTCCCGGTGTTTCCATATCACCGGCCGACTGGTGTGAACTGTTATTTCGTGCTCGGAACAGATATCGGATCATGCAATTCAAGCAATTGGTGGCGACGGGCATGCCCTGCCGGGTACCCTTGTGCATGGCTGGTTCTGCCGAACCTGATCACGCCACCGAGCGGGTCAGCGACAGGGTTTGCGTCATTAACGGTTCTCCCGGATTGTCCAGTGCAGAAAAACCGGGGGTTCATCAATAAACCCGGGCTTGTCGGTACCGGGGAAGGGGGGGTGGTGACAGGCGCGGGCAGCAGCATTCATATCGGAAATATGGTGCTGGATCGGATAGCCGGGATAACTGATCTGCCGGTTGTTGAGTCCTTTCAACTTACATGTACGGCGACCACTGGTTCGAAAACCAGGCGATAGCTGAACGGTACCCCGGGCAGTACTGTATGTGCATCCCAACCTGATTGCCCAGGTGGAATCCCGGTCAGACCTGGAGTAGGTCGATCTCATGGGCAGGCTGACTGCGGGGGCAGCCGACGGGACGCGTGCCGTGATACCGGATACGGGTATCGGGGACAAGGACGTGATCAGTATCGACGGTCTGAATCTTGCGGTGTACCGCAAGGAGCAGGCGCATACGGAAACAGACATCTTGATTGCAGGACATCTCAAGGATATTTTGGGGTGGGAAGCGCTTTCAGCAGCCAGCAAGGGGTCTCGGGAGCGCTGGTTAC
>JAJDVC010000019.1 GCA_022826305.1 Gammaproteobacteria bacterium | reverse complement strand
ATCAGGACGTCAGCCGGGCTGCAATCCGCCGTGGCGCCTGCTGCAGCAATCACCCGGAGCGGCAGACCATGCGCAGCCACGGCCAGATGCCTTCGTGTCGAGACCCCTCTTGTGCGACCCATCGCCTGATTCCCGCCGCGTGCGCCAGCTGCATGAGGATGGACCCTGATGTGACTCGCATCGATCATCAGCCATGCGTGGTCCGGTTCATCCACGAGCTGTTCCGGCAGGCTCTCCCGGACCCCCTTGTCACGCCAGCGGCAGAACCGCCGATGGGTGTTCTTCCAGTCTCCGCAGTCCGGCGGCAGGTCCCGCCAGGGCGCGCCTGTGCGCAGGATCCACAGCACCGCATCGGGGAAACGCCGGTTGTCCCGAGCCACGCCGCCCCGGCAGATGGGGTTCCGGCAGGGACCATGTCTGGTCCGAAAGATCATGTCCGTGGTGCGCTTCGGTCATCTCGGGCTCTCCGGAAAATTGCTTCGCTGCATTGCATCATGAATTCTTCATCTTGTGATGACATCATGCAGGGGCGGTTCTGACATAGAGCCAGTAGTGGGCGGCCTCATCCGTTGTGTAGGGTGCATCCCTGTGACTGGCAAGCAGGCGGATTTCTCCCCTTTCTTCGAGTTCCTGCGAGAAGTCCTGATAGTTTTCGGATGTGCAATAGGCAACCCGGGTGCTGACAACGATGATTCCACCCGCACGAGTCAGGTCGACCAGCCGGGACAGGGATTCCGGCGAAACGTGCCCCGGCGTGAATACGCCGATGCTGATCGTGCAATCATAGCGACCCCGCCATGCGCTTCGTACCGGGGCATTGATATCCACGCTCCCTTCAAGAACCCGGTAAAGTCCGGATTGCCTGGCGATCTCGACCATTTCCGGGGAAAGGTCGAAGCCGTCGATGTTCCGGTATCCGGCCGCGTGAAGCCTTTTCGCCATCAGCCCGGTACCGCATCCTGCATCCATGATGCGCAGGTCAGGGTTCCGCGGATCTACCCGCAAGGCGGGATCAGGGCCGCTCGACTGCAGAAGGACGAGGGCATGGTCCGGTGCCGCATAGCCCCATGAGAGGGTATCCTCTTCGTAGTGGTCTGACCAGCCGGCGTAGAATGTCTTCAGCGCATCGACGGAACCGTCGAGATGCAATGCCGTATGCAGTGTCGGGTGAACAGTTTTGTTCCGGGTCATGATGCAGGCGGGTTTTGCGATTTGACGTGTATGTTACCCTACCGCGGTCATGATCGGGCAGTCGTTCCGGCCTGAGCGGATACGCAACCTGGCAGGCTGCGGAAATCGGCGCAATCCGTCATGCCGGGGAATGGATGATGCCCGACCCGTATGCCGGGGATCGTACTGCCATGTGTCGGGATGTGGGACGGGGCTTCGGGGGTTGCCTTCGCAATTGCGGGGTCGGTTTCCATGCCTGCAACCATCGGACCGGGGGATTGCCGAGCGACAAGCTTGCGTCTCTCGGGGACAGGCCGCTTCCCGGCAGGTTCGAAGACGATCCGGCCTGCCTTTCGGCCCGGGCGCGATTTGCCCGGGCATGCAGGGATTGCGGTATTGCCCCGGCACAGGCGCGTTGCGCCAGCAAGTCCACCATTCCGGTGTGTCGGAGGATTGCGTCGATGGCATCATGCCGGGTGCGAGCACACCGGGATCCCCGGCACAGGATATCGAGGCGCTCGACGGTGGCGTGTTGCCGAAGATGGTGACCGACGCGCCGGATACCGGCTGGAATGCCGTCCGGACGGATGGTTTCGCGCACTTTCGGCAATCCGGCCCTGCGGGACAGTCGGCAACCCGCTTGCGAGGTGAAGGCGCAGTGGCCGGATTGAACGCCGTGGCAGTTCAGCGGAACCGATCTGCGGAGAACGGCCCCAGGTTGAGCGACATGTCTTCTCCCGCTGCGAGTTGCGCCACCAGCTTCCCGGTAATGCCGGCCAGCGTCAGCCCGAGATGCTGGTGTCCGAAGGCATAGTAGGTGTTCGGGGAGTGCCGGGATGCGCTGATTACCGGCAGGGAGTCCGGCAGGGTAGGCCTGAACCCCAGCCAGTCCGAATCGGGAGGATCGTGGATGTCGAGCATTTCCCGGGATTTGCGGATCAGGAACTCAATGTGCCGAAGGTTCTTTCGTGCGGCGAGCCCGGCGATTTCCACCGTCCCTGCAAGGCGCAGTCCCTGGTGCATGGGTACGGCATAGAACCCGCATTCCGTCCAGCTGACCGGACGACTCAGCAGGTGTTGCAGACCGGCGTACTGGATGTTGTATCCACGCTCGGTTTCAAGGGGCAGCTTTTCCGAGTCACATCCTTCTATCTGCCGCGAAAAGGCGCCGCAACTGATCACGATCCTGTCTGCACGCAGGAATTTCCCGCTGTGCATGAAGATCTTCATGTCCTGCTGCGTATGCACGATGCCCCGTACATGCTCCGGCACGTATCCGCCCCCGGCATCCAGAAAGTGTCGGAAGAACCGCTTCACCAGGGCGGCAGGATCCAGAACCCGGCAGATATCGTCGAGCAACAGTCCCTTTTCGAACGGTCGCCTGAGCGCGGGCTCCAGTTCCCCGATTTCCCCCTTGTTCAGTTCGGTGAACCGGGAGCCGTGTCTTTCCCGAAGGCGATTGCTTTCCCGTTCCCGTTCAAAGGCTGCCCGGCTCTCGTACACCATCAGGATGCCGTCCCGGGCCAGCAGGTCGCCGGTGCCGGTCAGTTCGACCAGCGGGTCAAGGCCATCATGGGCGGATGCGAGCAGGGAAGCAAGCGATTCGACGATGTGATTGACCTTGTGGCGGCTGCAGTGTTTCAGAAACGCGATCAGCCAGGGCAGGTGGGCAAGTGCGTACCACGGGCTGATGCTGAACCGGTTTTCGCCTCCTGAAAGCAGGCCCGGTATGCGGCCGGGCATATCGGGACTGTTGATCGGAATGCAGCCGTAGCGGGCGATGGTGCAGGCATTGCCGGAGGATGCGCCCGAGCCCGGCTCGTTGCCGTCAGTCAGCGTTACCCTGAAGCCCCGCTGCTGCAGCCACAGTGCACAACAGACGCCGACGATACCGGCACCGGCCACGGCGACATGACAGTTCCTATCGTTCAATGGGGAAGGGCCGGGGTATGGATGATCCGGAATTGAACAGGGTTCTGCCGGCAAGCCGACAGGCCTCGTTCCGGTTCCTGCCAGCCGCAGCATGACTGACTTCCCGCAGACGGCATGTTTCAGGCATTCCGTCCATTTTCCGGGAAGACCAGACCGAGCCAGTTGTCGAACAGGCGCAGGGCGCCCTGACTGGTTCGGGGGCGGTTGGCCTCGATGTCGTGCCTGAATGTCCTGAACCCTGTCTCACCCATGAGATCCAGCAGGAACGCAGTGATGCCGGGAATCTGCAGCCAGCCAGCCAGCGTCGTTTCACAGACCTCGGGATGGAACTGGACGGAAAAGACCCTGTCTCCGATCGCCATGGCATGATTGCTGCAGTGTTCGCTGCGCGCCAGCACCCTGGCGCACTCGGGCGGCATGGAGACTTCCGCGATGTGCACGTTGGCCCAGGGGACATGCCAGCACAGGCCGGCAAGCAGGGGATGGCGCCTGCCCTGTTCGGTTGGCTGGATGGGATACGATCCGATTTCGAATTCCCGGCCCCTGCAGACTTCTCCGCCCAGTGCATCGGCGAGCAGCTGGTGGCCCAGGCAGATTCCAAGGTAAGGCGTATCGAGATCGTGAACGATCCGCCTGATCATTGCCTTTTCCCCGGCCAGCCACGGATAGGCGTCTTCCTCCCAGACGTTCATGGTTCCGCCCATTACCCAGACCGCATCGAAATGCGCCGGATCGGGAAGTGGATCCCCGGCATGCAGGTCGATCTCGAAGAAACGGATTCCCCGGTTCACGGCAAGCTGCCTGAAAATGCCGGGATTCTGACTGGACATGTGCTTGATGACCAGGATTGTCCTGACCTCAGGCATGGTAGTCCTCGATCGTGAATTCGGAGGCGCCGGTGATCGTTCCCTCCCGGTCGTAGCGCTGCTCGCTCACCTGGATGACATCGCTTCCAAACAGGACGCATGAAGTTGAACGGGTACCGAAGTGCTCGCCACGTATGAAAATCGATGAAATGAGCGGGTCCGGTCCGTTCCCGGAAAGTGTTTCCGTGGCGTCCATGCAGCCTTGTCGAGCCGGATTCTGCATGATCCGGCTGAGCTGGTCGGTACTTATCGCGGACTGTCCCTGTAACAGCAGGGTCAGTTGGCGGACGCCGTGCGACATCTTGGGCCAGGTTTCATTCATCCGGCCGTTCGAGATGCTGTGGAACCCGGCGCCCAGACGGGACGGGGTCCTGTCCTGGCTGCTGAACGTGAAGAGGCGGCCGGGTGTTCCGAAAACGATATTGAAGGGATTGTACCGGTCCCTTGCGCCGGGCAGGAACCGGCTGAAGCGTTCCGGCGGTTGCACGGTGGTCAGGAACTGCCTTACCAGTTCCCCCCTGCTTGACAGCGCGTCATCGCGGCCGGCTCCGGACCTCAGATTGGTGATCGCGCAGAACCTGCCGCCTCGCGTGATGCCAAGCCAGGTTCCGCCCATCTCGAGGTCCCGCCCGGCAAGCACCTGCGGGTAATCGGGCCAGAAGGACATGGCTGCGGAAGCCCGTCCGTGGTATTCATCCCGGTTGGCGGCAACGATCAGGGGGTAGTCGGGATGACTGTCGATAGCCAGAAAGAGTATGCACATGACCGGGTACGAGGCGATAGCGGGCTGTTCGGTTTGCGTGATAGCCGGAATATATCAGAACCGACCTGGGACGACCTCCTGCGCGGCAACCGCAACCCCGGGGACCGGGTGTCGCCATGACAGGGTCCCCGGGGCTGCAGTGGACGCCGTAGCGGCCGACAGGGCGGGATTTGGCGACTCCGGTTTTGCATGATGCCCGGCGAGTGTTGCACAATGCGGACAACGTACAGCAATACGGCGACATGCAAGACGATCAGATCGATCACCTGAAGGGTGTCCAGTGGTTTCCGGGTCATATGCACAAGGCAGGCAGGGAGATTCGCAGCATGTATTCGCAGGTGAATGTTTTCATCGAGATGCGTGATGCAAGGATTCCGTACAGCAGCGCAAACCCGATGCTCGCCAGGATCAGGCGGGACAAGCCCTGTCTGACGGTACTGGCGAAGGCCGATCTGGCCGAAGAGGCGCTGACACGGGCATGGGTACGGGAGATTGGGGTCGGGCCGGACAGCCGGGTGCTGGTTGCCGATGCGCGCAAGCCGGGAAACCTTTCGCGAGTCCCCGCAGCGTGCGATGATCTGTATCGCCAGGCTGGCGGGACGGCCACCCAGGTTGTAGCCATGGTCGTGGGTATCCCCAACGTCGGCAAATCGACCCTGATCAACGGGCTTGCCGGCAGGGCCGTTGCCAGGACCGGGAACGAACCGGCCATCACCCGCCAGCAGCAGCATGTCCGGATCAGGGATGCATTCATGCTGCTTGATACGCCCGGACTCATGTGGCCGCGTGTGGAAAACCGCAACAGCGGATTTCGCCTGGCCATAACCGGAGCGATTCGCGATACGGCCATGGATCATCTGGATGTTGCGCTGTTTTCCGTACACCACCTCAGGCAGAATCATCCCGGAATGCTGTTCAGGCGTTATGGCCTGGAGGACGGATCATGCAGCAATGAGGCCCTGCTGCAGGCGATCGGGCGAAAGCGCGGCTGCCTTGTCAGGGGCGGGAGAGTGGATATGGAAAAGGCCGCCAAGGTGATGCTTCATGATATCCGAAGCGGAAGGACAGGCCCCCTGACCTGGGAGACCCCGGAAATGATTGCCCGGGAACTGTCGGGTGCCGAGGATGGAGTCCAGGCAGGGGAAAGTCGCTGAACCTCGGCCATCGTGCGGATCATGCAGTGCCGGGCAGGCCCTGAGCGTCAGTGTTGTCCGGAACGGAAACTTTCTCGCGGACCATGATCGGCATTTGTGCTAGCATATGATCGCAGGCGCCGGGAAGGCAGGTATCTGGTCGTTCGCACGAGCGTATTGCCGGGACCGGAAACCCGGGAATGGCCTGAAGGATGCCCGGTCTTGTGGGTTTTTCATTACCAGTGGTGCTGTCGGTTCATCGAGGAAATTTTCACTACGCGTGTTGCAACCGTCCATGACCGACATGAGGGTAAGAATCTGGCGCGGCACGGAAACGGGCAGGCTGGTCGAATACCGGGTTCCGGTTCGCAGGGACCAGACGGTGCTGGACGTGATCACCGAGGTGCAGCGACATCATGAACCGGGTCTTGCCTATCGGTTCTCGTGCCGCGTGGGAGTGTGCGGAACCTGTGCGATGGTCGTCAACGGGCGGCCGCGCTGGACATGCCGAACGCATGTCAACAGGGTAATGGGCGAGGGCGTACTGACGGTGGAACCCCTGCGGAACCTGCCGAGAATCAAGGATCTGGTATGTGATCTGGCCCCTTTTCTCGATACCTGGGAGAAAGCCGGGGCCCGGTTCTCGGGTAACCGGACGCGGTCGGCGCCTCCGCAGAAGGTGGACCCCGACTCTCCCCGCCGCAGGCTGGCGGATGCAGGATTGCAGTGCATCAACTGCGCAGTATGCTACAGCGCATGCGACGTGGTGCTCTGGAACCGGGATTATGCGGGGCCTGCGGCGCTTAACCGGGCCTGGACGCTGGTCAACGACGAGCGGCATGGCAAGCAGCGGGAAACCCTGAAGGAGGTGTTTGGCCGTGACGGATGCAGTTCCTGCCATACGCATGGGAACTGCACGCGGCATTGTCCGGTGGGACTGGCCCCGTCCGAAAGCATCGCGGGGCTGAAGCGCATGGCGCTGACTGGTGCCGCCCGGTCGGGAGGCCAGTGATGGAAAGATGCCTGTTCGTCCTGCAACGCCTGTCCGCCATGGTGCTTGCCCCGCTGGTGGTCGTCCACCTCGTGCTGATCCTGGTCGCGGTCAGGAACGGGCTGACCGGCGCGGAGATCCTGTCCCGCACCGCCGGCAACGTGTGGTGGGCCGGATATTACTCGTTGTTCGTGTTGGCGGTTGTCGTGCATGTGCCGATCGGCCTGCGGAATATCCTCCGGGAATGGACGCAGCTGGGTTGGCCGTTCATAAACGCAACGGCGCTGGCGTTCGCCGTGGCACTGCTGGTCATGGGCCTGCGCGCCGTGGCAGCGGTCTTCTGAATGTCCATGCACCCCCTGCGCTCTCATCCAGGCTACCTGGCCGCACTGGCGCACCGGATTTCCGGACTGGTCCTGGCGCTGTTCCTGCCAGCCCATTTCCTGTTGCTGGGAACGGCGCTGGAAGGGGTCGGGGCACTCGATTCGGCTCTGGCGTTTACCGATAATCCGGTCGTGAAGATTGCCGAATGGGGTCTGGTTGTCCTGCTGGCCCTGCACCTGTTTTTCGGTGTCCGCCTCCTGGTGCTGGAGCTGGCTGCACCGGCCCGACTGCGCCACGGTACGGTCCTGGACAGGTGGGTGATCCCGGGCCTTGTCGCCGCCCTGCTGGTCGGCGGGGTGTTCGTGGTTCATGTCCTGTAAGGGCGGGTCTCTCCCATGACCCCGGATATTGTCAGGACCGACATCCTGATTCTCGGGGCGGGCGGCGCCGGGCTGTTTGCCGCCCTGCACGCCAAGCAGGAGAACCCCGATCTGGACGTGACGATAGCCGTGAAGG